>CAVFMX010000046.1:0-64654 GCA_963623745.1 Bulleidia sp.
TTGCCTTTGTAGTCATATTCACAAAGCAGGGAGATCACTTCCATCGCCTTGCGGACCGGGTAGTTGGCCACCGCAGTGTCATATTCCTTCCAGAAATAAGGATTCACGCCTTGCAGGGCGGCGGCGATGGCGGTCCGGTCCGGGCAGCGGTTCTTTTCCTTCAGGGCGGCATATTTCAGGATTCTGGCGAAATGGGTGTAGAGGGCACTGACAGCCATCGGCATGGCGAACTTGGCCGCCCCGCCGATCCTTGCCGCAATCCTGAGGGATCTCGGGCCGTTCTTCGCCGAGAGTTCCTTGGTCAGCTCGAACACGCTGAACTCCCGGCTGACACCGACATTCCGCTCGATGTCCGCCACAGTGATCTGTTTTGTCCCTTCCGGCAGGTTTTTCAGCATCTTGTCGGTCTCGACAGCGATCCGCCCCAGATTCGTCCCGGCCGACTCCGCCAGCAGAGCAGCGGCCTCGGGATCAATGGACAGTCCCCGGTCGGAATAATACCGGGAGATCCAGGAAGGCATCTCGTAGTCCCTCAACGCGTCGGATTCCACCACGATCCCGTTTTTGGAAGCCTGTTTGTACAACGCCTTCCGCTTGTCTGCCGAAGCCCCGCGCATCAGAAGCACAAGGACAGTGGAATCCAGAGGATTCTCGCAATAGATGGAGAGTTTCTCCAGATCCCGCATAGCCTGAGCGTCCTTGACCACCACAAGCTGCCTTTCGGCCATCATAGGGAACCTGCGGGCGGCCGTGATGACAGTGTCCGCATCCACATCCGCACCATAGCAGATTGTCTCGTTGAAATCCCGTGAGGCCTCGTCGAGGGCGTTATCCACAACCGCGTCGCAGACCATGTCCGTGTAGTACGGCTCGTCCCCCATCAGAAGATAGACGGGGGCGAACTGTCCTGACCTGACAGCGGTGATTATCTCACGGCACTGACTGCCGGCGTCAACTGTACCTTTAGCCATCGAAGGCTTCTTTAATAATTGAGATCCAACGTCTTGCGGATGTCCGCCGACGAAGCGCCGACAAGAATCCTGTAGTTGCCTCTCTCGGCCACCCAGTCGTGCTTCCCGGCATCGAAATAGCTGATGGAAGCCTTGTCCAAGGTGACTTTCACCTCGCCCGACTTGCCTGGCTCAAGGAATATCTTGCCGAAACCCTTGAGTTCCTTCACAGGACGCTCGACCGAACTCTCAAGCGCGCTGACATAGACCTGCACGATCTCCGCGCCGGCCACAGAACCGGTGTTCCTGACAGGAACCGTGACGGTCAGACCCTTGTCGATCGAGCCGGAAGTCTTCGGCTCGTCATATTCAAAAGCGGTGTAGCTGAGACCGTGGCCGAACGGGAACGCCGGCTTGACGGCACCGCGCTCGAACCAACGGTAGCCCACGAAGATTCCTTCCGTGTAGGTCTCGTCGTAGATGATCTTGTCCTGAATGCCCATCTTGACGGTCTCCTTGCGAGGGATCCCCGGGTACTGGATCTCAGACCGGACAGGATAGTCGGCAAGCGTCGCGCCGATCGTGAACGGAAGTTTGCCGGAAGGGGTCACATCGCCGGAAAGCACATCGGCAAGGGAATGTCCGGCCTCGCTTCCGAGGTACCAGTCCTGAACTATCCCCCGCACCCTGTCAGCCCACGGCATCGCCACGGCGTTCCCTGAGATGTTCACCACCACCAGATTTGGATTGGCGTCGGCAAGAGCTTCAATCACCGCGTCCTGTGAATATGGCAGGCCGTAGCTTTCCCTGTCGGAACTCTCCGCGTCCTGATGCGCGCTCTTGTTCAGACCTCCGATGAACACCACATAGTCAGCCCTCTTGGCGGCGGCCACGGCATCCGCGATCAGCCTCTCCGCAGTACGGCTCTCACTGAGGTCCTGTCCGGTGGTCACGCCATTGTACTGGCCGCCGGTGTCGCCGACATAACCGCGCTCATAGATGACCTCCGAGCCCGTGAACCTTTCCCGGATTCCGTCAAGAGGAGAGACCTCGTTCTTGACCTTGAGAGAGGAGCTTCCTCCGCCGACGGTCATCATCTTGACGGCGTTCTCGCCGACGACAAGAATCTTTTTCGCATCCTTTATCGGAAGGATTCCGCCGTCATTCTTGAGAAGCACGATGGACTCTGCCCCGATCCTTCTGGCTGCGGCAATGTGTTCCGGACTCACGAACGAACCGAAAGGACGGTTCCTGTCCATGACAGTGCGGAACATAAGCCTCAGAACCCTGCGGACCTTGCCATCAAGCACGTCCATGCCGTACTTGCCCTCATTGAGGCCTTTCAGGTAAGGGCCGGAGAGGTTATAGCTGTCGTAGGCGTTTGAGACAGACCAGCTCAGTCCGTTGGTGTAGGTGCCGAACTCCATGTCCAGACCATTGTTCACGGCCTGATCCGTGTCGTGGGTTCCGCCCCAGTCGCTGATCACGACACCGTCGAAACCCCACTCGCCCTTGAGGATGTCGTTCAGGGTGTACTGGTTCTGGCAGCACCACTGGTTCCTGTAAAGATTGTAGGAACCCATTATCGCCCAAGCTTTTCCCTCGGTGACAGCTGCCTTGAAGGCCGGAAGATAGATCTCGTAGAGAGTCCTGTCATCCACAGTCACGTTTGTCGTGAACCTGTTGAGCTCCTGATTGTTGAGAGCGAAATGCTTCACGCAGGCCGCCACCCCGTTGCTCTGGACTCCCTGAACGTACGGCACGACCATGCGTCCCGAAAGGTAAGGATCTTCACCCATATATTCAAAGCCGCGTCCGTTGAGAGGGGTTCTGCAGATGTTGACTCCAGGTCCCAGAAGCACGTCCTTCTTGCGGTAGCGCGCCTCCTCGCCGATGCTCCTGCCGTAAAGCGCCGACATCTCCGTGTTCCAAGTGGCGGCAAGAGCCGTCAAAGCGGGGAAAGCCGTGCAGGAGTCACTGGTCCACCCCGCCTGGCTCCATTTGTCCCAAAGGACCTCCGCGCGGATTCCGTGGGGGCCGTCGGTGGTCCAGACCTCCGGGATGCCAAGTCTGGGCACTCCGGCGGAGCTGAACTTGGACTGGGCGTGCAGCACGGCCACCTTCTCCTCGGTCGTCATCCTTGAGAGGACGTCCTCCACCCTATCCTCGATTGTTTTCGTCTCATCAAGAAAGACAGGCCCGCCGTTTCCGGCAGCCTGTCTTCCGACACCTCTCTGCTGACAGCACGCAGTCACGATTCCCGCCACGGCCATCATGCCAAAAATCAGTCCGGTTTTCATTTATGCTTCGAATTTCTTTTCTTTTGTCCTTACGATCTTCTCCTTCATCAGATCGACAGCGGCGCTGACGGCATCCTCGAAAGAGGCGGAATTCCTTTCGATGACAAGGTCCTGACCATAAGCCCTTGCCTGAATCCTGACATTCTTGTTGTCCGGCTCCTTGAGCAAAGATAAGGTCACCTCCATTCCGTCAAGGCTTTCGCTGAATCTGGAAAGCTTCGAGACCTTTTTCTCCACATAGTCGAGCAGTTTCTGATCCGCGTCGAACTTCAGGGATTTTACTCTAATCTCCATTTTTACCTCCGCTTTTTGCCCTTGGATGGGCGTTAACATAAACTTTTTTCAGTTTCTCGACGGTGTTGTGCGTGTAAACCTGCGTCGCGGCGAGCGAAGAGTGTCCCAAAAGCTCCTTTATCGAGTTGAGATCCGCCCCCTCGTCCAGAAGTTCAGTGGCGAGGGAATGCCTCAGCACATGTGGAGACTTTCTCCCGGTGATGCTTCCGATCCGCCCAAGCGCTCTCTTTATCGCCCTGTCCACAAAAACCGGATAGAGTTTCAGACCCTTGCCGGTGACTGCCAAAGGCTCGTCCGCCGATCTCGCGCGGCCGACCATCGTTTCAACTGATTGTAAATATAATGAAATTTCCTTACACAGCGAAGAAACCAGCGGAATTTCTCTCACCTTGTCACCTTTCCCCCTCACCGTCATCGTCCGCCGGGAGAAATCCACGTCCCCTATCCGGAGGCCGATCAGCTCCGCCCGCCGCATCCCAGTGCAAAAAAGCACCGACACGATGAGCCTCTCCAGTCTTCTTGAATATGCCAGCCCAGAGGCCTTGTCAGTCCCAGTGACCAGCGTCAGGTTCTCTTCGGACGCGTCACAGTCCGTCCCGGCGAAATATTCTTTCATCGCCTCCTCCCTGTAGAACTCCGGCAGCCTTTTTTCCGCCTTGGGCTTCGCCACTGCGCGCACCGGATTGGCAGTCAGCTTCTTCTCTTTCATCAGGTAGCGGCAGAACCCGGACAGCACCGACAGGTGCAGCCTCACCGTCCGGGGGCAGTCCTTCCTTTCCTCCATGAGGAAAACCTCATAGCTCCTGATGACCTGAGGGCGGAGCGACTCCAGCAGAGCCTCATCGCTTCCCGCCCCGCGGAACTCCGCGAACCCGGACAGCGCATCCGAATAGATCGCCCGCGTCCGGAAAGAGTATCTCCGGATGTCCCTGATGTAGGAAAGATAATCTTCAATCAACCCCATGTCACGATTCCGCATTCATGAATAATGGCTGTAAATTTACGAATATTCACGAATATTCCCGGGGTCGCCGGCACCTCACCGCGCAATACCGCGCAATGAAGTAGGAAATCGTCCGGACTTTGCGTACCTTTGCCGGCATCATGAGAAAACTTATCATCTTACAGACGGCAGTGCTGCTGGCATTGTGCGTCTCCTGCACCGGAGCCGCCGATGGACCGGCCCTGCGGAGCGGGGATCTGCTTTTTGTCCGGATTCCGTCCGGCTACAACCTTGGCGAGGACTCCATGTCAGAGGCCATCGCCTCTTCCACATCCGGCGCTGACTCCTCAAAAATGACAATCCATGTCGCCATGCTTGAGGTGAGGGGAGACTCCACATGGATCATCGACGCCACCATAAAGCGCGGGGTCGCCAGATACCCGCTGGACACCTTCCTGACGGACTTCACCCTAAAGGACGGAAGCCTCCCCGTTCTGGAAGTCAAAAGACCCCGGGTCAGCGGGAAGCAGGCCCTCAGGTTCGTGGAGAACGCGAAGAGTTTCATCGGCCAGCCCTATGACGTGCATTTCCTGCCGGACAACGGAGCCATGTACTGCAGCGAGCTGGTCTATCACTCCTGCGTCACCTCCGACGGTTCCCACCTTTTCAGCGAGTACCCGATGAACTTCCTTGCTCCCGACGGGCATATGCCCCAGTACTGGACCCAGCTTTTCGCACTTCTGGGTCAGGAAGTTCCGCAAGGCGTCATGGGAACCAACCCGCAGGCAATGTCCGCGGAACCCGTCCTGAAGGATGTCGGCGTGCTCAGGCGGTGACCCGGCATAACTTTTTTCTTACGGCGGTCAGGAAATCTGACGGGAGAGGCAGCGGGCGAGGGCGGCTAAAAGGATGAGGACGGCCATGAGGGTGGAGAGACGGCCGATGAAGTCACCATGGACGACGAAGAAAGTCTGAACGTCACATAGGCCGACCGTGCCTCTCAATGTCTCCGGCTGCCACCAGGATGTGCGGGAGACCACTTCACCTGACGGGTCGATGATGGCGGAGATGCCGGTGTTGGCGCTGCGGGCGATCCAGCGGCGGGTCTCTATGGCGCGGAGACGGGAATACGACAGGTGCTGGACATAGCCGGGAGTGTCGCCCCACCATGCGTCGTTGGTGATCACGGCCAGAAGCCGGGCGCCGCCGCGGACATATTCAGTGCAGTACTCCCCATAGACCGATTCGTAGCAGACGGCGCAGCCGACGGGGAAGGTCTCCCTGACGGCGACGGCCCCCTCGGCAGCGAAACCATCGGTGCCGGAAACTGAGGCGGCATCACCGGAAACGGGAGCATATTCATTGAAATGCAGCGGTGTGGCCTTTCCCTGACCTACGCAGCGTCCCATCACCCCTCCGAGCCAGTCGTCCACCTTGCGGAAGAACGCCGGATAGGGAGTCATCTCAACCCCCACTACAAGCTTGCTTTTATGGAAAATCTCCGGAGAACTGAACGCATCCAGCATCAGGGCGGAGTTGTGCGTCTCCATCCAGCCCCCGTCGCCGGCGCGGCGGGCCGTGTGGGACGGTCTCAATGCCCTCTTCAGATAGGTTCGTGAAGAGGCTCCTACAAGCAGGCTGGCATTGGGATGTCCGGCAAGAAAGGACGTGAACCGCCGTACGGTAGGGCTGGAGGACGGATCGTTGGTCACCACGTCCCCCGTGAAGGTCTCAGGAGCCACCAGAAGCACCGGCACGCTGTCCGGAATGTCAGCGAACTGACCTATCAGCAATTCATTCTGCTCATCCTGCGTCATGCCTCCGAACTTGTCGTACGGATCGATGTTCGGCTGCGCGATGACAACGTCAAGGGTCTCTTCACAAGGCTCCGGCTTCAGGAACATCGACAGGACGGGAGGTGCGACGAACAGCGTCAGCGTGCCGAGAATAGCCGCCGACTTCGCCTTCATGTTGAATGTCTTCCAACGTCCGGAAGTCAGGGATTCAAGGATCCCGGACACGCTGAGATTGGCAGCCCAGACAAGCAGCGAGCCGCCGAGCGTGCCGGTGTACTCATACCATTGGATCCACCCCGTGGTGCGGGCGAAGGCGTTTCCGAGCACGAGCCAGGGCCAGCTGATCTGCGCGGTTGTGAGGTACCACCGCTCCCACGCGATCCAGGCAAAGGCAAGGAATATGTACGGAAGCGCACCGCCGAGCCTCTTGCGGCTCCAACGGAACAGCCCGAAGACCAGCGACATCTGAAAGGCGTTGGCGAGGATCGCGAAAATCCCCCCGCCGACCGTGGCATTGCAGACCCAGAAGGTCGTCGCCGCGTTCCAGAGCGCGAAGCACAGGTAATGCCACAGGCAGAACCCTTTCATTCCGTCCGCAGAGGCGATTTTCTCCGCCCGAAGCAGAGGGACAAAGGCCACCAGGGACAGCCAGCCCGTCCCCGGAACCAGGAACGGAACACTCAAAAGAGCCGATGACAGAAGCACCGGCAACAGGATTGTCAATTTTCCGTACATGTCACGTGCAAAGATAAGGCGTCAGAACCGGAACTCCAAACCGAAGTTGACCACAAAGCGGTTGTCATGCGGAACCTTCACGCCGTCCTTCAACTCGTAGCGGTGGGTCATCCTCCAGAAGGTGTCGATGCGGAGGACTCTGAAGATGTTCGTGACACCCACGCCCATCTCCACGTAAGGACGGTTGAGCTTGTCCATCTTCTCCGGGAAAAGCATCACGGAACCGAAGGAATCATCCCCCCTTATCCCGTTGTTCTCCTTCCGGATCGTGCCGTAGGCGGCCCTCACGGAAGCCACCTCGCGCCATTGCAGCCTTCGCAGCAGAGGAATCTTCCCGAGGAAGAATCCCTTGAAGTTATGTTCCCAGAACAAGGTCGTCCACAGGTCGGAGGCGAACTCGTAGTAGTTCATGCAGGCAAACGAATGCCTTGAGAATGTGTAGGTTCCGTTACCTTCATGGATCTTGAGCATCGGGTACGGCACCCTCCCTATGATCATTCCCGTGTTCAGGTCGAACCGGGAAAGTCCCACAGGCGGAACCGTCAGGGTGTACTGGACCGTCAGTTCGGGACGGAAGCAGGAATATTCATTCTTCCCTATCCCTTTCGCCGATCCGATGAAATCGAATGTCACCACCGGGTACTTGGAGTACATGTAGTACTTTTCGAAAGCGCCACGGGTCACGATCTCATCTTTCGAGAAGCGAAGCTGCGCATGCGCCTGGTTGTACCCGACCGAGTTGAACACCTTCCCGTCCGGAGAGACCATCGGCACAAATCTGTTCGAGAAGATCCGGCGGCTCTCCAAGGCGAGGATCATGTTGAAATTCTGGGACCACTCCTTCTGGAAGGACATGGCGTAGTCATTCACCATGCTCATCTTCTGGCTGTTGGCTTTGGTGAGGATTGAGGACACCAGACTTCCGCTGCCATAGACCGTAGGTCCGCTGCCGAGCTGCATCACATCGTGCTTGTACGACAAGGTCAGTTTGGCGGTCGGCTGGTTGTTGAACATGTACTCAAATGTCCCCCCTCCCTTCAAGGTCCTGTCCTTGAAGCCGTAGGCGGCGTAACCCATGACCCTGAACCTCCTGCTGAACTCCTTGGTCGTCCTCACGCCCAACTGGACGCGTCCTCCCTCCAGATCGTTGAAACTGAACAGTGATGAGTACGGGCCGAATCCGACATATTTCGTGTTCAGGAATCCGTTGACGAGCATGTCGGCCACGGCATAGACATCCTTGTAGAGAGGAACCTGCTTGATGGAGTCCACCATGTCGTAGATTCCCTGCTCCTTCTCGCTCAAAGGGTAGGGCCTGACACTCTGCCAGTAGTTCTCGTCATTGTTGATCACATCCTTCCCGGCCTGCACCTGGGCGCTGATGTCGTCCCTGTCATCCCTGTAGGTGGTGGTGAAATCCGGATTCGAATAGTCTATCTGCCTGTTGCCCAAGAAAGTGACCATCTTCGAGGAATCACGTGTCGTGAGCGAGAAGTCCACGTACATCCTGTCCTGCTTGTAGAACCACGTCGAATCCGGCAGGCGGCGGTTCTCCACATCGATGGTCATGTCCCTGACCCAGTTCACGTTGGAACCTTTCTTAAGCCGCACATGGATGTCCCGGAGGGCATATTCCCCGGCATCGATGGACATCTCGCCGTCGAATGTCGGCGAGGAGACCCATCGGGAAGGATGGAAGCGGATCTTGTAGGTCTTGCGCCCCTCCACCTGAAGGCTGTCAACCAGATAGTAGTTGTAATATGTCATTCCGGAGGAGGACAGCGGCGACGGGATCTCCACCTGAAAGATGTTGATGTAGTTGTCGTAGAAATTCGTCTTCACGTACATGTTGCCCGTGAACTGAGACAGGACCGGATTCCTGTCCACCCCCGAGATCCTGGACGCGGTGATGACCTCCCTGTCGGACGGAGGATCCTTCCTGTGGTAGTACCGGGAAGTCGTCTCGGAGATCAGCACCGGAAGGTAAGGATGGCCGGAGACCACGGATGTGTCCATGTAGTCATAGACGAACCTGAAGGACTTCGGGAGGAAACTGCTGATCATCGGGTTCTCCGGATTGGTGACATCCAGCTCCATCTTCGTGTAGACATCACAGCTGTACAGACGGCGCTTCTCGGGATTGTTCCTCTCCTTGGCCTCGTCGATTTTCCGGAGGATCGACCGCATGTACCGGTCATCCGGCTTCACGACAGCCGCGTTGAGTTCGTCATGGACTGGTCTCAGTCTGAAATTCACCTCGTTGAAACTATGCAGGTTCACTTTCGTCACCTGCTCCTCGTAGCCAAGGATGGAGGCGGACAGCAATGACAGCGTGTCCCTGGTCTCCAGAAAGAAGTACCCGTCCAGATCGGCCGAGACTCCGACCGTGGAGTTCTTGAAATAGATCCCCGCGAACGGGATGCCCTCGCCCGTGGACGCGTCCACCACACGTCCCTTGACCTTTGTGGCCTGGGCTGCGGCATTGTCAGGAGACAAGGCCGCCAGAAGAACGGTGACAGACAGGATTCGAAGTATGTGTCTCAAACTTGATGTCATAGCGTTGTCCGGAAGACCGGGATCACCGGATCCTGTCGATCTTCAACTGTTGGATCTTGTACCGGTCGCCGCAGTTGCTGACGAAGATCGTGACCTCAAAAACCTCTCCTCCGGCGTTCAGGAATCCGAGGGCGTACTTGGAGTTGGACCGCGACGCCGTGTGCTGGATCTCGAACGAGCGGGGAGTGTGTTTGTCGAAGAAGGCCTTGAGGATCTGCTTAGCCTGATTCTTGCTGGAATCATTGGTCGTGGACATGATCGTTATCTCAAGATTGTCGTCGAACCAGACCGACAGCCGTTCCGCGTCTCCCCGTCCAAGGTACTTCGCGATCGGCACGAACACGTCGTAATTGTCGGCGGCCGCATTGCCGCCGGCGCAGGACAGAAGCACGGAAACCGCGACGAATATCTTTGCGATGACCTTCATGGTAAAATGTGTGCTTCCTTACAAATTCCGAGCCACTTCCCTTTAAATCTTTCTTGAAAAATCAAATCACCTTTGTTATTTTTGTACCGTAAGTTGACGGTCATGAGAATCATCTTGCTGACAGTAGGTAAGACCGACATAGCATGGGTACGTGAGGGTCTGGAGACATATTCCTCCAGGCTGTCGCATTACGTGCCGTTCAGCGTCAACGGGATTCCCGAACTCAGGAACACGTCCGCTCTCAGCAAGGCTCAGATCAAGGACAGGGAAGGTGAACTCATCCTCAAGAACATAAAGCCTTCGGACAGGGTCATCCTGCTGGACGAGCACGGAAAGGAGTACCGTTCGGTAGAGTTCGCCGAGGAGCTCGTGAAGATGACCGCCGGAGGCGGCAAGGACATCGTGTTCGTGATCGGCGGAGCCTACGGCTTCAGTGACGCGGTCTATGCCAGATGCGACGGGAAGATGTCCCTTTCGAGGATGACCTTCTCACACCAGATGGTCAGGGTGATCTTCACGGAGCAGCTTTACAGGGCGTTCACCATAATCAAAGGAGAACCTTACCATCACGAATGAGCATCAGGAAGTTCGGCATAAGGATCTGGCTGGCGGGAGGTTTTCTGGCTCTCGCCGTCATTCTTCCGCTCTTCGCGCTGTACGTCGGCAGACTGCCGGGCGACACGGAAAGGAAAGCCGCCAAGGTCAGCCGGACCGTCACCGGCAGGATGCACCTCCTTGACGAATACATCGACTCGGCCCTCACGATCGACCGTCGGGTCTGGACAAGCCACAGCGACGTGCCGTCCGACATGGTCATCTACAGGTACATCGACGACACGCTCCAGTCGTGGATCAACCAGTTTCCGGTCCGGAATGACGACATCGCGTCCAGAATAGTGTTCCCGAGGCTGTCAAAACCGAGGGAAAGCATCCAATCCCCTCTCGCCGATGTAACGCCCGAAGTGTCGTTCGTCAATTACGGTCAGAAATGGTACCTCGTCAAGTCCGGGAGCATCGGAAACAGGAAGGTGATCGCGGGACTTGAGATTGTCGATTCGATGTCCGACGAGAGTCCGAACGGAGTCAACAGAAAACTCGGCCTGGGTCGGAAACACGCCATTGTCCCATTGTCGGAAAGCAGCGGTTCCGCCGTCATCATCGACGGCAAACCCGTGTTCAAGATCGTGGAGAACCACCTCTGGGGAGAGAACATCCGGAGCAGTTCCAGGCTCTTCTCCCCGACGGTCTATGCCGACGGCAGGCTGTTCAACTCGCTGGGGGCCGTGCTGGTAGCTTCGCTCCTGATCATCCTCTGCGTCGGCTGCGCGTTCGCGGCAAGGAACGGCATCTTCCGGCGGATCCTCAAGGCCGGGCACCGCAAACGGATCCTTGCGCTGTACGCGGCAGGCATATTCCTCATGATCGCCGGAATCCTTGTCTTCATCCATGTGATCTTCCGGAGCATCATCCTGAACTCCAACATCTCGCTCGAACTTTACCGGCTGAACGATCTCGGCATGTTCAGCCTTCTCGTGTACCTGACCCTGATCAGTCTGCTGATGACCGTTCCGCTCCTGACGCAGATGCTCATGCCCGCGCTGAAACACCTGACCGGGTTCCGGCACAACCTCTTCTCCGCCGGAAGCCGGACTGTCACAGCCATCGTCTTCGCCATCTACATGGGGACCACGGCCGGCACGCTCGGATTCCGCAAGGAACAGAACAGGGTCAACGTGTGGGCCAACCGGCTGTCCATCGAAAGGGACATCAGTCTGGAACTTGAGCTGCGCAGGGTGGAGGACAAGATCGCCGCGGACCAGCTGATCTCCACACTGTCAGCCATCAAGAAGAGCGACCTCACCATCCTCAACAGAATCATCGAGAGCTACATGCTGAGGATCTCGCAGGACTACGACATCACCGTGGAGCTTTTCCCTGAAAACGAGCAGGACAAAGGTGTCATCGCCTATTTCACGGAGATGGTCACCAGAGGCTCACCCATCTCCGAGGGATCCAGGTTCAGATACATGCGCGACACCGGAGGACACAGCCTGTACGCCGGCAGTTTCGCCTACTACAACTACGGGAGCGGGGTGACGATGATGCTCCTGCGGGTGTCTCCGAAATCAAGCCGCGAGAACAAGGGCTACGCCAGGCTGCTCGGCTACTCCGCTCCCGGAGACGTGCTGATCCCGCCGAGGTACTCCTACGCCAAGTACTCCGGGAAGACCCTGACATCCTACAAAGGCAACTACTCCTACCCGACAGTCGTGGATGACGACCTTGAGGAGGAGATCGACGAGGCCGTGGACGGAGTGGTGCGGATGAACGGCTACACCCATTTCATCAACAGGGTCTCCGACAATGACCTGATCATCGTCTCAAGGCCGAAGACCGATGACTTCACCTACTTCGTGGCGTTCCTGTTCCTGACCCTGGTCTTCTACTTCTGCCTGTCCCTTCTGACCCTCACGCGGATCCATCCGAAACTCCGCGAAAGCAACTACTACAAGTCCAGGATCAACGCGGCGATGATGTCAGCCCTGATCATGACGCTCATCGCCCTTGCCACAGTCAGCGTGCTGTTCGTTTACCGCAGGAACAACTCCAACCTGAAATCATCGATGGCGGACAAGATCAACTCGCTGCAGACCCTTCTCCAGACAAGATGCCGCTACGTCGATGATTTCGGCGAACTCAGCGCACAGACGGCCTCGGGAATCTTGGAGGACATCAGCAACACGATGAAATCCGACATCACGTTGTACACGACGGCCGGCAAGGAGTTCCGCTCCACCACACCGGAGGTGTTCGACATGATGCTCATGGGATCCAGAATGAATCAGGACGCGTTCGAAAGCATCATCTACAAGAACAAGCGGTACTACATCGGGATGGAGGACATCGGCTCCAGGCGGACATATTTCCTCTACGCCCCTGTATTCAACGCCCAGGGCAAGATGATCGCCATCATGTGCTCCCCTTTCACGGACGAGAGTTTCGACTTCAAGTCCGAGGCAGTGCTGCACTCCATCACCGTCATCACGATGTTCATGATCCTCCTGCTGCTGGCGAGGTTCATCACGGCGAAGGCTGTGGACAGGATGTTCAAGCCTCTCTCCGAGATGGGGCGCAAGATGAATGAGGCAAGCATCAACAATCTTGAATACATCGTTTACGAGCGGGACGATGAGGTCTCCCGTCTGGTGCGGGCCTACAACCTGATGGTGCACGACCTGTACAACTCCACCAGAAGGCTCACACAGGCCGAAAGGGACAAGGCCTGGGCCACGATGGCGCGTCAGGTAGCCCACGAGATCAAGAACCCTCTGACTCCGATCAAACTCCAGATCCAGAGACTCATAAGGATGAAGAAGAACGGCAATCCGGCCTGGGCGGAAAGATTCGACGAGATCTCCGAGGAAGTCCTCAAGCAGATCGACCTGCTCGCGGACACCGCCAACGAGTTCTCGACATTCGCGAAACTCTACACGGAGGAGCCTGTCGAGATCAACCTTGACAGGCTCCTGAAGGAGGAGATCGACCTGTTCGACAGCCGGGAGAACATCCGGTTTTCCTACATGGGACTTGAGAACGCCACGGCAAGGGGACCGAAGCCTCAGCTTACACGGGTGTTCGTGAATCTGATCAACAACGCTGTGCAGGCGATAGAGAACGCCCAGGCGGAGACCCGGGACAACGGCGGGGAACCTTTCACCGGAAGGATAGTGGTGTCCCTGAGGCTGTCCTCCAAGGACGGTTTCTACGACATCGTGTTCGAGGACAACGGCCCAGGGGTCAGCGACGAAAACCGTTCAAAGCTCTTCACGCCGAACTTCACGACAAAGAGCAACGGCACCGGCCTGGGGCTTTCCATCTGCAGGAACATTCTTGAAAAATGCAACGGCGAGATCTTCTACTCCAAGTCCTTCTCCCTCAAGGGAGCCTGCTTCACCGTCCGCTTCCCGCGCGGATAGCGGGGTGGGCAATCAGAAAACCAGCATCGCTGCACAGAAGACAAGGGCTGCCGCGAGAATTGCGTCAATCAGACGGCCGTACCTTTCCGAAAGGTTGTTGAGGCCGGAGCCGGCGACAAGCCACACCAGATTCGCCACCGGTCCCGCCAGCGTCAGCAGGGCTCCGACCTTCGCAAGTTCGGCAAAGGAACTTGAATATGGCAGCACGAATGTTCCCAGAGCCGTCAGGCAGAACATCCAGACTTTGGCGTTGGTGACTTCAATGATGATTCCTGTCCTGACGGTACAGGATTTCGCCATCTCCTCCCTGGACTGGCCGGATTTGATGACGATCATCGCCGCGAGACAGACCATGTAGAGAGCTCCGGCGTAGGACAGCCATCTGACATAAGGGCCAAGCGCGTCGCCGAGAAAATGGGTCACCAGCACAAGTGTAGTGTCGATGAACAAGAAACCGATCACAAAGCCCCACCAGACCCTCATCGCCCGCTTCCTTCCGAAGTGGATGCCCGAATGGAAAGCGCACAAGTTGGACGGGCCCGGCGTGTAACCCAACGCAAGGATGTAAAGCAGCAATGACGGAAGCATCTGTGACGGCATGTTCAAAATTAATCAGAATATTCAAATAATCCAAATGACGCAAAAGAGACCCGCCTTCCGGGGCGAGCCTCTCTTGTAGTCCCAATAGGAATCGAACCTATATTTAAGGTTTAGGAAACCTCCGTTCTATCCGTTGAACTATGGGACCGTTAGTTTTCCACCGAAGAGACTACTCAGCGCTCTTCTCGATGATCTGACGTCCTCTGTAGTAACCGCACTCAGGGCAAATGTGATGATACATCACCGTTGCGCCGCAGTTTGAGCAGGTAGCGAGAGTCGGTACCGGAGCGAAGTCATGGGTCCTTCTTTTGTCTCTTCTCTGCTTTGAGACTTTGTGTTTCGGATGTGCCATAGTTAATTATTCTTTAATTTATCATTTCACTTTATCCATCAGATCCTTCAGTGACGCGAACGGCAATGAGGCATCTTTTTTCCCTCGGGAATCCTCCCTCTGATCATCTTCAGAACTCAGACATCTCAAGATTTCCTGATCGCACTCCCCTTCGGGATGCACCCTCTGGACCGGAAGCGAAAGGCATACATAGTCATAGACCACCTGACCGAGATCAAGATCCGCATCCGATTCCGGAAGCCAGACTATCTCCCTCTCTCCTTCGGCGGCATCGCTGCCGGAGGCCGGTTCCTGACCGAATTTGACGCTCAGGCGGAAACCCGTCCCGACCGGAAGTTTCAGATCCTCAAGGCATCGGTCGCAAGCCACAGTGACTTCACCGTTGACCTCACAGTCAACTCCGATGAAATGCCCCGACTTCTCGGCGGACACCTCCACATCAAGATCCGCGGCCAGAATCTCTGAATTCTCAAAACGCTCAAAGAACTCCTTCCCGACCCTCCAACGGAACTCCGTCCGTCCTTGGACCAATCCATTTATTGGAACCACAAAATTCTCTTCCATCGATCCGGTAAACAGATTAAGGGTTGCAAAGGTATAAATTTTTTTCCGAATATGAAATCTTTTCGTGAATAGTTTGACTATTCGTCATCACCGGAGTTGCCCGAACGCTTCCTGTCCATCGGATCAAGAAGGATCTTGCGCATCCTCAGATGGTGCGGGGTCACCTCCACAAGTTCGTCTTCACGAATATATTCAAGCATCTCCTCAAGGGACATCTTCACCGGCGGCGGCAGCGTGACCTTCTCGTCAGAGCCGGCGGCGCGTACGTTGGTGAGCTTCTTCGTCTTGCAGATGTTGATGTTGAGATCCCTCTCCCTGGTGTGCTCGCCCACGACCTCGCCGCAGTAGATGTCCTCTCCCGGATCGATGAAGAACTTGCCCCTGTCCAGAAGCTTGTTCATTGAATATGCTATCGCGGTTCCGGTCTCAAGGGACACGAGCGAACCGTTGGTCCGGTTCTCGATCTCCCCCTTGTAAGGCTGGTACTCCTTGAACCTGTGCGCCATGATGGCCTCGCCCTGTGAGGCGGTCAGAAGGTTGCTCCTGAGTCCCATCAGTCCACGGGTGGGGATGTCGAAATTGAGAAGGGTCCTGTCCCCTCTCGGCTCCATGTGCAGAAGCGCACCCTTCCTGCGGGTGGCAAGCTCGATGGCCGCTCCCACGAACTGCTCCGGAACCTCGATGGAGAGATCCTCGATAGGCTCGCAACGCTGTCCGTTGATGGTCTTGTCCAACACCTTGGGCTGTCCGACCTGGAGTTCGAATCCCTCGCGGCGCATCTCCTCGATGAGCACCGACAGATGCAGGACGCCACGTCCATAGACCACGAACGAGTCGGCGTTCAGCCCCGGCTTTACCTTAAGGGCAAGGTTCTTCTCCAGTTCCTTGTCGAGACGGTCCTTTATGTGCCTTGAGGTCACGAACTTGCCGTCTTTCCCGAAGAACGGGGAGTTGTTGATGGTGAAGAGCATGCTCATCGTAGGCTCGTCGATCGAGATAGGAGGGAGAGCCTCCGGATTCTCGCTGTCCGTGATCGTGTCGCCGATCTCGAATCCGTCGATGCCGACGACGGCGCAGATGTCACCGCACCGGACACTGTCCACATTTGACTTTCCGAGACCGTCGAACACCATGAGCTGCTTGACCTTGTGCTTCTCAACCACGTCATACCTCTTGCAGAGGCTGACCTGCTGGCCGGTCTTGAGTTCGCCGCGGGTGAGTTTGCCGACGGCGATACGTCCGACGTAAGGGGAATATTCAAGTGAAGTCACCTGAAGCTGAGGGGTGCCTTCGACAATCTTAGGTGCGGGGATCTCGGTCAGGATGGCATCCAGCAACGGGGTGATGTCCGAAGTCGGATTCTTCCAGTCCTCCGACATCCAGCCTTGCTTGGCGCTTCCGAAGATCGTCTTGAAGTCAAGCTGGTCATCCGTGGCGTTCAGGGAACACATCAGGTCGAACACCTCTTCCTGAACCTCGTCGGGACGGCAGTTCGGCTTGTCCACCTTGTTGACGACCACGATGGGCTTCTTGCCCAGCTCAAGGGCTTTCTGAAGCACGAAACGGGTCTGAGGCATACAACCTTCGAAAGCATCGACGAGCAGCAGCACGCCGTCCGCCATGTTCAGAACCCTCTCGACCTCTCCTCCGAAATCGCTGTGACCCGGAGTGTCTATAATGTTGATCTTGACATCCTTGTAGGTGACCGACACATTCTTCGCGAGGATCGTGATACCTCTTTCCCTCTCAATGTCGTTGTTGTCGAGAATCAGCTGGCCAAGATTCTCCGGCTGACGCACCAGATTCGCCTGATAGATCATCCTGTCCACAAGGGTAGTCTTGCCGTGATCGACGTGCGCTATGAGCGCGATGTTCCTAATCTCTTGCATATTCCATTAAAAAATCTTGCAAAATTACGGATTTCCGATGGAAAACCGAAAGATTGCAAGATTTTTTTCTTTTCCGGCGCTTCGGCGGCACCTACCAGTTATCCGATCTGAACGGCACAGCCGGCAGACTGCGGTGTCCTGTGAGATTCCCGATCTGGAAGTCGCGGAAGCAGTAACGCACCGCCACAGGAGCGGGAACCTTGTCGCTCTTGACGATAATCTTGTTCCATGCTCCGAGACGGGCCTCGGCAGGATAGAAGACCTTGTCCTCGCCGGCCACCTCAAAGCCGTTGATTCCGTGCCAAGGGCTGAAGCCGTTGCCGCCGTCACGGAAAGTCACCTCTATCTCATTCCCATTGACCGTCATGCTCTTGTACCGGGGACCCTCATAAGGAAGGTAACTCATCCCATAAGTCTTGTTGAGGGCCATGTAGGCCAGACGCTGTCCGACCTCCTTCTTCTTGCAAGGGTGGATCTGGTCATATTCATGGGAGTACGCAAGGTCGTTGGTGCAGGCGATGCCGCTGTTCGGGATGATGTCCGCGGCATTGTGCTGGGCCTCCCTGATTCTCGCTCCGACGGTTCCGTCTCCGCCGTAAATGTACGGAGCCAGCTCAACCTCGTAGAACGGAAGGTCGCCCTGCCCCCAAAGGCCTCTCCAAATGCTGACCATCCTGGCGAGCCTTTCGGCATAGTGCGCATAGCCTCCGGCGTTTGTCTCGCCCTGGTACCAGATGAAGCCGTTCAGGGTGTAGTTGCGGATCGGGTACAACATTCCGTTGTACATTATGAAAGCGTTGCAGGAGTTGTACCAGCCGCCCGGATCCCTCTTCGGGGCATACTGCCCGGTAGGCAAGGTGTTCTCCGGATAAGTCCTCACGACATCCTCCGGCATCCAGCTTTCCACCGCCGAACCGCCCCAGTTGCAGGACACGAGTCCCACAGGCACATCCAAAACGGCATTCAGCATCTTGGCGAAGTGCCAGCCCACGGCCGTGAACGAGCCTGCTGTCTCGGGCGAGCTGACCTGCCAGGCTCCCTCCACCGTTTCCTGAGGAGCCTCCGCGCCCGTCTTAGGAATCTTCACGAGACGGATCTTATCCCTGTACGCCCCCGACAGGGCAATCTCTTCAATCGCCCCCTCGACCGGACACGAGCCGAAACCGTTCAGCGGCATCTCCATGTTGGACTGCCCGCCGCAAAGCCAGACCTCCCCGATCAGGATGTCAGAAAGGGTGACGGAGCCGTCCTTGTCGGAGATGGTTATAGAATGTGGCGTGTAACCCGCGGCCGGAGTCTTGACTGCAAGTTTCCAGTTGCCGTCACGGTCGCTTCTCACCGAATATTCTTCAGCGTCCCATGTGGTTTTCACCGACACCTTGGAAGAAGGCGCGGCCTTTCCCCAAAGGTTGGCGTCGGATTTCTGCCGGAGGACCAGATGGTCGCTCAGGATCTGAGGAAGCTCTACTTTAGCCTCTGACGTGGCGGACGCGGCCGCTCCGGCCACCATAACCGCCATGACTGTTCTTAGGAATCTGTGGTTCATGCTGTGATCATTATGTTTTATGTTCTTAATGTTCTCACCCCGGAAACATCATCGCCGATGAGTTCAAGGCGCATTTCACAAATATACCGATAATCTCAGGACTTCCGAAGTTTTTCTTTCCCGGATTGGGGAATCAACCTCATTATTGGCTATATTTGCGTCATATTTATTACGTATATGGCGAACAAACTTTGGGACAAGGGATTCAAGGAGGACGAGAGGATCGACGCTTTCACGGTGGGGAATGACCGTGAGCTGGATCACGAGCTCGCCCCTTATGACATAATGGGCACTATTGCTCACATCACGATGCTTCAGAGCGTGGGGCTTCTTTCGAAGGAGGATCTGGACAGGCTGCTTCCGGAGCTCAAGGAATTATATTCATCAGCATGCAAGGGGGAGCTTTATGTGGAGGAGGACGTGGAGGACATCCACTCGCAGATCGAGCTGATGCTGACCCGGCGGCTTGGGGATGTCGGCAAGAAGGTCCACACGGGGCGCTCCCGCAACGACCAGGTGCTGGTGGATCTGAAACTCTACGCCAGAGCCGAGATCGAGAAGACCGTGCTCAAGGTCGAGTCGCTTTTCAGGACGCTTCAGGAGGCCAGCGAGAAGTACAAGGACGTGCTGATCCCGGGCTACACCCACTTGCAGGTGGCGATGCCGTCCTCTTTCGGGCTTTGGTTCGGAGCCTACGCCGAAAGCCTCTGCGATGACCTCAGCATGATGAGAGCCGCCTGGGACGTGGTGAATCTCAACCCGCTCGGCTCCGCAGCCGGCTACGGCTCGTCCGCTCCGCTGGACAGGACTCTGACCACGAAGCTGCTCGGTTTCGAGGACCTGGACTACAATTCGGTCTATGCGCAGATGACCAGGGGAAAGATGGAAAGGGCCGTCGCGTTCGCATATTCATCAGTCGCCGAGACCGTCGGGCGGCTCGCGATGGACGGCTGCCTTTTCTCAAGCCAGAATTTCGGCTTCATCCATCTGCCGGACGCTCTGACAACCGGCTCCAGCATCATGCCGCACAAGAAGAACCCCGATGTGTTCGAACTCGTGAGGGCGCACTGCAACAAACTTCAGGGAGTGCCGAACACAATCCGCCTGCTCACCGGCAACCTGCCGAGCGGCTACTTCCGCGACATGCAGATTCTCAAGGAGGTCTTCTTCCCGATTTTCAAGGAGATGAACGACTGCCTCGACATTGTCGAATATGCCGTCCGCGGGATGGAGGTCGTCACCGATGTCATGAGCGATCCGAAGTACCGTCTGGCATTCAGCGTGGAGGAGGTCAATCACCTGGTGAAGAACGGAGTACCGTTCAGGGACGCCTACCGGCAGGTCGCGGACTCAATAAGGCAGGGAACTTTTGAATATCACGGTTCACTCCACCACACCCACGAGGGTTCGATCGGCAACCTCTGCAACGACCGGATCGCCGCCAAGATGTCCAGAATCGTGGCGGAATTCGGATTCGGGAAGGTTCACACGGCGGTCTCCGCCCTCACCTCACCGGAAGTATGATCCCATCCGGAATGGAATCCGTAGAGCCGCCAACCGGTTTCTCGCACTTTACAAAACCGGAGAGCCACTAACCTGAATTTTGCACGTTACCAAAATTCAGAACAGTGGCTCTCCGGTTTTGTCCGGTCAGGAATTCGGGTGCGTAACGTCTTACACGCTACGGACTCTACAGCCGCAGGCCATCGAGCAGGGCGACGTAGGTCTCGATACCGTCCGCGATCTCGTCCAGGCGGATATATTCATTGGCGGAATGGGAGCGGGCGGAGTCACCGGGACCGATTTTAACGGTCGGGAAGCCGCAGAGAGCTTGGTTGCTGGTGGTCGGGGAGCCGAAAGGTTCAAGACCGAGCGAGAGGCCGCGGATAACGGCAGGATGCTCCGGCGGAAGATGCGAACTGCCGATTCTTGTGGAGCGTTCCTTCACCTCGCAGGAGACCGAGGACTTGATCATCTCCAGAAGCTCGGGATTGGTGTACATCCCATTCGGGCGCACGTCCACCACAAACGTACACTTGTCAGGCACGACATTGTGCTGGGTCCCGGCGCTGATCTGTGTGACAGACATCTTGACCGGACCCAAAAAGTCGGAGATCCGGTCGAAACTGTGACTCCTGAACCACTGCACGTCCTTAAAAGCCTTGTAGATGGCGTTGACCCCCTCATTTCTGGCGGCATGTCCGCTCTTTCCCCGGACCGTGCAGTCCAGCACTATCAGCCCCCTCTCGGCAACGGCCATCCGCATCCCTGTCGGCTCGCCGATCACCCCGAAGTCTATGTGCCCCAACTCGGGCAGGATCAGATCCAGCCCCCCTTTCCCGCTGACCTCCTCCTCGGCGGTGGCGGAGAAGATTAGCCTGTACGGCTGTTCCTTCCGGATGAGTCTTGAATATGTCTCCAGAAGCGCGACGAGCGATCCTCCGTCATCATTGCTGCCCAAGCCGTACAGCCTTCCGTCCTCTACCTCCGGCGAGAACGGGTCACGGGTGTAGCCCGAGGCCGGCCTCACGGTGTCGATGTGTGCGTTCAGCAGCACGGCCGGCCTCCCGTCCGCCGGGCCTGACTCCACCCAAAGGTTGTTGCCCGACCTCCTGACATCAAATCCGTTGTCTTTCATCCATCCCTCAAGAAAATCAGCGGCCTTCCCCTCCTCCCTGCTGAAGGAAGGAATCAGGATCATATTCTTTAAAAGTTCTATCGTGTCCATATAGTTCAAATCTTGTGTCCTCTTGAAAAAAGTCGAGAGTCCCGTTGACTTCATGGGCAAGAGGACATCTCTCTTTCTGCAAGGCATGCGTTTTTTCGGATGCGCGTCACTTAACTTTTGCTTTTAAGGTATTCGGTCGGAGTTATGCCGTAGGTCTGGCGGAAAATCCGGTTAAAGGTAACGGTATTTCTCATTCCGCAACTCTCGGAGACGGCCATTATCGTCCATTCGGAATGTTCCCGCAGCAGCAGCGATCTGGAACACAAGGCAGTAATCCACAGTTTGTGCACTTGCAGCTGGCGATCTTTCTTCTGTGTTTCATAGAGTACCGCAAGTTCTTGAACATCGGCGCGAGCCTGACGAGCCTGCAGAGTGTCTTTTATCTCCAGCACTTCGGCATAGGTGTCGGATGCCCGGCGGTATTCCCCCCATCTTCTCCATAACCTCCTCCAAGCCCCACTTCGCAAAAAGCATCATGTTCCCTAAAGTATCGCTTTGTTTCCGGATTCTCCCGACAAGGCCTTCATAGATGTCCGCCGCCTCGGAGTAACGGCTCCGTTCGCGAAGATAGTCCACTATGAAGTAGTCTTTGGGATTGCTCCCCTCTGCCAGCGGAACCTCTTTCCACTTCTGGTAGGTGGAGTCGGCCGCGCACATGTCCGTGGAAAAGTCCGACTTGTCCGCCTGAAGGGAAGAACACATGACAAGGGGCAGTATTCCGCATAATAGCGTTATGAGATGTAAAAGCTGTTTCATAATAGAAGCAAATATCCGCAAAATAAACGAATATCCTGTTACTTTATCAGCGGATTCGCATTAATTTTGACTCCTTGATTTTATCATAAGAAGCTGTTTTGGAATAATTTCTCTCTCTTCTATACGGCCTTTCCGGCCATTTCCATCTTTGTCATCGGTCACGTAGCTACAGCTACGACAGGGACGCTACCAGCGCGGCTCTCATCTTCTTCATGCTGCTTCTGTCTTTTCCGTTCATCGCTCGTTGGTGAATTTACGCAATCTTACGGAAAATTTTCGGGCAGCCCGTGCGGAAAGGCGGGGAATTTACAACATACTGTCCGGAACAAACAACATTCTGTCTCCTCTGACACGATATTATTGCCCGGTCCGCTGTAAAAGGTCAGCCAAGAAAATCAGTCGTCGGTCTCGGGGTCGACGGTGATGGTGGTGCCGGCGTCAAGGGCGGAGGCGGAGGTGATGACAACTCGGGATACACCGGAGTTGATGGCCTCGAAAGCGTTCTGGAGTTTCGGGATCATGCCGTCGGAGATGGTGCCGTCGGCGACCATCGGGGCGAAGTCGGAGCCGGTGATGGTCGGGATCACGCTCGATGGGTCGTTCAGATTCTTCATCACGCCAGGGGTGGACGAGCAATAGGTCAGGGTCACGTCATAGACCGGGGACAGGGCCCGGGCCACGGACGAGGCGATGGTGTCGGCGTTGGTGTTCAGCATCGTGCCTTCCTTGTCGTGGGTCAGCGGAGCGAGGACAGGCGCGGCTCCGGACTCAAGGAGGGTTTCCAAAGCCTTGGAGTTGACGTACTTGACATCGCCCACGTAGCCGAAATTGATCGGTCGGACAAGCCTTTTCACGCTCATTATCAGGTTCAGGTCAGCCCCGGTGAGACCGATGGCGTTTACCCCGAGAGCCTGCAGACGCGCCACCAGACTCTTGTTGACCAGTCCGCCGTAAACCATCGTGACAACCTTCAGCATCTCGGCGCTTGTGATCCTGCGGCCGTCGATCATCCGGGTCTCCACGCCCAACCGCGCCGCAACCTCGGTTGCGATCTTTCCGCCGCCGTGCACGAGAATCTTTCTGCCCTTAAGGCTTGAGAAAGACATCAGAAGGGACTGGAGAGATTCCTCGTTCTCCACAATCGCCCCTCCGACCTTGATTATGTTAAGCGAATCCTTTATCATGTTCCAAAACTCCTACTGAAGATCCTCAAGCATCCTCTTCATCACCACCTGCGCGGAGACAACCCTGTTGGCGGCCTCAGGGATGACGATGCTGCGAGGAGAATCTATGACCTCGTCGGTCACGATCATGTTCCTTCTCACAGGAAGGCAATGCATGAAGTAAGCGTTGTCGGTGACGGCCATCTGACGGGAGCCGACTGTCCATGAGCGGTCCTGACTGAGAATCTGCCCGTAGTGCGAGACGGAGGACCAGTTCTTTGCGTAGATGAAATCCGCCCCCTCGAAAGCCTTCATCTGGTCGTACTCCACACGCGCATTGCCGACAAACCGGGGATCCAGTTCATAGCCCTCGGGCTGTGTGATGACGAAATCCACATCGGCGGCGTTCATCCACTCGGCGAAAGAGTTAGGCACGGCCTGAGGCAGCGCCCTCGGATGAGGAGCCCAGGTCAGGACCACTTTCGGACGGGCGACACTTTTATATTCATTTATGGTGATGAGGTCGGCGAAGGCCTGGCACGGATGGACGGTGGCCGACTCAAGGCTTATGACAGGTTTGCCGGAATATTCAATGAACTGACGGAGAATGGTCTCACCATAGTCGAACTCCTTGTCCTTCAGGCCGGCGAAGGAGCGCACTCCGATGATGTCGCAGTAGCTGCCGATGACGGGGATCGCCTCGCGCAGATGCTCCGGCTTGTCGCCGTCCATCACCACGCCCATCTCGGTCTCAAGCTTCCAGCTGTCGCCGTTGACATTGAGGACTATCGAGTTCATTCCCAGATTCATGGCCGCCTTCTGGCTGCTCAGGCGGGTGCGCAGGCTGCTGTTGAAGAAGATCAGGATGATCGTCTTGTTCCTGCCAAGATTCTGCCATGCGAACGGAGCCGCCTTGACCTGCCTCGCTTCCTCAAGAGCCTTGCCGAGGTCGCCTATGTCGTCAACGTGAAAAAAACTTCTCATAATACTTCCTCCAATGCATTGATGAATATGTCCACGTCCGCCTTGGTGAGTGTCAGCGGGGCAAGAAGGCGGATCATGTTCTTGCCGGAAACGCCTGTGAATATGTGCTTTTCGTAAAGGAGACGCCCCCGGATCTCCGCGATCGGCTCATTGAATTCGATGCCGACCATCAGGCCGCGGCCGCGCACCTCCCGGATCCTCGGCGAGGCAGGGATGGAGTTCTTGAGATACTCTCCCACCTCAAAGGCGTTCTCCACGAGGTTTTCCTCCTTGAATATGTCAGCGACGGCGTTCGCCGCGGCCATCGCGAGGTAGTTGCCTCCGAACGTGGTGCCGAGCATCCCCTTAGTGGCCTCGAACTCGGGAGAGATGAGGACTCCGCCGATCGGAAAGCCGTTCGCCATGCCTTTCGCCATCGTGACTATGTCCGGCCGGATTCCGGCCCACTGATGGGCGAAAAACCGGCCGCCGCGACCGTAGCCGCTCTGGATCTCGTCCAGAATCAGCACGACGCCGGCTTCCTTTGTGGTCTGACGCAGATCGCGCATAAACTGGTCGTCAGGGATGACGATTCCGCCGACACCCTGGATTCCCTCGATGATCACAGCCGCCACATCGCCCTTGGCGAGTTCGGCCTTCACTGCCTCGATGTCGTTCAAAGGCAGGAAGGTGACATTGTGGTGCGAGTTGAAAGGGGCGGAATATTCCGGATTGTCGGTGACGGCCACGGCTCCGGACGTCCTACCGTGAAAGGCTCCTCTGAACGCTATCATCCTGTCCTTTCCGGTGTGGAAGGATGCCAGTTTGAGGGCGTTCTCGTTGGCTTCGGCTCCCGAGTTGATCAAGAACAGAGAGTAGTTCCCGAGCCCGGAAAGTTCGCCGATTTTTCCGGCCAGTTCGACCTGAAGAGGATTCTTCACGCTGTTGGAGTAGAAGCCGATCTTGTTCAGCTGACCGGTGACGGCGGCCACATATTTCGGATGGCAGTGGCCGACAGAGATGACTGCGTGGCCGCCGTAGAGGTCAAGGTACTCCTGTCCCTTGTCATCCCAGATTCTGGTGCCTTTGGCTTTGACGGGAGTCACGTCAAAGAGGCTGTACACATCAAATAAGTTCATGATTCGTTCTTGATCAAAACCGGGTGCCCTTAAGGCGAAGACCCATGTCCTCGGGAAGTCCGAAGATAAGGTTCATGTTCTCGACCGCCTGGCCGGAAGCACCCTTCACCAGATTGTCGATGACGCTGACCACGTGGAGCTTGCGTCCGTGCTTACGGACATTCAGCACACATTTGTTCGTGTTCACTACCATCTTCAAATCCGGATTGGTGTCTATCACGTGGACAAAAGGCTCGTCCTTGTAGTAGTCCTTGTACAGAGCCACGGCTTCTTCCTCGGAAAGGTCACAGTCGAAATAGACCGAAGCCAGGATGCCTCTGGTGAAATCGCCCCTGACCGGAACGAAGTTCAGTCCGCCGCCGTAGCTCGGAGCGAGAGTGTGCAGGGTCTCCCCTATCTCGCCCAGATGCTGGTGGGTGAACGCCTTGTAAACGGAGAGATTGTCCGCTCTCCAGCTGAAATGCGTGGTCTCGGACGGAGCCTGGCCCGCTCCGGTGGAACCGGTGATTCCGGTCACGTGGATCTCAGGCAGCCTGTCGGCCTTCGCCATAGGCAGAAGCGCCAGCTGGATCGACGTGGCGAAACATCCCGGGTTGGCGATGTGTCTGGCCTTCACTATCCTGTCCCTGAACGCCTCCGGAAGACCGTAAACGAAATCCTCCGCATCGGCCGCCAGACGGAAATCGTTGCTGAGATCGATGATGGCGCCTTTGTAGCTTCCCGGCAGGGAATGCACGAAGCCCTTTGACTTTCCGTGACCGGAGCAAAGGAAGATCACATCGGCCTCTTCTACAGGGGCATCCGCACTGAACTTCAGGTCAGTCTCCCCCAACAGATCCTGATGGGCCGACCAGACCGGCTCGCCGGCATGACTTCCGCTCTGCGCGAAGACAATCCTGACGTTCGGATGATTGGTCAGAATCCGCAGAAGCTCGCCGGCCGTGTAGCCGGCGGCCCCCACGATCCCGACTTTTATGTACTCATTTAAATTCATCAATACCATAAAATTATCTCACGACTCGGCAGCCGACGGCTACAGTTCCTTTTCAAGCTGGTCTCCTTCGTCCTTGTGGGCCGTGTAGTAAACGCGGAGCGGGGTGGACGAGACTTTGATGAAGCCCTTGGCATCCTCGCTGGTCCAACCCTTCTGCATCTCGCCGTACTCCCCGAACTTGGTCTTCACGAGGTCGCACGGAGAATCCACACCGACGGTCGAGAACGACCACGGACGAAGTTCCATCGTCACCTTGCCGGTCACGTTCCTCTGGCTGCTCTCCAGCATCGCCTCGATGTCCCTCATCACAGGCTCAAGGTACTGGCTCTCGTGCAGGAACATCCCGTACCAGTTGGAGACCTGATCCTTCCAGTACTGCTGCCACTTGCTCAAGGTGAACTTCTCCAGGAACTTGTGGGCGGCGATGATCAGCATCGGAGCCGCGGCCTCGAAGCCGACACGTCCCTTGATGCCTATGATCGTGTCCCCCACGTGCATGTCCCGTCCGATGCCGTACGGAGCCGCGATGGACTCGATCTTCTGGATGGCGGCCACCTTGTCGGCGAACTTCTCGCCGTTCACGGCCGCGATCTCACCCTTTTCAAACTCGATCCCGATGGTCTCTGAACCATCTTTCGTTATCTGTTTCAGATATGCGCTCTCCGGAAGCCCCTGCGTGGAGTCAAGAATCTCGCCTCCGCAGATGGAAGTCCCCCAGAGACCGACATTGTAGGAATACTTAAGTTTCTTGAAATCAGCCTTGAAGCCGTGCTCATTGAGGTAATCGACCTCAAACTGCCGGGTCAGCGCCATGTCCCTCGTGAGGGTGATGATCTCGATTCCCGGAGCCATCACAAGGAACGTCATGTCGAAACGGACCTGGTCATTGCCTGCTCCCGTCGAACCGTGTGCTATGGCATCGGCTCCGATCGACTTGGCATAGCGGGCGATCGCCATGGCCTGGAATATCCTCTCGGAGGAAACCGAAACCGGGTACGTACCGTTCCTCAGCACGTTGCCGAAAATCATGTAACGGAGACTCTTGTCGTAATATTCCCGGGTTACGTCGAGGGTGACATATTCCTTCGCCCCGAGTTCGTGGGCGTGCTTCTCGTTGTCCTTCAGCTGCTCGGCGCTGAATCCGCCCGTGTCGGCGCACGCGGCATAGATCTCATAGCCCTTTTCCTTGGAGAGGTACATCACCGTGAACGATGTGTCAAGGCCGCCGCTGAAAGCGACCACCACTTTCTTCTTTTCCATATTCAATCAATCCTTTTGTTGTCATTCTCCGCCGCGTCGATCCTGCGTATCCTTTCGAGCACGTCCTGAGGGATCTTAGCCGGAAGATGCTCCTCAGGATCGAAGAGCATGCCGGTGCAGATGCAGTACTTCCTGTCGGTGCGCTTCAGCACGTCAACATTGATGCAGCCTTCACAGCCTTTCCAGAAAGCCTCGTCGTTGGTGAGATCGGCGAAGGTCACCGGCTTGTAGCCGAGCTGGGTGTTCATCGTCATCACTGCGGCACCGCTCGTGAGACTGAAGATCTTGGCGTGGGGCCAGCGGGTACGCGCCAGCGAGAAGGTCAGATCCTTGATCCTCTTGGCAAGGCCGAGGCCACGGAAATCCGGATGCACAATCAGACCGGAGGTCGTCACGTACTGCCTGTGCTCCCAGGTCTCGATGTAGCTGAATCCGGCGAACCTCTCGCCCTTGAGAGCGATCACGGCCTTGGCCTCCCTGATCTTCTGGGCGACATATTCCGGCCTTCTCTTCGCGATGCCGGTGCCCCTGACCTCAGCCGCCTCCTCTATCGTCCTTAGAATCTCATCGACGTAAATGAGGTGCTTTTCCGAAGCGACCTCAACAGTCAATTCATCCTGCGTCATCTTCTGTAAAGTTCGTTTGTTCTCTCTTTGCTGTCAATGCCTTTGAATATTCCGGCAAGCGAGGAGACCACCCCGTCGTGCCGGAAGCCTTCCCTCAGCACAAGCAGGATCGTGTCGTCTCCCGCCAGTGTCCCCATGACCTCGGGAAGACGGGCCTCATCGATGATGGAAGCGATCATCCCGGCATGGCCCGGCCGCGTCTTGATCACGGCCATCGAACCTGAGAACTCCAGGCTGTCTATGCTTTCGGAAGACATCGCTGACCCGCGAAGCGCCTCGCGCAGCATCCCGGGCCGGGGAAGACTGTAGCTGTAGCCGACCCTGTCGTGGATCTTGGTGATCTGAAGTTCACGGATGTCTCTGGAGAGAGTGGCCTGAGCCACACTCAGCCCACGTTCCGTCAGAAGAGCCGAAAGCTCCTCCTGATTGGACACCCGGTTCTCCTTCACAACCTCCCTGATGATCTTTTGCCTTTCCTGTTTACCTTTCATTGTAAAAGCATATTTATTCAAAAGCAGCGCAAATATATGTATAATTTTCCAATATTGGCACAAAATTCTTGAATATATCGGAAGCCTTGATGAGAACAATGGCTGTCCCGCGCAAAGAGGGGTGTAACGGGACACTCCCGAGAGCGGAAAAGATGGGATTCCGGACACGGGAGCAGCAGTACAATGAAAACAGAGATGGTGCGATCGCTACTTGAGTGAAAAACGCACTCCGAAAGTCAGGATGAAGTCCAGAGGACGTTCCTTGTAGATTGTCTGGACATCGGATCCGTCATCGAAATGGTAGCTGACGCCCGGTTCCACATAGAGTCCCGCATGGCCGGAAAGATTGACCTGCAGACCGGCGGATGCGTTCAGCGACCAGAGCAACGGCTTGACATCAAGATTCTTCCTGGCATCGTCACCCTGTCTCTCTCCATAAAGCCTGTCAGTCGTGACGGACTTGCCGGACAGGCATTTTTCAGCCATGCCACCTCCGCTGAGATAGAGAGAGAACAGTTTCAAGCCATAGACCGAGGCCGAGACGTTCAACGGAACTCCCAAGTACCTCAATGTCTGTTCCGTTTGAGTGACAGTACCGCCAAGCTCATTGGAGAAGGTGCTGCGAAGGGTGGTATAGGCCAACCCTGTCTCCACGCTCAAATTCTTGCAGACAGGATAACTTGCTGTCAAGGCAAGTCTGACCGGACGCTTGTGATCGGAGCGGGAGACGGCGGTCGGAGCCTCGTCCCTGACATTAGCCGTGGCAAGCGCCCTTGTCTGGAATCGGGGATCACCTACCGTAAAATCGCAACCATCCGTGATCAAGCCGTTGGACGACTCCGGGCCGGGACCGTGATCGAACATCCTGAGATCATAGAGGTCCTCGTTGCTGAATCCCGCCGGGGCACCGGAGAACGACACGTCCAGAACAGCCGTCCCGCCCGCGGTCTTCCTGCCGTCATTGCTGGCGGAAAGATAGTCCGACCAGTCCTCATTCTCGTAGCCGGTGACTGACGGCAAGGCTTTTTTCGCAGGTTTTTCCGGCTCGGTCACAACCACTTTCTCCTCAGTGTCCACAACCGAAGGCTCCGCATGAATCTGAGATTCACTGCTCTCGGAGTATGTGGCGGCCTCGCCCGGATTCCCGTTCCGTGCGGTTCCGGTCTGTACCGGACGCCTTGGCACACGGTTGTCCGCAAGCAGGACAGGCTCGCCGGAAGGCTCCACGACATCCGCAGAAGAATCAGGCCCCCCGTCTGAAATGACTGAAGAACGCTGACCGGAGGCCAGAATCCCCTGCTGACTGTCATGCGGCTCCACGCGGCCGGAGTCAAAGACACGAAGGCCGGCGAAAACGCCCAACGCGACCGCTGCGGCGGCGGCAGCGGCGGATCGCCACACCAAAGGCCGCAGGATCACCGCGTCCCTCCTCACCGGAGGGAGAGAAGACTCGATGTCTTCCCACAATCCGTCCGGAGATGGTTCCCCGTAGTCCTCCAACTTATCCCGCACGCTTTTCAGCCAATCATCATTTTCCATCGTGTAGTCTTTTATATTCATTAATCTGCCGTGCCAGAATGGCTCTCGCCCTGTGAAGCTGCGAAGCCGATGTACTTTCCGTGATTCCGAGCAGACCGGAGATCTCCTTGTGGCTCCTCTCCTCGAAGACATAGAGGTTAAGCACTGTCCTGTAGCCCTCCGGCAGCGCCCGGATCATCTTCTGGATCACATCCGGAGGGATGGTTCCGACATAAGGATCATCATTGTCCTCCTCCACGTCCGGCAGATCCCATTTGTACTCGACGGTGTCCGTCCTCTTACGCTTGCGGAGCAGCTTCAAGGCCTCGTTGACGGAGATCTGGCGCATCCATGCCTTCAGGGAACCCTCACCTCTGTAGTCGAACCTGCCGATGGACGAGAAGATCTTCACGAAACTGTCCTGAAGGACATCCCGCAGATCGCCGCTGTCGGACAGATAACGGGAACAGGTGGCCGCAAGATACCTTGAGTAGCAGTCGTAGATCTGCCGCATCGCGGTCCGGTCACCATTCCTTGCCTGTTCGACAAGAGTCTTTTCCGTGTCTCCCGGCAGTGTCCCCATCAATCATTTATTCTGAAGGGCGAATCTGGAGCTGTACTTGACCTTGGCGGATTGATCCCCGTCGCCGTCTTTCCAGTGCAATGTCAGTTCCTGTCCGTCCTTGACATCCCCAAGCAGGTCATCAATCTTGAAGGCGATGACTCCGTTGCCCAAAGCGACATTGCTGTTGTCACCGTTGTTGTCATGCCTGAGATACAGGTCATGAGTCTCAGGGTCAACAGCCAGATCCAGATAATGGATGATCTTACCGTCCCTCCCGAACCATGCGATGAAGTGAATGGTGAGATAGCCATCCTCGCAGCAGGTGATCCAATCATTGCACAAGGAGACCGCGACACTGTTTCCCTTCTTGAACTCGTCATCGTAGGCCACGGCACTCTTCGTGCGCACCGAGTCGATCCACTCGACCTTCACCTTCTTGGAGAAGATGTCGCTGGCATCCGAGAGCTCCGAGTACCTTAACAGCGCCCTGACCTCGCGCTTGTAGGGATTGGTCCATCCCTGAGGCTCAAGGGTCGTCTTCTCATCCACCTGAAAATAGTTCGCGCCGGAATCGGTCGTCTTTATGGTGACAAGGGCGTTGGGTCCCCAATAGACATTAGTGTCGTCATCGAGTTTCGAGCAGGATGACAACGATGCGGTCATGGCAGCCGCAGCTGCGGCGATGACCAGAATGATTCTGAAATTTTTCATTTGTTCAATATATTTTAATGTTCATTTCCAACCAACCAAATCCTTTACCCGGAAATTCTTGCGTAAAAATGCGAAAAAAAATTTAACTTGCGCCCTGTTTTTGGAAGACGAGACAAACGGACTTGACGCGATGAAGAGGATCACCCTGTACAGAGTGGGAATCTCCTTGATTCCTATTCTCATCCTAATTCTGCTTTTAGCACTGAACATCAGCATCTTCGGCAGCGATGCGATCCTCGGTGCCAGCCAGGTTGCACTGCTTTTCTCCGCCGGAGTGGCGATGTGGCTGGCGATGTGGCTGTTCAAGGTGCCCTGGCAGGATTTCGAGGACGCGGTCAAAAGCAACATCGGGGATGTCACCACGGCGATCGTGATCCTGTTCCTGATCGGAGCGATCTCCGGAACCTGGACGATGAGCGGCATCGTGCCGACATTCATCTACTACGGGGTCAAGGTCATCAGCCCGAAAATCTTCCTGCTGACCGCCTGCGTGATCTGCGCCCTGGTCTCCGTCATGACAGGCAGCTCGTGGACCACCATAGCTACAATCGGGGTCGCGCTTCTGGGAATAGGCAAGGCGGAGGGATTCAGCGACGGGATGATTGCAGGAGCGATCATCTCGGGAGCGTATTTCGGAGACAAGATCTCTCCCCTGTCCGACACCACGGTGCTGGCGTCCTCGATGAGCAGGGTGCCGATGTTCACGCACATCCGCTACCTGATGTACACGACCGTGCCGTCCCTCGTGATAACCCTGACCATATTCCTTGTCCTCGGCCTTTCGCACACCGGTGACGACGCGGCGTTGATTGATGAATATACCGGCGTGCTGGGCGCCAAGTTCAACATCACCCCGTGGCTGATGGTTGTCCCCGCCCTTACGGCGATAATGATAGTCCGCAAGATGCCGGCGCTCATCGTCCTCGCCCTGTCAACCGCGCTGGCAGCTGCGGCGGCCCTGGTCTTCCAACCGGACATCATCAGGGAGATCGGCGAGAGTGTCTCCGGTTCAGGGACTCCGGCCAAGATCCTGTTCACCGGCACGATCGAGACCATCTACAACTCCGTCTCCGTCGAGACCGGCAACCCTGAGGTCAACCAGCTTGTGGCGTCGAAAGGGATGCTCGGAATGCTGAACACCGTCTATCTCATCATCTGCGCGATGTGCTTCGGGGCTGCCATGAACGCAAGCGGAATGCTGCGCCATCTGGCCTCGATGCTCCTGCCGATGACCAGACGCAGGGTAAGCCTCGTGACCTCGACTGTGGCGACCGGAACCGCACTGAACGGCATCGTGTCCGACCAGTATCTGGCCATCATCTTGACTTCCAGCCTGTTCAAGGACATCTACGAGAGAGGAGGCTACGAGAACAGGCTCCTGAGCCGCGCAGTGGAAGACTCCGCGACAGTCACCTCTCCCCTCTACCCGTGGAGCAGCTGCGGAATGACCCAGGCGACAATCCTGAGCGTACCGACCCTGACCTACCTGCCCTATTGCTTCTTCAATCTGATAAGCCCGCTGATGAGCGTGGCCGTCGCAGTGACAGGATTCAGAATATTCAGAAAGGTCACTTCCGGTTCTTCAGAAGATCCCGGATCTCCTCAAGCAGAACCACATCATCAGGTTTAGGTGCCGGTGCCGCAGGGGCCGGAACTTCTTCCTTCTTCTTTCTCTGCAACTTCGCAAGTCCCTTGATGGCCAGGAATATGCTGAACGCGATGATGAGGAAGTTCACGGTCTCCTGAATGAAGTTGCCGTAGTTCAGCGTGACCGCCGGCTTCACGACCTCGGATCCGTCCATCACTGCCTTGTGGAGAACAAGTTTAAGGTCGGTGAAATCAAAGCCGCCGATCAGCACACCGACGCTCGGCATGATGACATCGTTGACCAGAGAGGTGACGATCTTGCCGAAAGCGCCGCCGACAACAACACCGACAGCCAGATCCACCACATTGCCCTTCATCGCAAAGTCCTTGAACTCGGACCAGAATTTACTTTTCGTCATAATATGAATCAGTTGTTTTTAAGTGTGTTTCTTACAAATTCCTCCGCCTCGGAGAGAGTCTCGATCTTCCCTACGTCAATCAGGCGCAGTTCCGGAGGCACGATCCCATGGACCGGATGCCTGTCACATTCCCGGACGTAAAAGTCCGTTATGGAGAAGCGGTCGCCCCAGCCATCATCCTCAAAGGCTTTGAATATGCCGTCAGAGATGCAGTGGACACCGGCGAAGGCATATTTCCGGAACCTTGCCGGATCGATGTCCCCGTAAGGGCTTCTGACCTCCCCCGTAGCGAGATTCGTCCAGCCTACCAGCCTCATGTCATCGTCGAAGAGGAAATACCTCTGCGTCTTCCGGTCGCTGACAAGGATGTTTGAAAGAGCGTCAGGTCTGGCCTGCGAGATGAACCATGACACATCGAGATCGGAGAGGATGTCAACATTGTGGACCAGAAACGGGCCGCCTTCCAGCAGCGGACGGGCGAACCTGATCCCTCCGCCTGTCTCACGCAGAAGATCCCTCTCGTCGGAGAAGCGTACATTGACGCCGAAATCATTCTGCTCATGCGTGTAGCCGATGATCGAGTCGGCGAAATGGTGGACGTTTATCACGAAGTCCGAGATTCCAGCCGCCTTGAGCTTTGACACGACATGGTACAGGAGAGGCTTCCCGGCGACCGGCACAAGAGCCTTGGGCAAAGTGTCCGTGATCGGCCTGAGCCTCGTCCCGAGACCGGCCGCGAAAATCATCGCTTTCATCTACAGGATCTTCTCCATGTCAAGTTCCCTGTGGGAAACCGTGATCTTGATGTCGAACCTGTCCGCCAGATGCTGGGCGAGGTGTTCCGCACAGTAAACCGAACGATGCTGTCCGCCGGTGCAGCCGAAGCAGACCTGGAGGTGGGTGAACTTCCTCTCCATGAAGCATTTGACATGACCGTCAACAAGATCGTAAACATTGTCCAGGAACTTCGCCACACCGCCGTCGTCCTCAAGGAACTTGATGACTTCCTTGTCCAGACCTGTGAACTGGCGGTAATGCTCGTACTTGCCCGGGTTGTTGATCGCCCGGCAGTCAAAGACGTAGCCGCCGCCGTTGCCGGTCGTGTCAACAGGGATCCCCTTCTTGTAGGCAAAGCTGAACACTCTTACTTCCAGACGTTTGTCCTCAGCGATGTTGTTGAACTGGGACATCGTTGTGAGTTTGGTGAGAATCCCGTTCAGGTAAGGATAGTCCTCGAACGGTTTCTGGAGGAGGCGCCGCAGGTTGCCCAAGGCGTAAGGGACGCTTGCGAGAAAATGCGGTTTCTTCTCGAAATAACCCCGGAAACCGTAAGCTCCCAGAACCTGCAGGGTCCGGAACAGGACGAACAGGCGGAGCCTCTCGTTGAAATGCTCCTCGTTGACCGAGGTATAGCCCTTCAATGCCCTTAAATAGGTCCGGATCATCTCCTTGCGGAGGTTCTCGGGATAGCGGGACCTGGCCTGCCAGATGAACGAGGCGACATCGTAGTAGATGGGGCCTCTGCGACCGCCTTGAAAGTCTATGAAGTACGGTTCTCCGTCCTTCATCATCACATTCCGGGCCTGGAAATCTCTGTACATGAACGTGTCGCCCATGTCCTGCATCAGATCGGCCTTCAGCCTCTCGAAATCGTCCTGAAGCATCACCTCGTTGAACTCCAGACCGGTCGCCTTCAGGAAGCAGTACTTGAAATAGTTCAGGTCAAAGAGGATCATCCGCTCGTTGAACTCCGGCTCCGGATAGCAGACCGACCAGTCCAGTCCCTCGGCTCCCTTGAACTGCATTTTCGGGAGCATCTCCATCGCGCGGCACAGAAGCCGGCACTCACCGTAGCTGTACTCTCCGCTCTCGCGTCCCCGGGTGACCACCTTGTAGAGCTGGTCATCACCGAGATCCTCCTGAATGTAGCGCATCCCGTCCTCACTGACGGCGAACACCTTGGGGACCTTTATGCCCTTACCGAGAAAATGCGAACTGAGGCTGATGAAGGCGTTGTTCTCCTCGCGGCTTGTTCCGATGACCCCTATGATGGAGACATCCCCGCCCTTAAGCCGGAAATACCTCCTGTTGCTTCCGGAAGAGTTCAGTTCCTCCGACTCCCCGACCTTCCGGCCGGTGTAACTTTCAAATAAAGAATGAAGATTGTCCATTGACAGTTAATTATACAACCAATACTTCCGGGAAAGGTTTCTGAACGCCTCTACATCCTTTGACCAATAGTCTGCGATGTCCTCAACCTTGAGACGCCTTGCGAATGCCTTCCTCACATAATCCGTACCGCAGACCTTGTCGAACATGCTGTCGCGTCCGCCGGAAAGGGCGAACGGATTCCTGTCCGGATAAAGCTCGTTCACCGCCTGCATCACGTAGAACTGGGTGAGAGTGCAGCAGGCGGCCTCATAGTCAGTGTAGTGGAACTGGACTCCGTGTATGAGCTTTCCCTTGAGGCTGCCCGAGAACGGCTTGAAGTGTATTGTCCTGAACGCCACACCGGGGAGTTCGTAGCTGTCCAGACGGTCCTTCAAAGCATCGGCGTCGATCCACTCCGCAGCGAAGACCTCGAACGGAAGGGTGTAGCCGATGCCTATGTTGAGGTACCCCTGGAACTCGCCGGCGATGCCGGAGGACGGATAGTTAACGGCGGACTGAGGGTAAGGGATGTTCGGGGACGGAAGAACCCAAGGAAGATCCGTGTCCGGATAGAGCATATTCCTGTGCCACCCCTCCATCGGGATGACGGAAAGCCTGCATTTGAGCGGTGCCTCATTCCCTTTCTCCCCGCAGTTCAGGCCTTCCTCGTTCAGAAGGATGGCAAGCTCGCCGACCGTGAGACCATAGATGTAAGGGATCTTGAACTCGCTGACGAAAGAATGGAATCCGGGCTCCACGAGACATCCCTCCACCTTGTTGCCGCCCAACGGATCAGGTCTGTCGAGAACCATCACCTCTATGTCGTTCTCGGCGCAGGCCCTCATCACAAGGCCGAGGGTGCTGATGAACGTGTAGGAGCGGCTCCCGACATCCTGGATGTCATAGACGACAATGTCCAGACCCTCCAGCATCTCCTTGCTCGGCTTGCGGTTGGCTCCATAGACGGAATAGACCGGGATGCCGGTCTTCGCATCCTTGAAATCCTCCACGTGAGAACCGGCGTAGGCATCGCCGCGGACTCCGTGCTCGGGAGCGAAAAGCGCCTTGAGGTTCACCCCGGGAGCCTCATGAAGGATGTCTATGGTGGAGCGGAGGTTGTGATCCACTCCGCTCGGATTGGTCACAAGTCCGACATTCTTGCCCACAAGCCCCTCGAAGCCACGGCTTTCAAGGACTTCGATCCCGGTGCGTACAGTCTGTCTCCCGGCGGCGGTGGCAGCGGATGAGGCGATGGCCGCGGCGGCGAACAGGACAAAGAATGTTCTTCTGGCAGGGTTCATATATTCATTGATTGTCATTTCTTGCCATATTCAGGATCGATCCTGCGGTCCGCGAGGAAGGTGACGGCGACGGTCGCTATGCAGCAGACAATCACCAGCCAGAAGAAGCCCCTGTAGCCGAGGGATTCCTGCAGGAAACCGGCGAACATTCCCGGGATCATCATGCTCAGAGCCATGAAGCAGGTGCAGAAAGCGTAATGGGATGTCTTGAACTCCCCCTCGGAGAAGTACATCATGTAGAGCATGTAGGCGGTGAATCCGAAGCCGTAGCCGAACTGCTCGACGGCGATGCAGGTGCAGATGACGGCAAAGCTTTCAGGCTGCACCACAGCGAGATAGACGAACGACAGGCAAGGCAGTGTCATGAAAGCGGCCATGATCCAGATGGATTTCCTAAGGCCTATGCGGGAAGCGAGAAGCCCCCCGAGAATGCCGCCCAGAAGCAGGAATATCACACCGAGCGTCCCGTAGGCGACACCCACCTCCGCAGTCTGCATCCCAAGTCCGCCGGCATCTCTGGCCGCCACGAGGAACGGGGTGCACATCTTGATGAGGAGAGCCTCCGGAAGACGGTAGCAAAGCATGAATATGATCGCGAGCCAGACTCCCGGTTTCTTGAAGTAGGTCGTGACGGTGCGTCCGAAGCCGGCGAAAATCTCGGACACCGTGCCGACGGATCCTTCCTGCATGTTAGGCGCATCGGACTCCGGCTTCGGGATCGCGAAGGTGTGGTAGAGCGTCAGGACCGTGAGCAGCACTCCGGAGCCGCCGATGGTCAGCTGCCAGGCCAGCGGAATGTTCCCGATCCTGGTCTCAAGCAGTCCGGCCACGGCCACGATCACACCGTTGCCGAACACGTTGGCAAGCCTGTAGAACGTGCTGCGGACTCCCACGAAGGCCGCCTGACTGCTCTGGCTCTGTGCCAGCATGTAGAAGCCGTCCGCAGCGATGTCGTGGGTCGCCGAGGCAAACGCAGCGAACACGAAGAGGATGAGCGTGAAAGAGAACAGGCTCATCGGCGTGCTTCCGGCTGCGATCGCCTCAGCGGACGGATGAGGCATCGTGAGAGCCTGGAGGACAAAGGCGACGGACATGATGACCTGCATCGTGATGATCCACCACCTTTTCGTCCTGATGATGTCCACGAACGGGCTCCAGAGGAACTTGAGCGTCCACGGAAGGTAAAGCAGCGAGGTGAAAAGCGCCATCTGTCCGTTCGGCACGCCCATCTTGGCGAACATCAGGACGGAGACATTGTTGACCAGAAAATACGGAATGCCCTCCACAAAGTAGAGGGTCGGAATCCACATCCAAGGATTGCGTTCAGTGAAATTACCCATTATGTGTCGGATCTTTGATTGACGGTATTCTTCTTAATTCTGTAAAGTTATACATTTTTCCCGAATACTCCATAAGGGTTCCATGAACAAAATCCCCCTCCATGCCAATGTCAACCATGTCCGGCACACTTCTGTCAGACAATGTCAGCGGTGTCAGGACACCCCGGCGGCCTGACAATCACTCTATCTCAGCGTCAATCATTATCGGATGATGGTCAGATCCCCACTTGAGCGTCATCAGTTCCGAGTCCTCGCAACGATAGGTGCCTACCTTTATCCTTTTGCTGACGAATATGTAGTCAAGGCGCCAGCCATAACTCCGGTCCGTGTTGAAGCCGTGGTACGTGTTCTCCCTGCCCACAATGTCCGTCGCCACAGCTCTGGAGTCGGACATCCCGCAGCTTTCTATGTAAAGGATTCCGGAACGGTCCGGAGTGGAGTTGAAATCACCCGTGTAGAACATCGGCAGGCCTTCCGTGTTGATCTCTCCGGACTTCCGGACAAGCATCTTCACCTCTTCCATGTGGGCGGAAGGATTGTCATCAGGATGATGGACATGGGTGTTGAACACATAGAATTCCACACCGGTGGAGATCTCCTTGAAAAGACCCCATGTACAGGCGCGGGAATAGGTGGCGTCCCACGCCCATGTGTTAGGCGTGTCCGGAGTAAGCGAGTACCAGAACTGTCCGTCCTTCACGACCTCGAAACGGGATTTCAGGTAGAATATCGCGTCATTTTCATTCTTCAAGGCGTTTGTCTTGCCGGCTATGTCAAGACCGATCCTTCCATATTCCCCGCTTTTAAGGATTGAGTTGACCTGCCATGTCAGAGCCTCCTGACTGCCGACAATGTCAATGTTGTAGTCCTCCATCATGCCGGTGATGACCTTCACCCTGTTGACCCATCTCCGGTTCGCATCAGCCGGAGTGGTCTTCTCGAAAAGCATGTTGTACGAACAGATGCGTATCTTGTTCCCTGTCAGAGCCTCCGCCTTCTCGGAAGAAGACCCGGAGCCGCTTCCTCCCTCGTCTTTGGCGCAGGCGAAAAAGCCGAACATGAGGGACAACGCCATGATCACTACTTTTTTCATGTCATAGAAAAAAACTCCCTGCCGTCGTCAGAGGACGGCAAGGAGAACCATTCAACCATTCACTACTTGAACATGATGTAAGTCGAGTTCGTCACATCATTGCTCTTTGTCCGAAGGCTTTTCGTGATGTCAACCCCGCTTCCGCCATCCTGAATCGCGCATGCCGCCATCTCGTTGATCGAGAAGGCTATCGCGTCAGTGCATCCGAGCGCTTCCAGTTCGGTGATTCCGTTCTTGAAAGTAATCCCCCTCGAAGGATAGTTCGCGGAATCGATGTACATTCCGTAGGAATCCGCATATCTCTCAGCCATGAGGATTATGAGATCTCCGTTCGGGCGTGTTCCCATCATGACCCGCGCCATGTGCGAGCCGTCCCACCAGTGGGACTTCATTCCGCTGTAGGCGTTCGTCTCGCTCCAGTAGTCAACTATGAACTTCCGGGCGCCTTGGGACGCGTTGCGGCCATTGTCAAGGGTGACACCGTCCTTCAGGGTGCTGAACAGGAAGTATCTTTCCTTCAGCCAGAGAGCCGTATATTCTTTCTGCGCGGTTCCGTAGTTCTCGTTGTAATCATAGTTGACTGCCTTCACTCCATCATGCAGAGGAATCGAGTAGCCGGTAACGAATGCGTCCACATCCCAGATTTCGCCCTTGGACAGATCGAACGCCGACTTGTCGGCACCGAACTGAGGCGTGTCGAACTTGTAAAGTTTTCCGTCAATGACTTCGGCGTAGTTTATTTCCGCTTTTCCGTCCTTTACTCCGATAGTCGGAGGCGTGTAGTAATAGACGATGTTCCAGTCGGCATACGGCTCACGGACAATGGTTCCGCCGTTCATATACCCCGGCACAAGTTCCGGCTTCAGGAAGCCGACGGACATTCCGCCGACAAACAGATTGTAAGTGGAGTTTGCGGCGACCGCTTCGCCAAGCTTGGAGCTTGCGTACCAGTAATTCTTCCCTCCTCCATAATCGCCTGTCCGGGTCTTCATGTCCACATGACCCGCAGGAATGAGAGCCACAACGGCACGGCTTGATGTGGCGGCCTTGTTGATGTCAAGTCCGGTGTCCAGAGTCTTCTCGCAAAGTTTGATGTGTCCCGGAAGAACACCGCCTTGCTCAATGTATGAAGATGTTATGTTCTTCCATTCGGACGGCATGTTCATCGATGTCGCGGAAAGGATGTACTCGTAAGTTTTGACATCGTCCTGAATCTTGATGGTCACAGGTCCGGTGAGATTCTGAGTGGATTTCGCCTGCGACGGAGAAATCATCTTGGCTCCGTCCTTGAGAATCACCTCGACTGTGGCAGACTCCAGTCCTTGCGAGGTGAAAAGCATAGTGACTGTCCTGTCGTTGCCGGGCAGCCCTTCACTGCTCTCCGTGCCGACAGTCGCGATGATGTTGTCGAGAGGACAATATTCGACGGCGGTTATGGTGTAGGAGACATCTACGAAGTTGTCCTTCGCCTTCACGATGCAGTCTTTGGTCAGGTCAACCGTTTCCGGAAGATTCTCCTCGCAGACAATACCATCGTCGAACGTGTACTTTATCGGAAGGTTGTTCCAGTTCGAAGGATCCTCCTTAAGATAGAATGTGATTCCCATTCCGTTGACAATGCCGTCAACCCAGACACCCTTGTCCTGGATCTGCGCCGCGACTATAGGACTCTTCACCTTCTCAGGATCATCCTGCCAAGGAATCGCGAAATCCGTAAGACCGTCGTACGGACTGCACGACATGAGCGCAAGGCAACCGCCAAACGCGAGCGTAAGAATTCTTGTTATCCTGTTCATTTGTCGTTTTCTTTAATGTTGATTATTTCGCGAGGGCGAGATCCTGGGCGTACTCATCGCGCTGCCAGTACTGCGCTATCTCGACACCCGCCTCGGCCGCTTGCTGCACAGCATAGTTCGGGATCGGGACATACTGAGACTTAGGGACAATTCCTTTGGCAAGGAAGTTCTTCTGCGCAAAGCAGTTGAATCTGACCAGATCGATCTTGCGCTGTCCCTCGTAGAAGAGTTCGTGACCACGCTCGTCAAGAATCGCGTCAAGGAAAGCGGACACGGATGCGGTCTTCGCCGAGGAGAGGCCGGAAAGACCGGCTCTCGCCCGCACCTCATTCACAGCCGCCACAGCCTCTGCGGAAACCGAATTGTTCAAGCGTGCGTCAGCCTCCGCGTACATCAGGAGCACATCGGCCCAACGTGCCATAGGGATGTCCATCGGTTGATAATTCTTCTTCACCTCAGGCTTGAACTTGTTGTTGATGTAGCCGTCCCATGTCGAACCGATGTTGTCCGGACCCACCTTGGCTCCGGTCTTCGTGACATAGGACGTGATGATGCACTTCGCCCTGAGGTCTCCGGATTCGAATGTTCCATAAAAGTAAGGTGATATGTTGTAGTACTGGGACCATGTGTTGGCGTAGTGGAACTCAGGGTTCGATGTGTCATCGTCAAGTTTGGCGTTGTTAGGATACATGTAAAGACAGGTGGCGTTGTAGTTGCCGAAATCCGCGCCTGTGGATGACGGATTGACACTTATCGACATGATGGTCTCACAGTTGAACTTGTTGGCGGACGCGAACTGCTCCTGGAAAGGATTGGATCCGGTCTTGAAGAGGGCGTAGCCGGCGGCGGAAGCCTTTAGTTCATTGTACGCCTCTATGGCCTTCGCATAGTAGCCATCCATGTAATAGCCTTCATTCAGGCAGTGATGCATGAGCAGGAATCTTGCGAAATCCTTGCTGTAACGGCCTTTCTCCGTGACTTCCTCCCAGGACGGGACAAACCGGACCGCATTCTCGAGATCCGAGGTGATCAGTTCCGCCGCCGCCCTGAGTGTCGGACGCCGGTAATCATTGAGCGCATCCGTGTCTTTCACCTTGTCAGGATCGGTGACATAGGGAAGAGGGCCGTACTTGTGCAGCATCAGGTACATGGAGAATCCACGCATGAGATACATCTCGCCGAGAAGTTCCTCCTTCCTTTCATCCTTAAGGACGTTGGACGGGGCGTTCTGGATTGTCTGCATGATCTTGGTCATGCGGGTGACGTTTGACACAGTCTGGAAATGCGAACAGTAGGCATCCGAATAGCCACGGGAATATGTCGTGGCCTCCGTGAAATCCGCCTGCCCCCAGTAGAGCCAGGAGCTTGTGCCTCCCGTCATCCATGGGGCGTTGATGTCCGTAGGCATGTCAAAGACTTTCATCACGCCGCATGCCGGTCCGAACCAGCAGTTGATGGTTCTTCCGCCCATTGTCGTGTTCCAGTAGGAGCTGAACGTTCCGTAGCACGAGACAACGAGCGAATTGTAGTCCTCCGCCGTTGAAGGATAGACGGACTGGATGAACGAGCCGTAAATCTTCGGGTCAAAGTTCCCCTCGCAGTTTGTCGTGGAGATGGCCGCGGCGGCGATCGCTATTATTGATAGATACTTTCTCATTTCAGGGTGGATTTAAAATTGAACCTTGACACCGACAGAGTAGGTCTTGGCCTGAGGGTAGTTGACGACCGTTGACTGACCGCCGCCAGTGTTTATCTCAGGGTCAATCATCGTGAAGTTCGTGAAGATGAACGGATTCTGCGCATCCGCATAAAGCCTGACACTGGTCACATAGCCTTTCAGGGCACGAAGCATCCTTGCATCGAAAGTATAGCCGAGAGTTATGTTTCTGACCCTCAGGAAAGACGCGTCCTCCCGGTTGTTATCGACCCCAAGAGAGTAAGGAAGCGTGGAGCATTTCTGTGCGGCATATCCCACAAGCGTACCGTTCGGGTTGGTGATCGAGTTATAGTTCCCGAATGCCGTCAGGGCTATGTTCCGTCCCAAAGTCGTCAGGCTGTAGGTGTTCGCGTACCCAAGTGCGTTGTTATACTTGGAGATCCCCACACGGCCGTAGCAGTAGATGTCGAGATCCCAATTCTTCCACGTGAAGGTGTTGCCGAAACCGAAATAGAACTTAGGGTCTCCGACATTCTCGCGATAGACATCGTTGACATCTATGACACCGTCATTGTTCTTGTCAACAATGATAGGGACACCAGGCATCTGCCACGATTCGTCAAGCGACATCTGTGAGGCCGGCATGTTGCTGCGGTCCGAATTGATTATTCCGTCCGACTTGTAGTGATAGTAGTAGCTGACAGGCTCGTCAGGAAGCGGATTGCCGTCAGCATCAAGCTGATAGACCGCATAATCATAGTTGGCGACCCTCTTCACCCATGTGGTCGCATTTTTCGACCAGTTGAGAGATGTCGTCCAGGTGAAGTCCTTGGTGACGATGTTCCTGGTGTTGACGGAGATTTCGACACCCTGCCTTTTATAATGTCCGTCGTTGACAGGACGGCTCACGAACATGTCTTTCCAGCTTGCGTTCTCGTAGAGAAGCTGGTTGGTCTCATCGTTGCGGTAAAAATCCACACTGCCCCACACCCTGTCGTTGAGGACAGAGAAATCAAGGGCGATGTTCTTCATCTCCGTGGTCTCCCAGGAGACATCGTCATAGTCCTCTCCGCTGAGGACATAAGGATGGTACTTGGTCTGTCCCTGATCAAAGGAGACTATCTTGCCAAGAGCATAGACCCCATACAATGACGTGCCAAGGTTGTCACGTCCGGTCTGGCCATAAGATGCGCGGAGTTTAAGGAGATTTACCCACGGCACATCCTTCAGCCATTGTTCGCCGGTGATCTTCCATGCGACGGACACCGACGGGAACACGCCGTATTTCTTTGACGGGAAGAATTTGTCCGTACCGTCACGACGTACCGACGCCGAGATGACATACCTGTCAAGGAAGTCGGCGGACAGGCGCGCGAACTGGGACCTCTTCTCACTCGCCGAACGGGAAGAGTTCACCGTGAAAGGCCCTTCAGCGACACCGGCAAGGTCGTTCCCGATCGCATCATTGGTGTTCGTGTAATAGAAATAATGGTTGAAGTAGTTCGTGTAATACACTCCCATGCCGGCGACGGCCGTCAGATCAACCATGTCAGCCAGACGATGCCTGAACTCAAGCGTTCCCTCGATGGTCTGCTTCTGGTAATTGGTGGTGCCGATCTGTCCCCTTGACGTGTAGGTCTGGTTGAAGTAAACCGTTGAAGGGATGTAGTACTGCCGCTCCACGGTCTCCTTGTCCAGTCCATAGACACCCTTGAGTTTGAGCCAATCCTTCACGATGTCGATGTCGAGGTTGAAATTCGCGTAGATCGAGTTCTTCTCGGTGGTGTCGTCAATCTTGAGAAGTTCCGCCGGATTCGGAACGCTTCCGAACATCGTGGCGTTGCCGTCCGCGTCCGTGGCGCCGAGAATCGGCGGATAAGTGACGGCTGCCTGATAAGCTCCGTAGCTGTGTCCTCCGACCTGATCTGCACCGACGGTGGAATTCTTGTACTTGTTGTTGTTATAGTTGAGGGTGGTCGAGAGTCTCACGAACGGGAACAGTTCGGCGGTGACGTTGGTCCTGATCACGTACCTTCTCATACCCGAATTGTAAACCGTACCGTCCTGATTGAAATAGTTGAGGCCAAGATAGTAGCGCAGCTTGTCCGTGCCACCCTGGACAGTGATGTTCTGGTTGTTGATGCTACCCGTCCTGAGAACATTCGATGTCCAATCGGTGTCTATGGTGTTGGCGGCGATATATTCAGATGAATAGACCGGCTCCCAATTGCCGTCATACGCATTGTCCCCGTAAGGATAGACACCCTTGTTATAGTAGTAAGCTTCCTTGCTGAAAGCATTGGTGAGCCGCATGAACTTGTCAGCGTTCAAGACCTTCAAGGTTCTCGTATTCTCCAGCCAGGAGTAGCTTCCGGACCAGGTGACCATCGGACGGCCCTGCTTTCCTTTCTTGGTCGTGATGATGACGACTCCGTCCGATGCTCCGATACCATAGATGGCGGCGGACGCATCCTTCAGGATCTCGATCGACTCGATGTCCTCAGGGTTGATGCCGCCAAGACCCGAACGGTTGATCGAGGACGTGAGATAGGATGAGCCGGCGGCGCCGGATTCGACGGCGGTGCTTGGCATCACCACTCCATCCACGACATAGACAGGCGTGCCTCCTCCACGGATGCTGATGCTCACCGCTCCGTCAGGCTGCGGACTCGAAATGTTGGACTGCACACCGGCGGCGCGGCCAAGGAGAAGACCCGACACATTGCTGACAGCGGCCTTCGTGACTTTGTCCGCCGAGATGCTTGACACTGCGGTTGTAAGGTTCTTTCTTGTTGTCGTGCCATAACCGATCACTACAGCCTCGTCAAGGCTTCTTCTTTCCTCCTCCAGGACGACATCGTACCGGGAACGTGTCCCGACCACAAAAGTGTTGTCAACATAGCCAAGCGAGGAGACGATGATCTCGTCGCCCTGCGCTGCCGTCATGGCATAGTTTCCGGAGACATCCGTGATGACACCGTCACCCGACGGGCGGCGCACGACAGCCGCACCGATGACCGGTTCGCCGTTCTCGTCAACAACCTTGCCGGAGATGCTCATTCCGGGGTTGGACGACTTGACGGATTTTCTGATGGTCACTTTGGTTCCGTCAATGACATAAGTCACATCCTGCCCATTCAGAATCTGGGCGATGGCCGACTCAATGGAATTCGCGTCAACGTTCACGATCTTCCCTGTGTTCAGATCCTCGGAAGCGAAGACGAATGACCAGCCGCTCTGTTTTTGAAGTTCAGTTATGGCTTTCCGCACAGTTGTATTCCTCAAGTGAATACTGATGTCCTGAGCGAATGCCGCTACCCCCCCCCATAACACAGCCGCAATCATGATGCAGGCTCTTAATTTAGGGTTCATTAAATTACGTTTTTGTGGTTGAACTTAATTGAATATTATAGTGGATCCATTTATCTCACATCTTATCTTCCCTGTCGCCTCAAGGGATTTCAGGATGTCATCGAGAGTGCAGTCGTCCCCCACGAAGCAACAGTAGAATCTCGTGGACTTGAGCGCCTCGTCCGCAATCATCACATGTACCCTATAACGGCGTGAAAGTTCGTTGGCGATGGTCTGAAGAGTCGAGTTCTCAAACACGATGGCTCCGTTCATCCATTCGGCAGGAGAAATGGACGACTGCACGCGTACCTTCATCCGTCCGTCACCTTTGATGATCTCCGCCGTCTGACTGGCATTCAGAACAGCATATTCCTTACCGCCGCCAAGAAGATTGTGGACTTCCGCGCTCCCCTCGACAACGGACACGGAAATGAAATCATTGTTGTCGTACGCGCTGATGTTGAATTTCGTCCCGATGTCCTTGATCGAGGCTCCGTTGACGTTCACGATCAAAGGTAGCGTCTCGTCATGCCTGACATCAAAGAAAGCCTCGCCGGAGAGGGTGATGTTCCTTTCCGTCATGCCAAAACTCCTGCGGTAGGAGATCCGGGAATCCGAATTCAACGTCACCACCGTCCCGTCCGACAGGGTCACGGAAGTGGTTGAACCGGCAGGCGCGGAAACCGAACACTCGGCAAGAGCGGCGGGTTCGCAGACACTCCTGACACCCTTGCGGAACGAGAGAGAAACACACAAAAGCAGACAGGCGGCTCCGGCGAGTCCTATGGAAAGGCAGCGGACAAACACCAGCCTGCGCGTGGAGACATTCTTATGCACTTTCCTCTGGAAACGCGAATAAGCCTTCTCCGAGTCGAATCCGGCTCCACGGGAAGCCAGCCAGATCTCCCTTCTTTTCTGAAAATAAACCATGTTCGCCTTGTCTCCGGCAATCCACTCCTTGAGGAATCTCATCTCCTCAAGAGAAGCGTTGCCCGTGAGATAGGAGGCTATTATTACGTCTATGTCGTCCATGCCTTTTTTATCTGTTCACATCATATTGACAGGCAAAAAAGGCGTGCGGGTAGTGGAAAAACAGAAAAAAGTCAGAAAAGATAACTTTCCAAAGCGGCGGTCAGGCCTGAGAATGCCTCCCGCATGTGGTATTTGACGGTGTTGACGGAAATGCCCAGCTCGTCAGAGATCTCGGCATAGGTTTTTCCCTCGAAACGGCTTTTCTTAAAGACACGGCGGGTCTTTTCCGGAAGACTGTCTATCGCTGATTTGATCTTGCCGTCAAGTTCTCTAAGGAGGAGTTGTCCCGTAGGATTCTCATAAGCGATGACATCCTCGTCAACTTCACCGCAGACCTCCTTTCTCACAAAATTCCGGTCAAGGAAATTGATGCAGCGGCGTTTGACCGCAGTGACAAGATACGGGCGGATCTCTCCCTTGATGTCCAGTCCTGAACCCATTTCCCAGATGTGGCAGAAAAGATCCCCTACGATTGTCTCCGCCGTGTAGGGATCCTTCACCATCATCTCGGCGAAGGCGCATAATGAGGAATAATGATGCTCGAACAAGTAGCGGTAAGCATCATCATCATGGTTTCTGAGACCCCTTACTATGTAATCCTCGGACATTGACATCTCTTTCCCGTTCGAAAAACGAGTGCGTCTATCGTCTTTCCAACATGCTTGACGGGTAGTAGTGCAGGAGGATCCGGTCGTAGGTGTAGCCGCGGCTGGCCATCACGGCGGCACCGATCTGGCAGAGACCGACACCGTGCCCCCATCCGGCTCCGTCAAGAACCAGCTTGTCGCCTACCCATTTCACCTCAAAGGCGGAACTCTTCAGGTGGGAGTCGGACAGCCAGCGGCGGATGATCAGTTCCTTGCCGATGACCATCGTCCTCCTGTCGCCGATGACCTTCAGCCGTTTCAGTCTTCCGGAAGGGCCTCTCTCTATCGGGACAAGATCCCTGATCGTGCCGAAATCGATCCCTGAGCGTCTGCGGACAAGGTCGGAGACCTCCGCCCTTGAATATTCAGCGGTCCATCTGTAGAAGTCCTTGGTTTCCAGATCGTAGTCGTTGAGCACCTGTGAAAGGATCTGTTCGTCCTCCGTGTCGCAGAACACGTCACCGCCCTCCTTGAAGTCCGGAGTGTCCGGAAGCGGCTGAAGGTAAGGATAGTCCTTGTCTTCCCAGCAGGTGCTGAAAAGTTCCATGCGTCCGCCGCAGCATTTGGAGAATCGGGCGTCGCAGATCTGTCCTTCAGAGGTGAGCACGAGTCCCCAGGTCTGGTCTACGGCCTTGCGGACGGTCTCACCCACAGCCATCGTAAGGCCTTGGTAGCGTTGGCAGTGGTCATCGGCACAGACATCGAAGAGGGTGTGGTCGTCGTGGTCGAACCATTTGATGTACTCTTCGTCTTCGGTCACTGAACTTGTCGATGTGGCCTCGGCCGTTTCAGCCGGATCCAGCCGCCGGGCATGCCGAAGCGACGGATTCCGACGATGCTCCATCTGTGCCAAAACCCATGATCTGGAAATGACCGCATGAGCCTTGAGGAACTCCAATCCCGCAGAGGCCTTCATCTCGGAGGAAATGACGCTCAGAAGATAGTCCTCGACACCGACGATGTTCACGGCCGTGACCTTGTCTCCGTCCACGATGAACTTGAGCGTCCCGGCGAACTTCTGCGTCACCTTGCGCTCCCAATGGAAATCCACCCCGATGGTCACCCCGTAGAGGATGAATGACGGCTCGGCGAACATCGTGGCCTCGGTCTGCGCCTCGAAGACCAGTTCATCGTAAAGCGCTCCGTTGTAGGAGATGCGGCCCTGCGAGTATTCCACTTTTTGCCGGCCGGCCCCGTCCGAGATGATCTCGAACTCGATCTCTCCGCCGGACATGATGCCGACCTCCAGCCTGCGCTGGGATCTGGTCAGCCTCCAGATGATGCCTTTCTCGGTCTCCTCGCTGACGGTGATCTCACGGATGACAGAGGTAAGGAGCGCGGCATCAAGCTTGTCATAGTCCTCTTGCCTCGGAGCCACGAACACCCCGCCCAAATCCGCGCATCCGGGGCTCATCGCCAGATGATCCTCTCCGGTCGAGCAATAGTTGTGCGGACGGTGCTTTTCTCTGAACACGACAATGGAGCGGTACTCCCCCTCATGCACCCAGGCGAACAGGTTGATCTTCGGCTCGTCAGAATCTTCAGGGACAGGGGCGCAGTCCAGAAGCCGGTAGAAAAGCTTCGCCACGGACTTGGCCGTGCCTCCGCAAAGGACGAAAACCCCGGAAGCATATTCATCGAGATGGAAGAGCTTGGCTTCCTTGACATTCGTAAGGAATTCGAGGGTCTTGCCCTCGCCAACCGCCAACAGGGCGTCCACCCTGTTCTGGAGCGGCATCAGCCCTTGCGGACAGGCCTGGAAATGCATGTGGTCCGGTGCCGAGGCTCCGCTCACCGGACCGTTGTAGAATCCGAGATATTCATCATGCCCCCTGACGAAGTCAAGAAGATCCTGGTAGCGGTGCCAGATCGACTGGGGAGTGTGGTCGGAACTTGAGATCACCAGATGGGACGGGAAAATCGGGTACGGATTCAGCGTGACACGGTACTTGCGCCCCTTGCGGCCCTCGAACTCGATGTGCGTCTGTTCCGCGGGACGGTTCTCCGGACAGAGGAAACACGGCCTCTCACTGAGGGATTTCCTGTCCAACGCGGCCTCGGAAGAGATCTTCCTGCACGGGTTGTGCTGCACGGTCACTTCCAGACCGCCGATGTCAAAACGCTTGGTCTCCACTTTCTTGAGGTTGCGGTAATTCTCCGCGGCCAAAGGCCAGACCGAAAGCTGATCCTTGATGAATTTGTCGATTTGATTGTCCATCATAGTAATGCAAGTAAAGTGTCCTTGACTGATCTGAATTCCTGTTCAAAGTTCGGGGTGAACACCCCCTTCCCGAGATCCGATTCAATCTCGGACATGTCCCGGTAACGTCCTTCCTCGACCTCGTCATTGTCAGGTTTCAGGACGAAGCCTCCCACTGCGGCGAAGACATTCACAAGTTCCTTCTCACGGACGGACTCCCAGACGTAGGACTTCAGGAATATGGGATTGAACTCTCTGAATCCCAGTTCCTCCGAGGCTTCCCTGTAAAGAGCTTCCTCCAACGTCTCGCCGTAATCCACGTGACCTCCCACCGCAGTGTCCCACATCCCCGGAAGAAGATCCTTCTTCATCGAGCGTTTCTGGATGTACAGACATCCCTCCCGGTTGATGATGTGAAGATGAACGACCGGATGCATTAGTTTCGACCCGTCATGCGCCGTCTTCCTTGTGGTCTGGCCGACGACCAGTCCGTTCTCCTCCACGACAGGCACCATCTCCCCGCAGACGCGCGGACGGTCGCCCGGATTGTCAGCGGACGGCAGAGGCAGGATCACTGCCGGAGCGGCCGGGTAGATCAGTTCGAACATGGCGTCAGGCGATGGCGACAAGAATCAGCAACTGAGCCACCAGCACTCTCATGAACATGGACAGAGGATAGACAGTGGCATAGTTTACTGAAGGATAATCTGTTCCGTAGGCTCCCTGAGTGAATGCCAGGACAGCCGGGTCGGTGGTTCCTCCTGAAATCAGGCCGCAGATCTGGTAGAAGTTAAGCTTGCAGACATACCTTGCGACGAGTCCTATCGTGCAGACAGGGATGAATGTGATGAGAGCTCCATAGAGAATCCACCAGTAACCTCCGTCAAGGATCGAGCTGACGAAATTCTGTCCGGCTCCCAGACCGACGGCGGCCATGAAGAATGAAATACCCATCTCCCTGACCATCAAGTTCGCGCTCTGGGTCGTGTAAGTCGTGATCTTCCATTTCGGGCCGAAATAGCCGAGCAGGATGGCGATGATGAGCGGACCGCCCGCAAGTCCCAGCTTGATAGGCTGTGGAATGCCCGGGATGGCGATAGGAATCGAGCCGAAAATCACACCCAGAGCTATTCCGAAGAAGATAGGGATAAGGTTCGGGCGGTTGAGGGTGGAAGTCTGGTTGCCCACGAGACCGGCGACCTCCTCTATTCCCATTTCAGGCCCCACGACCCTCAGCACATCCCCCATCTGGAGAATGAGGTTAGGCCTTGCCACAAGACCTACGCCTGCCCTGATGACACGGGTGACGCTGACTCCGTAGTTGGCTCTGATGTTAAGGGTGCGGAGCGTGACTCCCGTCAATGAGGACTTCGTGACTGTGATCTTCCTGTTGACCATCTTGGTGTCGATCTGCTCCCAGTCCTGAAGGTGCATCGGAACCTCCTCCCCGAAAGTGATCCTGACGGAGTCCACATTATTCTGGGATGTGACGATCAGAAGCTTGTCCCCTTTCTGAAGGACGGTGTCCTGTTTTGGAATGGACATGACCCCGTCCCGGAGAATGCGCGAGATCACGATGGAATTGTCCAGATCCCTTGTAGCCTCCTTTATCGTGAGTCCGAAAATAGCCGGATTCTCTACCTCGCAGTGCACACGCCGAGCCACGTCATCATTGCCGTCGGCATTGTCGAGTTCGGTTTTCTCCTTGTCAAGATCAACTTTGAACATGGCCTTGAAGAGCATGATGAGGCCTATCACGAGCAACACGCCCAACGGATACGCCACCGCATAGGCCGAAGCAAGTCCGGAGGTCGCGGAGGCGATGTCGGACGCAAGGCAGTTTCCGCCCCGCATCGAGTCGGCCATCGTCTGCTGCGCGGCACCAAGTCCCGGCGTGTTGGTCACGGCTCCGGACATCACGCCGACCATCGTCTTGAGATCCTCCCCCGTGACGAGATGGATCGCCACTGTCACACCTACTGCAAGCAGCACCAGCACGACGGCAAGCAGATTCAGTTGCAGGCCGCCCTTCTTGAACGAATGGAAGAACCCGGGACCTACCTGAAGGCCGACCGAGAACACGAACAGGATCAGGCCGAAGTCCTTCATGAAGCTGAGAACCGTGGGATCGACCCTGAGGCCGAAATGGCTCAGAAGGATCGCTACAAAAAGAATCCAGGTGGATCCGATGGAAACACCTTTGATCTTGAATTTTCCAAGATACAGACCGGTCGCTACCACTACCGCGAAAACCAGAATCGAATGGGCGATTCCCGTCCCAAGAAACAAATCTCGCATATCTGACTAACTAAAAATCTATCCGCGCACAGAAGCACGGTTTGTCTTCAACTATACCTTCTATGAAATATGTCCTGTGTACGTCACTCTCTTCGACGCTTCTGAATATTCTCACGGCCTCCCCCGGCCTGGTCTCCCTGATGAAGTTGATGCTGACGCTCTTTACAGGACTGGCGGCGACCTCAGCATAGTCAATGCTGTCCATAGCCCAGACCACATAGCGGGCGTTGTTGGTGTGACCCAGCACATCGATGTCCGAATATGCCGCCTTGTGGCATCCGATCTCCTCCGCGGGGATATTCTTAGGCATCACGACCTTTCCGCACGGTGCCGGAATCGCACTGTCGGTGCATTGGGTTGTCGCCGGAACCATGGTCAGAACCTCATCGCTGCGCACAAGCTTTCTGGTCTGCACATTCATCACTATCCACGATGACGTGCACAGCACCAAGGCCTTTGATTTGTCCGCGAAGTCGATGTCACCCTGCCTTCGCAGCTCGAAGTCTCGCAGGAAGAACAGACCGTCCAGACCTTTGTGCCAAGTGTAGAGGGTTGTCTCGTCCGTCCATTCAGGAGGATTCAGAAAATCAATACGCATTCTGGACAGCACCCAGGCCGTGTGGTGCCTCTGAAGGTCGTCATAGCCGAAATGAAGAGCCCGGGCGGCCAGATACGCCATCTCCTGTGCATGGTCCATGAACGCCGCCGGCTTCAGACGGAACGAAGCGTCCGTGTCGTAGCACGGAATCGTCATGTCGGTGCTGAACCTGTTGTCCGAGACTTTTAGCTGTTCCATAGCGTCAATAATTGATAATCCTCAGTTCCTCGGGTGTGTAGAGAACCGAATCGATGAAGTCCGGAGCGACGCGGGCGAGAAGCAGGAACATCCCGAGAGCCACCAGCGCCAGACCTATGACGCCCGCCACCACGATAAGAGCCGGTCTCCAGCCACGCTTCTTCGCCTTGCGCCTCACCTCTCCTTTATCTGCCCCGGCATCTGTTTTGTCAGCCTCCGCATCCTTTTCACCGGTACAGGTTTTGTCCGCCGCAGCGCCTAAGACTTTGGAAACGAAGCCTTCCCCGTCAGTCACCTCGACAGGCCCGGCGACCGAGGCCGCCTTGACAGGCATCGCATCCGCCACCAGTTCCGCAACACTCCGCGCCACCTCGCCAGGGGTCTCCCCGTGAGTTTTCAGCGACACTGGTTCAAGTCCCACTCCGTAAGGGTAGATGTCCAGATCCTCGTCGGCAATAAAGAAAAAAGTGTTCTCCTTGGTGGCGCGCAGACGCCCCAGCCCCGGAAAAACCACCATTTTTCTGGTCTGAAGAGTGTTCCTCAGACCCGAGACGAACTCTGACAGAATCCTTCCGGAAGTCTCGGGATCAGTTCCGTTCGCCTCGGAATAGAACTCAACCAACCTCCGGTCATCCTCCGCCCACCGCTGCCTGAAAGACAGTCTGCGGTAGGGAGGATTGATCGTGTAGCCCTTGTCAGAGAAAGTCGAGGGCATCACCTCGGAGACGAAAGTCCCCAAGCCAGGCAACACAACCTCGTCATTGTCAAGGATCAGATCCCTGACCATCTCTGAAAACAAGTCTATGTTCATTCCCCTCCTCTGAAAATCCCTACAAAGGTACACAAAAAAACCGCAAAAAAAATTTGCGTTAACCAGTTTTTATTGTACCTTTGCATTCCCGAAAGGAACAACCTCCTTTTGAGGTTTGAAAATTCCTCAATAGCTCAGTTGGTTAGAGCACCTGACTGTTAATCAGGGGGTCGCAGGTTCAAGTCCTGCTTGAGGAGCTAAAAGAAGCGGTCTGAAAAAATTTCAGACCGCTTCTTTTAGCTCCATTCACCCCCAGTCACTTCGTGACAGCCCCGACGGGGCGTTGGGGAGTGTTCTCCCCAAACCCCTTGCGTCGCTTCGCTCCGATCGTGCTTTCAAGGCTTCGGCAGCGATTCTTGCAGACCGCTTCTGTCAGCTCCATTCACACCAGGCACTTCGTGGCAACCTCAGAGGGATTACAGCATGTTCATCAGGGTGGAGCGGTAGCTGTCACCGATGGGGATGGTCTTGCCGCCTGCCATCAGGATCACGCCGGAGCGGACTTCGGTGACTTTGGCGAGGTTGATGACGTAGGAGCGGTGGACACGGACGAAACGGGAGGCAGGAAGTTTCTCAAGGAGCTTGGAGAAACTCATCAGGACAACTTTCGGCATCGGCTCGCCGGAGAGGTAGATTTTCAGGTACTCGCTCATGCCTTCGATGTAAACCATGTCGGAGATCTCGACCTTGATGATCTTGTAGTCTGCCTTGAAGAACACAAAGTCATCCGGCACCGACTGACCGGTCCCTGCGGCCTGAATCATCTCGAAACGGGAACGCAGCTTCTCGGCGGAGGCGATGAACTCACCCAGCGTGTACGGTTTCAGCAGATAGTCCACGGCATCCACCTTGAATCCCTCTATTGCATATTCGGAATAGGCTGTCGTGAAGACCACCAGCGGCGGACGCTTCAAGGTCTTGACAAAGTCCATCCCGGAAAGATCCGGCATGTTGATGTCCAGAAACATAGCATCCACCTCATTTTCTTCCAGAACCTTACGAGCCTCGATGGCACTCGGGCAGGCAGCCGTCAGCGACAGGAACGGAACCTTGGAGATGTATTTCACGATCTGCCCGAGAGCCAGCGGCTCGTCATCCACCGCGATAACCCTTAACATAGTGAAACAGGTTTTGAAGGTAAGACCATAAGCACCTCATACTCGGCGGCGGTCTTGTCGATGTGCAGGACAAAATCCTCTCCGTAGAGCAGCGAGAGCCTTTTCTGAAGATTGTCAAGTCCGATTCCGCCGGCTGTCCGCCCGTCCTCTTCGGAACTCAGGCTGTTGGCGCAGCGGAAGATGACTCTGCCGGATTCCAGTGCTACCGACAGACGGATGTGGCTGTCAGACCTATAACTTATTCCGTGTTTGAAGGCATTCTCCGCGACGGTGGCCATCAGAAGCGGAGGAACCTGAGCCCCGCCGTCATCCTCGGGGAATGAATATTCAATCCTCACGCTGTCGGTGTAACGCAGGCGCATCAGGTACAGGTAGTGCCTCAGGAAATCAATTTCCTTTGAAAGAGGGACGGTCTGGCCGTTGCTGTCGTACAGGACATAACGCATCAGGCGGGACAGTTCCACGATGCTGTCCTTGGCCTTTTCCGGAGAATCATCCACCAGCGCATGAATGTTATTGAGCGTGTTCATGAAAAAATGCGGGTTGATCTGGCAACGGAGATATTCAAGCTTGTACCGCAGATTCTCCTTCTCCAGCTCTTCCAGACGCTTTTTCTCAAGGGAGTAGTTCGCGTAGTATTTCGCTCCAAGATTGACTCCCAGCATCATGAGGGCGATGATGATTCTGCTGGCTTCGGCACCGACAGGCTTTTTGCCCCGCCCGTCGCGTGGAGGCTCCGCCCGCCTATATTCATTGCCCCCGCCAGATTCCTTCATTTCCGGCGGAGTGTCCGGCCGCTCCTCTCCGGACGGCATTCCACGGTCGTCCATGAAGTCTCGCGGCGGAGGCGGATTCTGACCCGGCCGCTCCATGGGTTCCGGTCTTCCGTCCGACAAACTTTCCGATTCAAACACATAGAATGAGAACGCACCCATCAGCGCCGCCACACACAGGATGTACGGAACCACCCGCTTGGCACGGACAAGCATGGGGGCGACAAGCAGATCGTGGATGCAGAACAGCACCAGAAAAGGAAGCGTAGGCAGCAGGAACGTCGTCAGATAATGCGACAGGAAGCCTATCGCTGAATTCCCGGCGGACTCCCACCAGGCCGGCAGAGCCTCGACCAGGAATATCCCCGTCCAGACGGCGGCCTTCACCGCCAACGATTTATAGTCCTTGAACATTCTCATTCCGATGCAAAATTACAACATAGTTCCGAATTGGCGGCGCCGGTTCGCTGAAGAAATCAGCCCGTTCGCTGAAAAAAGTGCACACAGGCACAATTGATGCCTTACCTTGCGGTCAGAAACCAATAAAAACGTGAGGACATGAAACGGTCTTATCTTGCATTTCTTCTGGTCTTGGGTTCCTGCGGCGGGAATCTGATAGACACCATCGACGATCCGTCAAGCGATGACTCTTCCTCAGACAACGAAGTCATCACGACCGATGGAACCATCAGCATCGTGTACTCCGAGGACGGCGTGGCCGTCAGCGGAGACCCGTCCGGCTTCGTGTCCGTCAGCGGATGCGACGTGACGGTCAACAACACTTCAGAGGCTCTCATCACCTATGAGCTCAGCGGAACCGCCTCGGACGGCTTTTTCAAGCTGTACAGTTCCGTAAAGCAGGTGATTGAACTCAACGGCCTGAATCTCAAGAATCCGGACGGGGCGGCCATCAACAACCAGAGCCACAAAAGCACTTCAATCATCGTGTCCGGCGAGAACTACCTCACCGACGGCGCGGTCAACTCTTCCGGAGACTATCCGGACCAGACCTCCGACGAGGACATGAAGGCGGCTTTCTTCAGCGAGGGACAGCTGATCTTCAGCGGAGACGGAAGCCTCACCGTCACGGCGAACGGCAAGGCCGGAATCACGAGCGACAACTATGTGGTCATCCAGGACGGAGTCTCGATCAATGTCACCTCCAAGGGCGGACACGGAATCAGAGGCAGCGAGAAAGTGACGGTCAGCGGAGGTACGGTCAACGTGAACACCTCGGCGACAGGGAAGAAAGGAATCTCCACGGACGGAGGATTCTCCCTCAGCGACGGAGAAGTCACCATCATCTCGACAAGCTCGGCGGGAACCGTGGACGGAGAGTTGACCGGAGCGGCCGGGATCAAGGCCGACGAGTCCGTCGTCGTCGATGGCGGAAGCCTGAACGTGACCGTCAGCGGGAAGGGCAGCAAAGGAATAGCCTGCGACGGGGACGGCCATTTCAACGGCGGGACCGTCAAGGTCGTCGCCAGCGGCGCGAACTACGGGAGCTCTTCCTCACAGAATCCTTGGGGCGGTTCAAGCTCCTCTGAATCGAAATCCTCCAAGGGAATCAGATTCGAGGGCGACCTCTATTTCAATGGAGCCGACGTTGACGTGACCAGCGCGTCCCACGAAGGGATCGAGGCGAAAGGGACGATCACTATCACAGCCGGGAAGGTCAGCGGCACGGCAAGCGACGATGCCATCAACTCCGGCGGCGACATGACGATCAGCGGAGGAAAGGTCTATGCGTTCTCCAGCGGCAACGACGGCCTGGACGCCAACGGAGACCTGTACGTCAAGGACGGCTACATCTTCGCCGTCGGCTGCGGCTCCCCTGAGGTCGCACTGGACGCGAACACCGAGGAAAGGCACCAGCTCTACATCAGCGGAGGCACATTGCTTGCGTTCGGCGGAGTCGAGTCCGGAGCCAGCATCTCGCAGCCTGTACTCAACGTGACAAGCTGGACGGCGAACGCATCATATTCCCTCTACAGCGGCGACACCCTTCTGGTTGAGTTCACAGCCCCGTCAAAGGGCGGCAGCGGAATCGTGATCTCGCACCCGAGCCTTGTCAGCGGCAGTTCCTACACACTGAGGACATCTTCCGGAAGCACGACCCTGACAGCCTCGATGAGCGCACAAAGCGGTGACGGCGGCACCGGCGGCGGTGGCAGCAATCCCGGCGATGGCGGCGGGAACCCTGGAGGCAACCCTGGAGGCGGCGGCCCGGGCGGCAGATAGCAAACAATAATATTCATTGAATATGAAAACGAAGATATTCATGATTTTCCTCCTGTCGCTTTGCTCCCTGTCGCTGCCTGCGCAGGACAAGGCAAGCAAACGCGACATGATTGTCAAGGAGTGGAACATCGATGCCGGCACTAACCAGAAAGTGCTTGACCATCAGACAATCTACAATGAGAAAGGCAAAAAGGTCGAGGAGGCGGAATACGACCGCAAAGGCCAGAAATGGCGCAAGAAGTATGAATATTCCCCCGACGGCAGCCTGCTGCGGGTGCTGATCTACGACTCCTCGAACAGGCTCGACAACATCCGCAAGTTCGAATTCAACGAACTCGGCCACAAGAAGACTGAATATGTCTATGACTCAAAGGGAAAACTCAAACGCTGCAAGGTGTATGAATATTCCTTCGCGGCCTCCGGTGACTGACGACGGTCTTCTGGACCGGTTCGAGCCGATCACGCTGGAGCGGATGGATTCCATCCGGCTGATGAACCGGACTGACACCAAGTTCGTCACCGACACCTTGACGCTGCGGGAAATCCTTGAAGACGCGCTCAGGCACGGCTACATGGCGTTCGAGACCGGCGGAGAACGGGTGCAGGCCTACGACAGCATCTATTTCGACACCAGGGATCTGACGATGTTCACGGACCACCGCAGAGGAAAGCTTGTCAGGCAGAAGGTCAGAACCCGCGTCTATCGCGGCTCGGGGCTTTGCTTCCTTGAGGTCAAGAAAAAGAACAACCATTCGAGGACCCGCAAGAAGCGCATGGAACTGCCTCCTGCTGATTTCAGGGATTTCAGGGACAATCCTGACGCCTGTCTCTGGCTGGCATCTCATTCCGATTTCCGAGGCGATGAGGTTTCCCCGTCCGTCGAGACATCGTTCAACCGGATCACCCTGGTCAACAAAGGTCTGACGGAACGTCTCACGATCGACACCTCGGTGTCTTTCAGGAATTTGAGGACAAAGGCCACGGCCGATCTGGGTTCCGCGGTGATCATTGAGCTCAAGCAGGACGGCAGACTCCGCAGCGAGATGAAGGAAATCTTTCTGAAGCATCGAGTCAAGCCTTTCAGAATCAGCAAGTACTGCATGGGCACCGTCTTGACGGACTCAGGTGTGGTCCGCGGCAGATTCAATCTGAAAATCAGAAATATTGACAAATTGAACAAAAACTTTTACATCAAATGTTACAATCCGGTATTACTCCGCCCGCTTTAGACGAAAGCGAGCTCCTGGGAATCCAGGCTCTCTCCGACCCGGTGATGAGCACGGCGCAGAGTCTTTCGGAACTCGCGCTGCGGTTCTTCCTCAACCTGCTGTCCTGCTGGGTGATAGTCTGCCTTCTGTACTATCCGAAAAGCCGCAGGAAAGACTATGTGTTCACCTTCCTGACATTCTCCTCGGCGATGCTGCTTCTGCTCTACGCCATGGGCAGGGTGGATGTCGGCGTGGGGCTCACGCTCGGACTCTTCGCCATCTTCGGCGTGATCCGCTACCGGACCGAGACCGTCCCGATCCGTGAGATGACCTACCTGTTCGTGATCATAGCGGTTGCGGCGGTCAACGGTCTCACGCCTCTGTTCAGGGTCACGGGCATTGTGGAGAACACTCCGCACTTCGCTCTCGGAACCGGAGACCTGCTTGTGATCGTGGCGGCCAACGCCCTGTCGATCATCCTGATCTGGGTGCTGGAAAGCAGCCGGAGCCTGAGGAAATCCGGCTCGAAGATCATTCTGTACGACCGGATAGACCTGATCGTGCCTGACCGCCGTGACGAACTTTTCAAGGACATCGAGGAGCGCTGCGGCATCAAGCCGGTTGACATCACCGTCGGCAACATCGACTTCCTGAAAGATTCCGCCTACATCAAGGTTTACTACAACACCGAATCGGGAGCCGACTCGTCGGTCAATTCCATCGTAAGAAACAAACAATTCATTGAAAATCAGAGTTTATGAGCATCATGAAAATATTCCCGAAAGCCGTCGCCGCAGTCGCGCTGGTTCTGCTGGCACAGGCATATTCAGAAATTTCCGCACAGGACATCAACGGCCGTGCCTCCGCCGAATTGGACTGGAAGGTCGCGAAAGGGTTCCATCTGAACGCCGAGTACGAGGTCCGCTCGAAGGACTCTTTCTCCGGAATCGAGAGGAACCAGTTCTCGCTCGGCGCGTCCTACAAGCTGAACAAGTTTCTGAAAACCGGCCTTGAGTACACTTTCATCGGCCACTACGCCAACTCTTCAGGAGAGTTCCGCCCACGGCACAGGCTTTCCGCCAACCTGACCGGAAGCGTGGATGCGGGCAACTGGCGCTTTTCTCTTCGGGAGAGGCTCCAGTTCACCCACAAGTCCTACGACATCAATCATTATCAGGAGGTTCTCAACCCTCTGACCCTGAAGTCCCGCCTGATGGCCAAGTACCGTGGATTCAAAACCGTGGAGCCTTACGCCTACGTCGAGATCCGCAACATCTTCAACGCCCCGAAGTGCAGCGCCACCCACAACACCGCCACAGACTCGTGGACCGACTACGAGTTTCTCGGCTACTCCCACGCCTACGTCAACCGCGTCCGCGGAGCCCTCGGGCTGGAGTGGAACCTCAACAAGCGCAACAGTCTGGACTTCACTGTGATGTACAACCGCCACAACGAACTTGAGATCGACACCAACAAGGCCGGGACCAAGCTCAAGTCCTACGCCTGGCGGAACCCTTCCACCGCCACCGTCGCTGTCGGCTACAAGTTTTCGTTCTGAAACGGGGCAAGACCTCCGCGGCTGCGGAGGTCTTGCAAAATTCCGGGAAGATTCCTAAATTGCGCCAAGTAATCACGCTTGGTTCATGACCCGGAGAACAAAACTCATCTTGTCACTGTGCCTGCTGGCTTTCCTGCCGGCGAAATCTTCAAGCCCGCTGTTCGCCGGGCCGGCAAAGCCGGGAATCATCACCGTGACCCAAAGCGACGGCAGCACGGTCAGGATCCGTGTCCACGGGGATGAGTTCCGCAATCATGTCACCACGGAAGAGGGCTACACCCTCGCCGCGGATGCTGACGGGGACTGGGCTTTCGCAAGGCTCGGAGACGACGGACTGCTCGTTCCGACTTCCGTCAAGGCGAAACCTGTCAGCCGGCTGACTGATTCCGAACGCAAGATTCTCGGCACCGGGCTGCGGAAGAACCTGATGCCTTTGCGCCCGACCGACCTTCAGCAGAGACTTAAAGCCGTGCGGGCATGGTCGCCGTCAACCCGCTCCGTGGCGGACGATTGCATTCCGCCGCTTTTGGGAGGCACTTCCTGGAAGCCTGTCGGAAACAAGAAAGTGCTGGTCCTGCTCGCCGAGTACCCCGACATGCCTTTCACCCAAGGGAGCAACGAAGCTTTCAACGACCTTCTGAACTCCCGGAGCTACACGAAGAACGGAGCCACAGGAAGCGTCCGGCAGTACTTTCACGACAACTCCGGCGGGCAGTTCGACCCTGAGTTCACGGTGGCTGGGCCGTACAGGCTCTCCAAGAACAGAAGCTGGTACAAGGACAGACCGGAGGAGATGGTCGCCGAGACCGCGCGTCTTGCCGACAGCGATGTGGATTTCAGCCATTTCGCGGAGAACGGCGTTGCGCATGACATCTTCGTCTTCTACTCCGGAGGGGCGGAAAGCACGGGCAACCCCGACGGAATCTGGCCGCACCGGGGCGGACTCAGCGGTCTGACCCTTGACGGAGTCACTGTCCCGGGCTACGCATGCAGTTCCGAACTGGAGCCGGGCATGCAGGGAAACAACATCCTCGCCGCGATCGGATCATTCTGCCACGAGTTCGGGCATATTCTCGGATGGCCGGATCTCTACGACACAGTCAACGGCAACAGCACCGAATGCGACCTTCCGGGATTCTTCTCGCTGATGTCCTACGGAACCTATAACAACTACAGCCGCACTCCCCCGGCGCTCAGCATCCTTGAAAGATGGATGATGGGATGGGCGGAGCCGGAAGTGCTGGAGACGACGGGGGAATATTCCCTGCCGGCCATCACTGAAGGCAAAGGCTATCTGATCAGAACCGAGACCGAAGGAGACTACTTTCTCTTGGAATGCCGCGGAACCGGAAAGAACGAGTGGGACAGGAAAGAGCATCTCGACTACTACGATCAGGGTTCCGGCTGGGGACTTCTTGTCTATCACGTCAGGAACGAGAAAAACAGCTGGATGGGAAACGCGGTGAACGTGACCGCCGGAAAAGAACACTACACGATCCACTACTCCGATCCCGGCTCCAAGGGCGGTTTCTCTCCGCAGTACCTGCCGGACCACTGTTTCTTTCCGGGCGGAAAGAATGTGACATCCATCTACAGTGACGGCAATTCGAGGTTCGTGTCAGCCGACGGCAAGAAAATGATGGTCGAGATTCCGTCAATAAGGCTCGACGAGACTTTAGGCTCGGTAAAATTATCCGTCACGGAGCGCGCCGGAAGCATCACCGACCTCAAGTCCGAAGTCTTCCAGCACGACATCCTTCTGAGCTGGAAGGACGACCTCTCCTCAAGTTGGACTGTCGAGTGGAGTCCTGAGGGAAGCGGGACCGGAACGGAGACTCTCTCAGGACTGACATCCCGCGAGGCGCATATTCCTTTATTGAAGGATGGTCAGGAATATCTCATCACCGTCACCGGCGACAGGAACAGCAGGACATCCTTGACCCTCAAGACCGAGAAAACCGGAAGCGGATTCCCGAGGATCCGACTCTCCAAGGCCAATCCGACATCGGAGGAAAAAGTCCTTATGATGTTGGTTGACTGCGGCGAAGCGGGCGACATCCAATGGACTGTGGACGGAGCCAGAACGGACGGTTTCGTCAACCTTCGCAAGGGTGAGCATTACGTTCAGGCGGTTCTGACAAAACCGGACGGCAGCGTTGAACATTTCGTCCGCTTCATCAATGTCATTCTGTAACAGATCCTTGAATATTCAAAAGTCATGAAAGTCCCGTTAAAGACAGTCACAGCGCTTCTGCTTTTCACCGCCCTCCTCCCCGCCTGCAACGGCGACAAGGAAGATGATCATCTACGGGAGGATTTTTCCGTCGCCGAGAGTCTTGGCATCTATCAGGACGGCAGCCAGACGCTTTCTTTCCTTAAGAACAAGCATCAGTACTACTGCAATCCCAAGGAAAGGATCCTGAGGATCATCGACAACGAAGGGACGAGGGACATCACCGTGAGACTGAGCGCGATGCCTTCCTCCTCCGAGGGCGTGAGCGGGACTGTCTCCGGGAACATGGGGATCACCGGATTCAGTTTCAGCGAACTGAGGATCCTCAAGATCGACAGCAGGACGGTCTGGCTCTGGTCGGACAAGGACAAGGCGGGATTCATCCTTCCGTCCGCCGGACTACAGATCTAAAAGACTGACAATCAACAATCTCAATAATAAGAACGTATGAAAAGATTCTTTGTGTTCTTGTTTGTGCTTCTGGCGACGTTATCTCTTGCGTCGGCCCAGACCATAAACGTAAAAGGTACCGTCATCGATGACAACGGTGCTCCCGTCATCGGTGCATCGGTGATGATCAAGGGGACCTTGAAAGGTGACATCACGGACGTGGACGGTCATTTCAGTCTCGGCGGCGTGAAAACCACAGACATGCTGGCCGTCTCATGCATCGGGATGATCTCTGTGGAGATCCCTCCCCGGCCGGAAATCACAATACGTCTGAAAACCGACCATGAGCAGCTTGACGAGGTTCTCGTCGTGGCCTTCGGCCAGCAGACCAAAGCCTCGTTCACCGGCTCGGCCGCCGTCGTGAAGAGCGAGACCCTTGAGAAGAAGCAGCTGACCAACGTGATGAGCGGACTTCAGGGTCAGGTCGCAGGACTCCAGATGATCAACAACTCCGGCTCCCCTACCGCAACACCTTCGATGGCGATCCGCGGATTCAGCTCCATCAACGCCGGGACTTCTCCTCTGATCATCGTGGACGGAGCCCCTTACGACGGAGGTTGGAACAATCTGAACCCTAACGATGTGGAGAACATCACCGTCCTGAAGGACGCCGCCTCAAACGCCCTCTACGGAGCCCGGGGAGCCAACGGAGTCTGATGATCACCACAAAGAAAGGCAAATCCGAGAACGCCACCGTCACCCTTGACAGCAGGTGGAGCGTCAACAGCCGCGCCACAATCGACTACGACTA
>CAVFMX010000047.1:0-6193 GCA_963623745.1 Bulleidia sp.
GAAACGAATCCTATGAGAGCCTTATGAAGTTCCTCATAGAAAGCAGTATAGAGGTCCTTGTCAAGATATTCACCAGCCTGGGCGAGACGTTTCCTCGCCATCTTCGTGGCACGGCGGTTCTTAGTGCCTGCGACATCGGCCCTCATCGCGGCCACTTTCCTGAACGCAAGATAAACCGAAACTGCCCCTACAACCATCAAAACCAGCAGAATCCAGAATAGTGCCGAGCCGACGAAGAACGACCCCGATCCGGAAAGATCCGGCCTGCCGGTGAATATGAACCTGATGTCGTCAGCGAGGCTCTTCACGTCCTTCCTTTCCACTCCGGAGCCGCCCGTCGCCACAGGAGCGGAATCCCCTCCTTTCCCCTTGGCCACCTTGATGTGCAACGGTTCCGTCTTGAGAGTCACATATTTGCCGGCATTGACATCGTAGTAGGAATATTCAACAGGCTCGATCGTGAAATCCCCGTGGCTTCTCGGGATGAAAGGATACTCAAATGATTTGCTGCCGGATGTGCCTCCCGTGCTTTTGTCCGTGTTCTCGGTGATCTTGGTGTCATAGACCTCGAAGTCCGGCGGGAAACTGACTTTCGGCTCCTCCAGAAGCGCCACGTTCCCGCGGCCTGAGACCGTGATGACCAGCGAGGCGGCGTCGTGGGTCTTGAGATTGTCCGTCGAGAGACGGGCGGATATTCCGAAATTGCCCACGCCTCCGCCGAATGAGGCCGGCTGCCCGGCCGGAAGCGGATTGACCTTCATCCGCACAGTCGGAGTGACCACCCTTTTGCGGACTGTCCTGTACTCATCCTGGAAGAATCTGTCGAAAAGGCTGCTTGAAGCCGGAGCGTTGGTCCGGACATTGACAAGGCAGACCAGTTCGGCGGGATCGATGGTGATGGTTCCGGACTGCTGGGGGATCAACACGTAGGTCCTGAGTACGGCGGTGTTGTAGATCTTGTCGTCCAGACTCTCACGCTTGAATTCGATGTTGCTCGGGACATAAGTCTCCTGACTCCAGAAGCCATTGAATGTAGGGAATTTGGCATTCTCGAATCCGACCACGTTAGCCCTCTGGTAAATCTTGAGAGTCGCGGTGACCGGTTCTCCGATCACCACCTCCGAACGGCTGAGCGACAGTCTCATGAACAGATCGTCGGCCGGGATCTCGCCCGAAGTCGAGGAGGACGGCCGACCGCCGCCGGACTGGCTTCCGCCGTTTCCTCCCTGACCCGAAGACCGTGAAGAGGAGGATGTGCCGTCACTCACAACCTGAATGGAGGTCTGCGACGAGGTGATCTCGGATCCGGAAAGCTTCGCCGAAGCCGCAGGGAGCTGGAATGTTCCGGTCGCCTTAGGGATCAGGATGTAGGTGAATGTCGTCTGGTGGGAAGACGAAGTCTTTCCGTTGATGACCTGAAAGCTGGAACTGGAACCTCTCTGCGGTCCCCAGACCAGTTGGAAATCATTCCCGGACGACCACTGGAAATCCGTAGGAGCCTTCTCGCCTTCTATTATGAAAGTAACATTGAACTGCTCGTTCACGGCGACGACATCCGGAGCCTCAACCCTGATGGCATTCTGGGCGGAGGTCTGAAAAACTGCCATGGACAAAAAAGCCGCAATGTAAAACAATCTGTTCATATTCACACTTTTACCAATTCTTTTCCTTCTGACGGGATTTAAGCAGAGCCGCCTTCTCCTTGTTGACCTTGTCCTGGGTTTCCTTTTCTTTGGCCTGAACCGCCTTCAGCATCTGCTGGGCCTGTTGAGGAGAGATCTTCGCATCCCCCTGCCCATCCCCTTGTTGAGGCTGAGGCTGATCGCCCTGACTCCTATCCTTGTTCTGATCCTGATTGTTGTCCTGATTCTGATCGTTATTGTTCTGCTTGTTATCCTGATTCTGGTTCTGATCGTTGTTCTGATCCTGATCCTGATTCTGCTGATCACCGCCTCCGCTCTCGTTCTTCAGCATCTGCTTGGCGTAGGCGTAGTTCTCCTTGGCGTCCAGATCATCCGGATTCCGCAGAAGAGACTGCTTGTAGGCATCCACTGCGGTTTTCCAGTCTTTCTTCTGAACGGCGACATTGCCCAGATTATAGTAATAGTCCGCAGAAGCCGCCGACACTGAAGCCGCATCCTTCAACCTTTCCAAGGATTTCCCGGCCTCATCGAAATTGCCCTCGCGGTAAAGCGCACCGGCCAGATTGTAATTGGCGGCGAACGACGAGGAGTCTTTCACCAGAGCCTTACGGTACTCTATGCCGGCACTCTGCCAATTCCCTTTCTTGAACTGCCGGTTGCCGGCGCGGACTTCCTTACGGTCCGTCTGCGCCAAAGCCGCCGCACACGAGAGGGTCAGCAGTAGCGCGGTCAATGAATATCTCAAAACAGTTGTCGCTCTCATCTCTTTTCCTCAAACAAATGTCTGCGCGAGCGTCTCTCCCCGATGAGCATCTCAAGAGCGAAGAACGCCAACGCCATTCCAAGAAAGTACATGAACTGCTCGTCATATTCCTCGAACACAACGGAGTCATATTCCTCATCCTCCATCCTGCGGATGTCGTCTATGATCGGAGTCAGGCCGAACTCGTCGTTGCCGGCATGGACATAGGCTCCTCCGCCGGCGGAAGCTATCTCCTTCAAGGTCTCCTCGTCCAGACGTGTCACGACAATGTTGCCGTCCTTGTCCTTAAGAAGTCCTCCGTCCATCGGAATCGGCTGTCCTTCAGAGGATCCGACACCGATCGTGTACACCTTGACCCCCGCTTCTGCGGCCTGTTTCGCAGCCGCGACGGCATCGTCCTCGTGGTTCTCGCCATCGGTGATCACTATGATCGCGCGGCTGTGCTCGCTCTGGGCGCTGAATCCGCGGACAGCAGTGTTGATCGCGTCTCCGATCGCCGTTCCCTGGACAGGGATGGAACCGGTCGAGATGGAATTCAGGAACATCTTGGCACTCACATAGTCAGAGGTGATCGGAAGCTGGACGAACGATGTGCCTGCGAACACGATCAGACCGATCCTGTCTTCCTGAAGCTTGTCGGTGATTCTGGAGATCGCCAGTTTCGCCCTCTCCAGCCTGTCCGGGGAATAATCCTTCGCCAGCATGGAGTTGGACACGTCCAGCGCGATCATTATCTCGGCACCCCTCGTCTTGTGCTCCTTCAGTTTCGCTCCGATCTGAGGTCTGGACAGGCCTATGGCAAAGAAGAAAAACGCCAACGAAAACAGAACCGTCCTGACCCACAGCTTGCCGCGGGACCACGAAGGCATGAGCCCGCTCACAAGGGCCTCGTCTCCGAACCTGCGCAGACGGCGGCGCCTGTCCCACAGCCACAACCCCATTCCAAGAAAAAAGAACGGGATCAGCAGAAGAAGCAAAAGATAATGCGGCGCGGCGAAGATTATCATGGCAACCTCCTCATCAACAGTTTAACAAGAGCCTCCAGCAACAGACAGATCAGAGCGGCCAGGGCGTAGGAGCCGAACAGTTCCTTGTAAACGGGAAAACTGTCGATGGTCGTGCGCGCCTTCTCCATCTTGTTGATGTCCGAATATATTTCCGCAAGTTTCGTGTTGTCGGTGGCCCTGAAATACTTCCCTCCCGTCATCGAAGCGATGCCGGAAAGCAGTTTCTCGTCAAGTTCCACCTTCACATTCTGCATCTGGACTCCCCACGGAGTCATCACCGGGTACGGAGCCTCTCCATTTGCCCCGACTCCGATCGTGTAAACCCTTATCCCATAGGTTTTGGCGATCTCGGCGGCTGTCTCCGGAGAGATCTCTCCGCAGTTGTTCACACCGTCCGTAAGGAGGATCACGACACGGCTCTCCGCGTCCGAATCCTTGATTCTGGCCACAGCCGTCGCAAGTCCGTTGCCGATGGCCGTGCCGTCCTCGATCAGATCCGTGGAAATCTCTTTCATAAGGTTGATCAGGGTGGCTCTGTCGGTCGTCAGCGGACACTGCGTGTAGCTTTCCCCCGCAAACACCACGATTCCCATCCTGTCGGAAGGCCTCTGGGCTATGAACTCGATGGCTATGTCCTTTGCCGCGCTGATCCGGTCCGGGGTGAAGTCCCTTGCCAGCATACTGGTCGAGACATCCATCGCAAGCACGATGTCGATCCCTTCGGTGTCAACCTTCTCTATCTTGGTGGAGGAACGAGGCCTCGCGACCGCCACTACAATCAGGGAAAGCGCCGCGATCCTCAAGGCAAAAGGAATATGCCTGACCGCACCCAGAACCGTTTTTCCGCTCTTCTTCCAAGGAGTTACAGCCGAGACTCTCAAATGCGGCCTCCTGTCCTTCAGTTCCACGTACAGATAGCGCAGAACCAGCAGGGCCGGCACCGCCAGCAGCCAAAGCAATCCGGGATATTCAAAGAACATTACGCCTCTCCTCCTTCATTTTTAGCCGGGGATTTCGCCTCCGCCTCCTTCCGGGCGGCCTCTTCCTCGGCAAGTTGGGACTGATAGGTGGCCGTCACGAAGCGCACCGCCGCAGGGAGCGCGGCCGCGTTCTCCTCATCCGAGGCCGAAGCTTTCGCGAACTTCACGAAATCAGCGGTTTCAAACAGTGTCTTCATCTCCTCGTAAAGGTCGGCGGGAACACCGGAGGACTTGAGATCCTTGAAGATCTCCGCAGTCGTCATCTCCATCGCATCGATGCCGTAACGGGCATCGATATATTCCCTCAACGTGTCCGTGATCCCGGAATAGTAGATCTTCTGCTTTTCCGGCGTCCAATATTTATCGCCACGGTAATGCTCCAGTTTCCGCAAGGCCACCAGATAAGGCGGATCCTGACGGGCTGCATCCTCTCCTTTCCCGCGTCTTGAGGCTACCGCCTTCCAGATCAGGAAAATCAGGACCGCAAGCAATATGATCCCTCCGATGTAAGGCAGGACTTCCGAAAACTTCAACGGGTAGCGGATCTGCCCCTTGATGTCATGGATCTGATAGGTCGTCGTGTCCACCGGCACCGTGAAGATGTCAAGTGTCCTGGAAGCGAACACCAGAGTGTCGATCCTGTCCGCGCCGGAAGCCCTCGCCACGGAAAGCGGCAGTAGTTCGTAGTGTCCCTCGTCAAAGGATGTCACGACCATCGACATGTCGATGTCGTACAACTTCGGTCCGTTCTTTCCGCCCTGCACCCTGACAGTGTCGGCCTTCAGGGGGCTGACAATCTCCACACTGTCCATGAAGCCTTTGGAAAAATCAGGCAGGGCGAACCGGGTTCCCTCCGCCACTTCCTTAAGGTGGAATCCATAGCGGAACTGGTCACCGATCAGAGCCGTGTCTCTTTTCTGCAACGGTTCCAGAAAAGAATCCTCCGATCTTATCAGCGTCCCTTTGTCCGTGGGGGTCCCCTGTGCGGAGGCCACGGCTGAAACCAGCGCGGCTCCCAAAAGCGACATCCAATGAATCAATCTCTTCATCTCTATCTTCTCCCGAAAAATGTCATCAGACCTTTGACATAGTCCTGATTGGTCGCGATGTCCACAGAGTCAATCTTGTAGCGGTTGAACAGCCTCCTCTCCCCATCCTCGACGGCTCCGAACCATTTTGAATATTCAGCCCTCGTCTTCTTGCCGGAGGTGTTGATCCAGGCAGACTCTCCGGTCTCGGAATCCTTGACGTGAACCAGCCCTACATCCGGGATAGTCCTCTCGCGAAGGTCATGCACCTTGATGACGGAAATGTCGTGGCGGTTGCGGGCCACCTTCAATGCATCCTCGTAGCGGGGCGAGCCGTCAGGATTGGTGTCCAGCATGTCGGACAGCACGAAAGCCGTGCATTTCTTCTTCATGGCGTTCGTCAGGTACCGCAGAGCCTGACCGACATCGGTTCCGTTGGATTTGGGCCTGAGCTCGATGATCTCACGGATGATGTGAAGCAGATGGCTGCGTCCTTTCTTCGGCGGGATGAACTCCTCGATCCTGTCGCTGAAGAAAAGCGCCCCGACCTTGTCGTTGTTGATTATGGCCGAGAAACTCAGCACCGCCGCGATCTCCGCGATCAGATCCCTCTTCGTCATCACGCTCGTCCCGAAAAGGCCTGAACGGCTGATGTCGATCAGAAGGACGACCGTCATTTCCCTCTCCTCCTCGAAGACTTTGACGTACGGAGAGCGGAGACGCGCGGTCACGTTCCAGTCCATAGAACGCACATCGTCCCCGTACTGGTACT
>CAVFMX010000048.1:0-9825 GCA_963623745.1 Bulleidia sp.
TACCCGGATTTCTCCGAGATGTTCGTGGTTTCGCATTCCTACAAGGACAGGGCTGTGAAATATGTCCGCACTGACGGCAACATCAACTTTGCCGCCGGCTCCGAGGCCGATGATGTACTCCATGTCGTTGAGGACTACGGTCTTGTGCCTCAGGACGCGATGCCGGGTCTCCAGCCTCTTCCGGTCCACGGAGAGCTTGACGCCACCACAAAGGCTTATGTGGAAGCCATCGCGAAGAACCCTAACAAGACCCTCTCCACAATCTGGAAGAAAGGCTTCGATGCCATCGTGGACAACTACCTCGGTGAGACTCCGGAGACTTTCGAGTATGACGGCAAGACCTGCACCCCTGCCTCCTACAGGGATGAAATGGGCATCGTACCGGCAGACTATGTGACCCTCACATCGTTCACCCACCATCCGTTCTACACATCGTTCATCATTGAACTCTCTGACAACTGGAGATGGGACTCCGCCTACAACATTCCTCTTGACGAGTTCATGGATGTCATCTACGGAGCCATTGACAAGGGCTACACCCTCGCCTGGGGAACTGACGTGAGCGAGAAGGGGTTCACCAGAAACGGCATCGGCGTGCTTCTTGACGATGTGAAGTCAACGGCAGGCTCTGACCAGGAGCGTTGGGTCGGCAAGGCCGGAGAGAAGAGGGAGGTTGTGGCCGAACTCCCTAAGGAGGCCTCTGTGACACAGGAATCCCGTCAGGAAGGTTTCGACAACAAGACCACCACGGATGACCACGGAATGCAGATCTTCGGAGTGGCCACCGATCAGAACGGCACCAGGTACTTCATGGTCAAGAACTCCTGGGGAACATCAAGCAAGTACGGCGGAATCTGGTACTGCTCCGACTCCTTCGTCCGCGCCAAGTCGATGGACGTTCTCGTCCACAAGGATGCTCTCTCCAAGGATCTGAAGAAGAAACTTGGAATCAAGTAAATGAACCTTATCAGACATATTCCCAACACGATTACCTCTATGAATCTCCTCTGCGGAGTTCTGGGGGTGATCGCTTCTTTGGACGGCAGGCTGGAACTGGGCTTTGCCCTGATGATTCTCGCTGCGGTCTTTGATTTCTGCGACGGACTGGCCGCAAGGCTTCTGAACGCATATTCGGAAATAGGGAAGGAGTTGGATTCGCTGGCGGACGATGTCAGTTTCGGGGTGCTGCCCGCAGTGATGCTTTATCAGGTGAGCGGTACGGACATCCTGATCCTGAAAAGTTTACCGCTTGCGCTTGCCGCGTTCTCCGCTTTGAGGCTCGCGAAGTTCAATCTGGACGAACGTCAGCACGACAGTTTCATAGGGCTCCCCACTCCGGCGGCGGCAATGGTCTGCGGCTCGCTTGCGACCCTTGTGGCCGTCAGGCCGGACTGCTTTCTGGCCGGGTGGTGCGTCGGACCGGTCTTCATCCCGGTTCTGACGCTGGCTCTCTGCTTTCTGCTGGTCAGCGGGATCCCGATGTTCTCGATGAAGTTCGGGGGCGGGAAGAAAGCCTCAAGGCTGGAGGTCGCGAAGAGGCTTGTCTTTTCAGTCATCGTGGCGCTGGCGGTCATCATCGCGGTTGTCGGGCGTTTCCATTGGTCGTCCATATTCCTGACCGGCTTCATCGGGTACATACTCATCAATCTGGTGATGAACGGCCTTGCTGTCAGTAAGTGAGAATGGCAGACACCGGTAAACACGTCATACTTTACGTCCACGGAATGGGCGGGGGCGGTGACAGCCGCATCCCGTCCATTTTAAGGGATAATCTGGGACCGGATTTCGAGGTCGTGATCAGGACGTATGATTTTGATCCGGAAACGGCTCAGGGGCAGTTGGCGGAATGGGCCGCGGAGGTGCATCCGGATTTGGTGATAGGGGAGAGCATGGGTGCCACACACGCCATAGCCCTGAAGGGGTACCCTCATCTTTTCGTTTCTCCGTCGCTGAACGCCCCGCGTTATTTCGCCGCCCTTGCCTGGCTGACTCTGATCCCGGGCGTGACCGCTCTTCTGGACAGGGTCTACCGCCCGAAGCCTGGCGACAGACAGAGCCTTCATTTCACCTGTAGGCCTTTGAGAAAATGGAGGAAAGTCTTTGCGGCGGCGATGCGGAACACGCCCCTGTGTGGCGGCAAGGACTGTTTCCATGCCTTTTTCGGCACCAGGGACCATTACCGCCGCAGCGGCGTGGTCTCCATCCGCACGTGGAAAAAATACTTCGGCGACGGCACCTGGACCATCTATGACGGCACCCACTTCATGGAGCATGAATATGTCCTCTCGCTACTCATCCCCAAGATCCACGAGGTTCTGGGAGTATAGGCGGCTTTCATGCCGCCCATAACTACAATGTTCTTCCGGGATATTCCTTGAGTCCCGCTTCAAGCGCATCAAACGCCTTTTCAAGTTCGGGAATCCCAAGGACATAGGCCAATCTGATCTGATCGGCTCCGATCCCTGGAGTCTTGTAGAAGGATTTCGCCGGAGTCACCATCGTTGTCCGGCCGTCCAGCCTGAAATCCGTCAGCATCCATTTCGCGAATCTCTCCGCGTCATCCACCGGAATGCGTGCTATTGTGTAGAACGCTCCCATAGGAGTCGGGGAATAAACTCCTTCCATTGCGTTGAGCCGGGAGAGAGCATAATCACGTCTGGCGACATATTCCTTCCTCACTTCCGTGAAATATGACTGCGGGGTGTCAAGCGCTCCGATCGAGGCGATCTGTCCGTAAACGGGAGGGCAGAGACGGGACTGGGCGTATTTCATCGTCGCCTCCATCACGTCCTTGTTGTGCGAGACGATGCATCCGATGCGGCAGCCGCAGAGATTGTAACGCTTTGAGACCGAGTCGACGAGGATGACATTTCCGGACAGCCCGGGGATGTTCATCGCCGAGAAATGCGGTTCATCCGTGTAGCAGAACTCCCTGTAAACCTCATCGGAAATCAGGAAAAGATCGTGCTTCCGGGCCACTTCCCCGAGAGCGAGCATCTCCTCTTTGGTGTAGAGGGTTCCGGTCGGATTGCCCGGATTGCTGATCAGGATCGCTTTCGTGCGCGGTGTCACAAGGTTTTCGAACTCCTCGACCGATGGAACCTTGAATCCGCTTTCAATGTCGGTGTGGACGGCTTTCAGGATGATTCCGTTCTCAAAGCAGAACGTGTTGTAGTTTGTGTAGAAAGGTTCGATCACGATGAGTTCGTCCCCCTCGTCGCAGGCGATCTGGAGAGCGAGGTTGACCGCTTCGCTTCCGGCCACGGTGACGATGATCTCCGGGACGGAGACCTCGATGCCGATGCCCCGGTAATATTTCTCCGCCAACCCTTTGCGCAGCTCCGGCAGACCGGCTGAATTTGTGTAGGAGATGTGGTCGAGAGTGTTCGCGCGCACCGCTTCCAAAGCGCATTCCGGGGATTTGATGTCAGGAGCGCCGACGTTGAGATGATAGACTTTCACGCCGTCTTTTTTGGCCGCATCGGCGAACGGGACGAGTTTCCTGATGGCGGAGGCCGGCATCAGACTTGATTTTTTTGATACTTTAACCATCTTGTCAAGGAGTTTCATGTACAACAGTTTCAAAGATAGTAAAGATTTTTTTACCTTTGTACTCTTAATCAAGTTTTGCATGCGCGAAACATCAATTAGGGAGAGGGTAACGTGGAGTGATGTGGGTGGGCAATCACCTTTGAACGTGAGATAAAGTTTTTGTACAACAAGTAATTGCCTACTTGCGAAAGTTGAATTGATTTAAATGTTCCGGACTCATTCCCTGACCCTGTCGGGGCGTTGGCTCCAAACACTCATTATTCCTATGTCGTACAAAATCAGCATCAGTCCTGAAGAAATAGAGCAATTGGAGCCGTCGAGCTTCCCTGGTAAGATAAAAGTTATTGCCAGTCAAGGTTTTGAGTTTTTGAAAGCGGTCAGTTACCTCAAAAAGCAGAAAGTAATAGGCTTTGACACGGAGTCACGTCCCTGCTTCTCGGCCGATCAGCCGCACTACGGAGTCTCGCTGTTGCAGCTTTCAGGTAAGGAGAGGGCTTTTCTGTTCAGGGTCAAGTTGATGGGAGGCATCCCCAAATCACTGCGCAAGATTCTGGCGAGCGACGGGATAATCAAGGTCGGGGCCGCTGTCACCGATGACGTGCGCGGCTTGAAGAGGCATCACGACTTCGAGCCCAAAGCTTTCGTGGACCTCCAGAAGATGGTCGGGGAATATGGAATCAAGGACAAGAGTGTCAAGAAGATGGCTGCGATCATCCTCGGGGTGCGGATCTCCAAGGCCCAGCAGCTCTCCAATTGGGAGGCAGAGACCTTGTCTGATTCGCAACAGGCCTATGCCGCCACCGACGCCTGGATCTGCCGGGAGATGTACTACAAACTTATGGCTTCCGAAAAGCATCCGCTGACTCCGGAGCAGATGCTCCCTTGTCCTCCAAAACACGTTGAAAATGACAAAGATAATACTAAAGAAAGGTAGAGAGGACTCTCTTCTGAGATTCCATCCGTGGGTGTTCTCCGGGGCCATCGCACAGATTGTCGGCACCCCGGCTGAAGGTGACATTGTGGGGGTGTTCTCGCAGGGCGGTGATTTTCTGGCCTATGGGCACTATCAGATAGGCTCGATCGCTGTCCGTGTGCTGAGCTTCGCCGGAGAGGATGTCCTTTCTCCCGACTTCTGGAGGAATATGATCGGGCGCGCCCTCCGCATGCGTGTCGCCGCCGGTCTGGCCGGTGTCGAGACCACCAATTGCTACCGTCTGGTCCATGGCGAGGGCGACGGCCTTCCGGGCCTCATCATAGACCATTACGACGGAGTCTGCGTCATGCAGGCCCATTCTGTCGGCATGTTCCGCGCGAAAGGCCAAATCTGCGAAGCCCTTAAATCCGTCTATGGCTCCTCTTTGAAGGCCGTTTACGACAAGAGTTCCGGAACGGCTCCGTTCAAGGCGGGGCTGGATCTTGTGGACGGCTATCTTTACCGTTCCGAAGACTTTTCCGACGATGAGCAGGTCGTGCTGGAGAACGGTCACAAGTTTTTTGTCAACTGGACCGAAGGCCAGAAGACAGGGTTCTTTCTGGACCAGAGGGAGAACCGCTCCCTGGTCGGGAAATATTCCAAGGGCCGCAACGTCCTGAACCTTTTCTGCTACACAGGAGGCTTCTCCGTCTATGCTTTGGGAGCCGGTGCCGTACATGTGGATTCGGTTGACAGTTCGCGCAAGGCGGTTGACATGGTGGAAAGGAACATGCTCCTGAACGGCTTCGGGCCGTCCATGCACACCGGCTGCTGTGCCGATGCCATTGAGTTCCTGCGCGATGTCCCGGAGGACAAATACGATCTGATGATTGTCGATCCGCCCGCTTTCGCCAAGCATCGTGGCGCTCTGAACAACGCGCTCCGGGCCTACCAGCGTCTGAATGCCTCGGCGATCTCCAAGGTAGCCCCGGGGGGACTGGTGTTCACGTTCAGCTGTTCGCAGGTCGTGGACAAGGAAGCGTTCGCCCTTGCAGTCTTCTCAGCCGCCGCCCAGACCGGCCGCAGTGTCCGCATTCTCGACCGGCTCAACCAGCCGGCCGATCATGCAGTCAACATCTATCATCCGGAGGGCGAGTATCTTAAAGGTCTGCTGCTTTACGTCGAGTAATTCTCGGGTAATAATAAAAAAAGTCGCCGGAGAGATCCACCGGCGACTTTTCAGTATGTACATTTTTGATTTCAGTACCTGTTGAGAGGTCGGCCGACGGTCATGTTGTGGACCTTGTGCCTGACGGTCTCAAGGACTTTGGCGTATTCCCCGGCACCTTCCTCGGAAACTCCGTTGACAACGTCGGCGTACTTGGCGACGGCGGTGAGCACGGTGTCGATCAGAGCCACAATCTCCACCATGTCCTTCTCCACAAAACCGCGTGAGGTGATGGCCGGCGTACCGATTCTCACTCCTGAAGTCTTGAACGGGGAGCGGGTGTCGAACGGAACCATGTTCTTGTTGAGGGTGATCTCGGCCTTCTCAAGCTCCTTCTCGGCCATCCTTCCGGTCACCTCAGGGAACTTCGTCCTCAGGTCAATGAGCATCAGGTGGTTGTCAGTGCCGCCGGAGACGACCTTGTAGCCTCTTGCGACGAACTCCTCCGCCATCTTTTTCGCATTGGCCATGACCTGCTTCTGGTACTCCACATATTCAGGCTGCATCGCCTCGTAGAAAGCGACTGCCTTGGCGGCGATCACATGCTCAAGAGGTCCGCCCTGCACTCCTGGGAACACGCTTGAGTTGAGGATGGCGCTCATCCTCTTTATCTCGCCTTTCGGGGTCTTGAGTCCCCAAGGGTTGTCGAAGTCCTTGCCCATCAGGATGATGCCTCCGCGTGGACCGCGAAGAGTCTTGTGGGTTGTTGAGGTCACGATGTGGGCGTATTTCACAGGATTCTTGAGCAGCCCGGCAGCGATGAGCCCGGCGGTGTGGGCCATGTCGATCCACAGAAGGGCTCCCACCTCATCCGCTATCGCGCGCATCCTTTCATAGTCCCACTCCCGGGAATATGCCGAAGCTCCACCGATGATGAGTTTCGGCCTGCATTCACGGGCGATGCTTTCCATTTTGTCGTAGTCAATCATGCCGGTCTCTTCATTGAGTCCGTAAGCCACGGCGTGATAGAGGATTCCAGAAGCGTTGACAGGCGAGCCGTGGGTAAGGTGGCCTCCCTGTGAGAGGTCAAGTCCCATGAATGTGTCGCCCGGCTTGAGGCACGCCATGATGACGGCCATGTTAGCCTGGGCTCCGGAGTGCGGCTGGACGTTGCCATATTCGGCATCATAGATCTTGCAGAGGCGGTCGATCGCAAGCTGCTCGATCTGGTCAACGACCTGGCATCCACCATAGTACCTCTTGCCAGGGTAGCCTTCCGCGTACTTGTTGGTGCAGATGGATCCCATCGCCTCAAGCACGTAGTCGCTCACGTAGTTTTCTGATGCAATCAATTCGAGTCCGGAAGACTGCCTGTCCTTTTCATTTCTGATCAGATCAAAAATCTGAAGATCCTGTTTCATAAATTCTAAAACTATGTAGTTAATTTTACCTTGTCCTTGGTTGGGCAGAAGTTCGCAAAGATAAGATTAAAAAACGATTTTTGCTATATTTGCAACCACAAAAGCAGAATATGGTGAAAGACAGAAAGTTGTTGAGCGTGGAAATGGACAGGGTGTCACCTGAGGAATACAAGGAACTTCCTCAGAGCGGGGTCGTTGTGGTGCTGGACAACATCCGGAGCGCCCACAATGTGGGGGCGGCTTTCCGCACCGGTGACTCCTTCAAGACCGACAAGATCTGGCTTTGCGGAATATGTGCGGTCCCTCCCTCTGCCGAGATCCACAAGTCGGCCCTCGGGGCGGAGGACAGTGTGCCGTGGGAACACTCGGACAGCACGCTGGAGGTCGTTGCCCGTCTTCGCTCGGAAGGTTACACTATCGTGAGCGTGGAACAGACGGTAGGCTCCGTAAGTCTTGAGAAATTCAGACCGGAATTCGCTGAAGGAAAAAAGTACGCCCTGATCTTCGGCAATGAGGTGGACGGGGTGGACCAGTCTGTCGTTGACGCTTCCGACATGACATTGGAGATCCCGCAGTTCGGCACCAAGCACTCCCTCAACGTCTCCGTCAGTGTCGGCGTGATCCTCTGGCATTTCACGCTCGCAAGGTGGTTTTAATAAACCTCCGTCGGTGCGGAACCGGCGGAGGAATCGATTTTTGTGAATATTATTCAGCGGGCTGGAATCTATTCAACGTCCCACCAGATGCGGCCTTCGGTCCTGTCTGTGTCGGTGCCGTATTTGGCATCGCTCTTAAGGGCATCGATGGCGGCATTGTAGTTGGCGATGTTCAAGGTGTTCGGAGTCCCCAATGAGTTGCGCCTCGGGATGGTCAGGGTGTTGTTCGTGTACCTGATTTCCTCAAGTACGGCCACACCGCCCGCCGGTTCCGGTTTCTCCTTGAAGGCCGGCAGTCCGGTGCGCTTCCAGGTGGCCCACATCTCTTCAGGCTGCATGTACAGGTTCACCCATTGCTGGGAGATGATCTTCTCAAGAGTGATGTCCGTGAATTCCGGACGAGCAAGGTAAGCATTGATTTTGTCGTCTGTGACAGGACTGTAGTTGGCTGCGGTCTCCGTTGTCTGAGCTACAACGTACATGTTCGCAGCCCAGTCGCGGTACTGCTCCATAGAAGCCTTCACACCTTCCTGGAACCATCCTTTGGCATCCTTTCCGGCAACTGCACCGCCCTTCTTGACTGCGATTTCAGCCAGCATGAGGCAGGTCTCGGGATAAGTTATGAGCGGAGTGAATGTGTGCATTTTGTCCTGGTTGATGTAGAAATCCTCGTCTTCCATGGCTCTCTCCGGCATGTAGGTGTCGAGGATGCGCCACTGCTCGTAGTTCAGCAGGATCTGGGCGATTGCCTTGACATCAGAATAGTTCTCGGCATTTTCATTCTTCGGGATGACAGTGTTGATCAGATAGTCAAGGCGAAGACCGTAGGCACCGTTGCCGGAGTAGTAGTCACTGTATGCAGGACTGTAAGGCTCCGGATGGTTGTTCGGCTGATCCGGAGAGATGTAGGATCCTTGAGATGCTCCTCCCGAGGACACGAGGTACTGCATGTAGATCATCACACCGCTGTACTTGGCCGTAAGGTGCGAGCGGCTGTTGTTGTTGAAATTGATGGTCGCTCCGGTGAACACGTTGCGCGGGTCTGTCGTTCCCAACTGTTCCGGATCGGTGTTCAGATCCTGATACTCGGCCAGACAGCTGGCAAGCATCATGGCGGAGCAGAATCCTGCGAGGAAAGGAAAGGACTACTGGCTTGATACTTAATGGAAGTCGAAAAATAGAATAGAACTATTCGAATAAAAAAATTTGCAGGCATGGTTATAAAACGTTATATTTGTAACGTTTTGTACGAGGAGCCAATTATGCAGACCATCATAAGTTGACATGCTTTTATGATGATATAACCACTATTATTAAACCTATCAATTTACAACCAGCCTTCCGGGAACTGCATCGTGACGCAGTGGAGGCCGCCGTGGCCGGAGAGGAGAGGACGGCAGTCGATCATGATGACCTCCCTGTCCGTGAACACTTCCTGGAGGGTGACGCGGACAACCTCGTCAAGTTCCGAGCCTGTGCCCGGGACGAGAACCGCTCCGTTGATTATCAGGAAATTGGCGTAGGATGCGGGAAGAGGGTAGCCGTCAAGGAACATCTGCTTCGGCTTCGGGAGAGGAACAAGTCTGTAAGGTTTCCCGTCGGGCGTTCGGAAGGACTGGAGCCGCGCTTCCATATTCATCAATGGCCCGTGGTCAGGATCATCAGGGTCGCCGCTCTTGAGGTAGGCGATCGTCTCGTGGTCGCAGAAGCGCGCCAGGATGTCGATGTGGCTGTCGGTGTCATCGCCGGAAAGGCTTCCGCTGTCCACCCACAGCACACGCTTCAGGCCGAACGCCTGCTTCAGCTCGCCCTCGATTTCCTCCCGGGATAGATACTCGTTCCTGTTGTCGCTGCAAAGACATTCCGAGGTGGCCATCAGGGTGCCGGCACCGTCTGTGTCGATGCTGCCGCCCTCCAGGACGAACGGACGCATGTCCACGCACATCACCTCGTCGGCGAAGGCTCTGTCAAAGAATATCCTCCTGGTGATCCCGTTGTCAAGGTCGGACGCGAACTTGAGACCCCAGCCGTTGAAGACAAAGTCGTAGATGTACTTCTCCCCGTTGTCGCCATAGACGGCGATCCCGCCGTGGTCACGCGCCCAGGTGTCGTTGA
>CAVFMX010000049.1:0-14264 GCA_963623745.1 Bulleidia sp.
GCCAAGACCCAGTACATCTTCAAGATCAACAAGGGAATCTTCAGCGCCCACGACAACAAGATGGTCAACGAGAGCGTGGCCGAGGACAAGAAGAGAATCCCCTACCCGCAGATGATCTATTTCGGTGACGGGGAGACCGACATTCCGTGCATGAAGATCGTAAAGATGTTCGGCGGACACGCCGTAGCCGTCTGCGACGAGAGCAACCCGAAGAAAACAGCCTTTGCCAAGACCCTCCGGCATCAGGGGCGCGTCAACTTCACCGTTCCCGCCAACTACACCAAGGACAGTAAGACATTCAAGGTGGTCTGCGCCATAATCGACAAGATCAAGGCCGACTGCGAGCTCAAAAGGCTGGGCAAGTCAACCTTTTGAAATCACCTTCCGTAATACTCCTTGAAGGCTGTCCAGGAGTAGAAGGACGGGGCGGCCTGAGGAATCGGGAGCGAGGCCTCGCGGCCGTTGTAGAGGACTTTCACCAGAATCTCGGGGTTGCGCCTGCTGCGGTAGAAGATGAGCTGGAGGTTGGCGGCCATCGGAACCTTGTCGCTTCTCCAGTAGTTCTTCACCTCGCCCGGGTCATCCACCACGGCTCCGAAATTGTCCAGACGCATGTAGGAGACCAGCGGCAGGATGGCGGTGTCGTGGGAGAAACGAAGCCTCAACTGAACCTCGCCGGAAGCAAGATCCTTGTCGGCCTCCCCGATCATGTTCTCCAGAATGGCGGCGTTCTTGGTGCAACCGAAGTTGTCTGTCAGAGGCGAGCGGCCCATGTAAAGATAGCCGTTGTAGTTCCTGACCTCCCAGATGCCGAAAAGCTCATCAAATGTGAATATGTCCGAGAACGTGTCCGCCCGCTCGCCGTCAAGACATTGGATCCCGACCACCACCGTGCGGAGATTCGACTCGAACTGCCACATCCCTGCTGTGGATTCAAGATAGTCCGTGTCATTGAAGTACCTGGAGCAGAAAGCCTCGGGATCAACCAGAGATGCCTGTAGCGCAGCGGACGAAGCCTTGGCCTCCGATGAGATCTGTGTCCTGACCCTGAACGGATTCTGCCCGCCGTCCGGCTCAAGGATGGGCAGATAGACCCTTCCCGCATCGACTGAATATGTCAGGTCGCGGTCCAGCCCCTTCAACTCGTCCACAAACGACATCATGCTCAGCATCACCCGGGGGACGGCCGTGGAAAGCACCTCGGCCCTCGTCTTTCCCTTGAACACCTCCGGGAACTCCCGGTACATCGTCGAGGCTATCAGGCGATGCTGCCTCTGCCCCTCCTCGGTCAGATCCCCGCCCCTGTTGGCGACAGAAGGGTAAAACTTCTCGTAACGGACGTAGAGTTCCTCACCTGCCCCGGTCAGTTTTCCGGCGGAGTGGGCATCCGAAAGAACCTTGCGGACTGCCTCATAAACCCCGTCACCAAGTCCATACCTTGCTCCGTGCCGTCCGATGTGACTGACATAGACCGGTTTGTAGCCTTTCGGCGGAGGGGTGATCCTCACCTCGCCAAAAAGGTACATGGAGTATTCGCCGCCAAGAAGCCCTCTGTCGGCCATCATCTCGGCACGGGTGTCGTACTTCGCGACAGCGTCCCTTACACCGTGTTCAGCCTCGATGGCCGCCCTCTGCTCCGGAGCGGCCGGAGTCTGGGCAAATGAACAAGTCCCCGCGGCGAACAGAGCGGCCACCGCAAGGACTGAATTACTGATTATTCTCATAAAGACACCGATTATTTTCCGTAAAGCAACTCAACGTCAGCCTTGATGGCCGCCGGGGCGAACTCGGGAACGAACTTCCATGAACCGATGAACTCCGGGTCTCCGATGACAGCTGGATCCACGGTACCGTTCTTCTTGAGATAGTCATAGAGAATCGTTCTGAACTCCGGACCGCGATAGACTATCCTGTCCTCGACGGCTTTCATCTCCTCCAGACCCGCGGCCTTGAGAAGTCCGCCTGATCCGACTGACCTGTAAGTGGTTATCGCGGCGGCATATTCCTTGTCCATCTCGAACCCGCTTCCGTCAGCCATGCCGGAGATCCTGACTCTGGAGCCGTAAGGTTTGGTGACATCGACAGTGTAGTTGATGCCGGCGGCGGAGTCGAAATTGGCGGGACTCTTGGCGAGCTTCCAGGCCATCCCGCCGGTGGAATAGTCCTTGGTCTGCTTGATTTTCAAGACATGACTGTCTTCCGGGAGTTCCGCCACGGTGTTGATCCACGCGTCATAGCTGGCCTCAAGGTATTTCAGGATCTCGGCTCCGGTAAGCCTCAGCACGACCAGTTTGTTCTCGTAAGGATAGACCTTGCGGATGTCCTGAAAGCGAACCTCCCCGGCAGGGATCTTCCCGTCGATGAGGAGGGTCGCCGACAGGGAGACGTCAACAGGATAAGCACTGAAGGCAAGGGCATGCAGGAAATTCATGTAGTCGCACTGTTCATAGTAGAATTCCCTGGAGACCAAGTCTTTCCCGATCCTGCCGACCTTACCGGCCATGAAGCCGCAGACCTTGTCGTAATCCGTCCGGAAAGCATCCTCCATCGCGGCATCATATTCATCGCTCTTGATTGAAGCCATTTTGGCATCCAAGGTGCGGCTGACAACCTTCCCGCCCTTCACGACGAGTTTGATGTCGGTCACGCCGGCGTTCTGACCGGCCCTGCCGCAATCCAAAACCACCACGCTGTCCGCGCTCATCACCTTGCTGGAGTGGTCGTGGCCGGCGATGACGACATCCGCTCCCCTGAGACTCCTGAAAAGGTCAAGCCCCTGCTTCTCAAGGTTCTGCCCGTCACCCTTACCCATGGCGGTGTGTGCCACGACAATCACGACCTGAGGCTTTTCCTTGGAGCGCACCTTGTCCACATCCTCCTGGACCATAGGCAGAAGCGACTCGAAATGAATGCCTGAGACACAGCTTCCGTCCATCAGCGAGGCGTTGTCCGCATTGGTGTAGCCAAGGACAGCGACCTTGACCCCTCCCCTCCTTATTATTGAGTATGCAGGGAAATACGGCTTGCCGCTCCTGTCGGAGAAGGCGTTGCCGGCAAGAAGCGGAACTCCTTCCTTTTTCATCTCCCGGGCGACACGGTCATAGACACTGTGGCCTGCCTCGAAATCGGAGTGTCCGGCCACGACCGCGTCGTAGCCCATGTAAGCGGCCAATCTCGGATAGAGGTGTGAAGAAGCCGTGTCCACATAGTTGTAGTAAAATGGAGCGCCGCTTCCGAAGAAATTGTCTCCGGCATCTATCAGTATAACATTGTCAGCGCCTTTCTCGGCACGGACTCCGTTCACGAAAGCTCTCTGCGCCATCAGGGAGCCTCTGACCTTGCCGCCTTCCTCCATGGGCTTGGCGAACCAGCGGCCGTGGCCGTCACCGGTGGACACCACGGACAGATTGTACTCTCCGTCCTTCAGGGTGGAGCAGGCCGATATGGCCACTGCGGCCAGAGCCGCCATCATTGGTTTCAGTTTCATCTGATTAATATGTTTGTGTTTCCCTGGTGCTTCGGCAGGCTCAGCGACCGGAGAGGTCGGCAAGCCTGTAGCCAGCTGTTTGTCGAACCACTGCGACCGAAAAGATTATTTCCGGTCCCCGAGCGCCGCGTTGACACGGGCGAGAAGGTACTCGTAGTGTGCCCTGTCCCCGACCGGAGCGGAAGACTTGCGGGAGGCGGCCAGAGCCTTGACCTTGTTCAGGAACACGATCCGGCATCCGTCACTCTCGTCGATCGTCTGGACGCTCACCGCTTTCTGGTAAGGGCCCTTTCCCTCGCCGAGATAGACATCATCGTGGCCGCACCACATCGGTTCGGCGACAAGTTCATCTTCGGCAGAATCTTCAGTCAACGACTTGGAGAGCAGCGATTTGACATCCTTCGCAGAAGCGGTCAGAATCTCCCTCTGGAGAGTCTTTTCCTCAGAGGTCAGCCTGCGGCCGGCAACCGAGGAAGCGAACAGCTCGCTGTAGAGGTCGTCATAATATTCCCTGACAGTGTACGGCCTGCCATTGCCCGGCACATTCGAGGCCAGAATGACGTTGACCGGAACCGTCGAGGCCAGAGTCTTCGCCACGGCCGCACAGATCTTGTTCGACTGCGGGGCGGCCAAAGGCAGGTTCGAGGTCACGTCAGCGTCGTTGAGCCAGGAAGACGCGCGGAGCTGGGCGAACACCCATTTCAAGGATGCCTTCTGAACCTTTTTGGAGACAGGCGTGGACGGTTTGACCGAAGAACCGGCCTTGACGTTGTTCAGGTAGATTCCTCCGACCTGCGCCATGACGTTATTGATGTAGCGGTAGTACTGGTTCGTCAGCTGGGTGTACAGGTCGCTCCTGTGCGAGAAATCACTGTCATCCGCTCCGATCCATCCGTTCATTTCATGGAGAATATACTTGAGGTTTTTGATGCCGTAGTCGCCGGATTTGATCGGATCGTCTCCAAGATCCTCCGTCCTCGCGCTCGGGTCGTAGGAGCCGTAAGTGAGTCCGGGAACCTGCTGCGCACCGTAGCGGTACAGCGGATCGCCCGCCTTCTCGTCGATGATCTTCTCTGCAACGGAATATTCCTCCCAGATGTCCTTCGCCCCGACGACAGGGGTGTACAGCCACTTGATCGCATATTCATCATAAACACCGAGGGACGGCGGAACGAGTTTCACGCCCTTGTCCTCTGGCTGCGCGACATAGTTGAAGCGGGCGTAGTCCATGATCGACGGGGTCGTGCCGTACTTCGCGGTGAACGCGGCATTCCTCAAGGAGTCGGTAGGATAGGCCGAGGACGCGCCCATGTTGTGCATAAGTCCCAGAGTGTGACCTATCTCGTGGGAAATCACATAGACGAGAGACTCGTCTATGATGTCCTGAGGCATCTTCACGGCGCGGACCTTCTCGTCCACCTGCGAGGTCTGCACGAAACGCCAGTTGTTGATGAGCTTGATGACATCGTTGTAAACCAGCACGGAGGCGTTCAGAATCTCACCCGTCACCGGATCGACCCAGGACGGTCCCATCGCGTTCATCGTGGCGTCCGGGACGTACCTGACGCATGAATATTTCAGATTGTCGGGGTCGAACTGCGGATCCTCCTCCGCCGTCGGGAAGTCACGCACCTGCATCACGTCCTTCAGGCCGATCGCCTCGAAGGCGCTGTTCCAGGCGAGGACGCCCTCTTTGATCGGAGCCTTCCAAGCCTCCGGGAAAGAATTGTCCACGTACCAGACGACAGGATTCTTCACGGTGACCTTCTGTCCGTTCTGCCAAGCGGTCGTGTCAGAAAGTTCCAGCCTCCAGCGGGAAGCCAGAACATAGCCCTTGAAACCGTCCTCGGCACCGGAGAGGTTGTACTTCACGCTCCCCTCGCCCGGACCGACAGGGAACACCCCGATCCTTGAGTCCTGCACACGCGCCGGCATCGGATTTTCCGGAAGAAGCAGGAACGAGACCGTGTAGGCCATGGAGCCGGAACCGACCTTGCCCTTGAGCATCAGGAATGTCTTAGTGAACTCCACATTTGAGTGGACTTTCACGGAAGCGTTGTCACTGAACGCCTTGAGGTCACTGAACCACGTTGCCTTCTCGTCAGCGGCCTTGGTGAGGGAAAAGTCCTTTCCCTTCGGAGCCACGGAGTTGATGAGCGGAGTCACCTCGAAGATCACCTCCGAGCTGTCCTTGCTCGTGGCCTGAACTGCTATTCTTCTCAAGACCTTAGGAATATAGCTGCGCTCAAGGGCAGCTGACATGCCTGGATCGGAACTGGTGGCGTTTGTCCCCGGAACCGTCAGCACCACGAGACTGTCCTGCAGGTCAATCCGGAAATATGTCGGTTTCACATACTTGTGGCCGACGTTCAGGTAGGACGGATTGCTGGTCGCAGTGATCGTGCTTCCCACAAGCATCCTGCGTCCCATCATGCTCTTCGGGAAGCCCATGTAGACCTTGTCCTTGGAAGTGCGGTAGAGACTGAAGGTGCTGCTCTTGGCGGAGTCCGTGACCTCCTTCATAAGTTTCTCGTAAGGGGTCTGCTTCTTCTTCGGAGAGGGTTTCTTCTCGGCCACAGCCTCGGTCTGCTCCTTTTTCTTCTTCTTTTTCCTAAACACGGACGCTGCCGCGTCTGCGGACGGAACCAGCAGCGCGGCGGCGACCAAAGCGAGGATAATGCTCCTTCTTGTCATGATTGTTTATTTAGATATTATTGATTATCAGTTTAGTTTAGTTTACGCGATATTTATATATGACCGAAGCAGGATCCCAGAATATTCCCTCGTAGGATTTCACAAGTGAATCGTCCGAGAACCGGTAAACGTAAAGACTGCCTTTTTTCTCTCCAGATCTGGAAGGGTTGTAGGTTGCGACATAGAGCAGATCCTCACCGTTGTCTCCCTTGTCCTTGCCAAGGAAGTTTGTGGCGATGTCGCGGATCTGTTCTCCTGCCGGAAGGGTTATGGCCGGTTTGGAGAGCGGGGCGCTGATCAGAGACCAACGGTAAACGGCATTGTCATAGGCATAGTAAACATCCGAGGAATGTTTGGTGCCCAGAAATTTACAATTACCGTCCATCTTAAGGTCATCGGTAGAGAACGTGACATCCTTACCCCATGTCTTGATGGCTCCGGAGCCGCCTATGCCATCGGTGTTTTTGATGAGATACTCCTCAGGATTCGTCTTGCTTCTGAACAGGACATAGAGGGAGTTGGTCTTCGCGGTCCGCAAAGTGGCCATGTTCACAACTTCATAGCCGGCCAGCGTGTAATAGACGGTTCCGGCGGAAGCCGACCTTCTGACGGCAAGGCTGTCGGAGTTGCGGAAATACGTCGTGCGGACTGTCGCGTCATTGGCCGTCTTGCGGGAAACCCCTCCGAAGATGCCTGTCATCGGCTTGATGTCAACCATGTCGGTGTAGTCCCCCAGCATCATGTCGTAACGGTAGATTTGAGAGTTCTCGCCGAGGATGAACGCGGCGAATCCGGATGTCGATGCCAGCTCGCCGCCGAACGCCTTGAACCTGAACCCGGCGGAAAGCATGCTTGACTTCTTGAACAGCTGGAAGGTCTTGGCTTCCATGTGCCACATGGTACCGTTATCGTCATTAGTGGCTATCAGAAGCCCGGAATAGTCAAGTTTCTTGACCGTGGCGTTGGACATGAACAGACAGGCACCGTTCCTGAGCGTCTGACCGGGGTTGATGGACGAGAACACATCGGAGAAAACCTCCTGCTTTCCAGCCGCCGATTCCTCGGCGGTCAGCGTTTTGATGAACGTCAGATGCCCATCTCCTCCCTCACCGTTGCTCAGGATTGTGACACCCTCGTCATAGCCAGAGTTCACGTTAAGGGTGAAGTACTTGTACTGGATGCTCTCCCCGTTGTCGGCCCGGAGTCTGAGAATAAAGGTCCCCAGTTTCGTAAAGGTATAGTCTATGGTTGGAGAGGTCGAGACCTCTTCGATCGTTCCTGTCTTGAAAATGTGGTCGGCGACCGTCTTGCCGTCTGCCGGCTGGCCGTAGGTCCACTCGTAGGAGACATCACGGTCACTTTTGACGGTAAGTCCCTCGTATCTCAACTCCACACCAAGATCGGCGTTGATAGTGTCCGAAGCCGCCTTGAACTCGATCGGTGCAAGGTCGATGGTGTCTCCTTCGTCGATCTTCCAACAGGAGGACACGGCCACGGAAAGCAGCGCTGCCGCTGACAAAAATTGGAATATTCTTTTCATTTCTTATTCTCCGATTAATTGAGAAAACCATATCTGCCGCTGCGTGGATCTCCCCAGCCGATGCGGTTGTTGATGTTGACCTTGTCGCTGCCCATCACCTCAAAGTTGGGATCGTCCGGGTGCTCGGCATAGTATTTCTCATAATACTCGTACAGAGGGCAGAACACCGAACCCGCCCAGGCCGCCATGTAGGTCTGACGCCAGAACCTGTTCATGCTATTGTTGTCGGAACTTGGTTCCGCATCAAGGTTCTCACCATAGTGGGCGACACAATACTCATAGAAGACCGGATTGGTCTCGGCGGTCTTATGGAAAAGATCGAGAAGCATCCTGAATTTTGCCGGATAGAAATTGCCAAGGTCATAGTCCCATCCCGGCTCCTTGTTCGAAGCCGGCCTCCACCAGGACGGACAGGCCGGGTCACCGTCATTGACATAGACCTGAAAGTCCGGTGTCATTATACTTTGCGAACTTGTACTGTCTGCGGGAAGAGGCTCAAAATTATCATAAGGGACAAGCCTGAGATGGACACGCACGTAGGCTCCTTCCTTCATCTCCGGCTGACGTTTCAGCCTCACCGTGACTTTCGTGGAAGTAGCCCCGGCAGGGAGCGAACACTCCCCCACCTCGAAATCAATGCCTTCTCTGGCAGAAATCACCGGATAGACGATACCGCCGAACACGATCGTGTCGCCATCTGCGCTTGGAACGCTCTCCAGTTTGAACAGCCTGTCCTGATCGGCCACTGTTCCCATGATGTAAACAGGAGCCTCAACAGCAATCTCATCGTCAGTCAAGAGGGCGAAAGACTTGATGAGAACCTGTTGTCTGTCCTGAAAATAGATGTGATCCTTCTGGTCCGTGTCGTACATTATCCACGTCCCTTCGCAGGATGTGAGAAAAAGCAGGGGCATCACGGCCTGACATATTATCTTCTTCATGTTCTTTTAATTGTTAATGTTTTTCCTTGCTTCCAGTTCCTCGTCCGGAACAGTCAGCGTGTAGGTGGACGCAAGGTCGCCCGGAAGAGTCTTTCCGGACACCGTCGTGATGTCCTTCTTCTCCTTCTTCATGTCCATCCAAGTGAGTCCCTCGCAGTAGAATTCCCTGCGGCGCTCTTCGAAGAGCAGGTCACGTGTCAGAGCCGTACCGGACTCCTCAAGAGTCTCCCGGCCTCTGGATTTCAGAACCTCGTCGAAATACCTCACGGCCTTCGCCGGATCCTTGTCGATGTTGGCCTCGGCGACGATGTAGTACATCTCGGGGATTTTCAGAATATCATAGCCCAGAATCGACTTTCCACTGTAGGAGTTGTCCTCGGAGATGAAGCAGTTGTTAACCAGTTTGCGGCACAATGAGTACGAGACATCGAACCAGGCCGAAAGCCTGTAGTCTGTCGCTGCACCGCTGTCCTTCTCGTAGAGCGAAGCGTAACCGGAAGCCAGAACGAGCGAGGACGATGCTCCTGAACCGTTGATGTTCAGTTTCTTCATCATCGTACTCTCGTCAGTGATGTAAAGACCGAAAATCGTCTCGTTAAGGTCAAGGGTTCCGTTGTCCGGCTGCACGAACGCGCTGGCCGGACGGAAGGAGAACCTGCCGCTTGAAATCACCTTCTCAGCATAAGCCTCGGCGTTGTCCATGTCATTCATGCTCCAATAAACCCTCGCAATCAAGGCCTGAGCCGCGTAAAGGTTGATGTGGGCTATCCTCGCGTCAGTGAAAACCTTGGCGGTGTTGTCCCTTTCAGCCGGGACAAGGATCTCATCCTCTACGAGATATTCCTCAGCCCTTTTAAGGTCGTCAAGAATGGCCCGGCACACCTCATCATAGGAAAGGAGCGGCGATATGTCGAATGAATATTTCGTCACATAAGGGATGATGGTCTTCTTCTCACTGTCGGAAGCCCAGTACGGAGGGCCGAACAGCTTGAGAATCTCGTAGTGGACAAAAGCCCTCAAAGCCAATGCCTCACCGAGATAGAGACGGGAGTGCCTGTACGTGTCGGCATCATCCTCGGCGTGCTCCACGATGTTGTTGATGTGGTTGATGGCCGCATAGGCGTTCTTCCAGATCTCCTTCTTTGTGGAGGTCGAGCCGTTGGATGTCATCTCGCCCTCAGCCAGCTCGGCGTATTTGTAGTCAGAGGTGGTGAAATTCTGGCTCAACACCTCTGGGAGCAGCATCAGATGCTGGCCGAAAAGAGTACTGCCTGTCAATTCGCTATAAACGCCGTAAAGAGCATCCTCGTATTCCTCGGCAGTCTCGAACATGTTGATCTTCTCGCCCTTGGGATGCACATCGAGGAACTTGTCACACCCTGTCGCAAGAATGGCGGCGATTATGGTGGTTGTGAATATTATTTTTCTTTTCATTGCATTTCCTCCTTTTTTTTAGAATGTCGGACGGAAAATCAGATTGATTCCGCGACAGTACGGGTAGCTGGTTCCCCTTTCGAACTTGACCGTCGAGATGTGGGCGATGTCGGAAAGCCCGAAGCCGACAGCCAGTTTGCGGAGTCCGAGCCTGGTGATCGCCTTCGGGGCGAAGTCGTACATGACCTGAATGCTGGAGATGTACAGCTCGTTACGCTTCTCTACGAATCTTTCCGAGTACATCGTAGTGCTTTGGGAGGTGCCGATTCCAAGGAAACGGGTGTGGTCTCCCGGCTGCTTCCATCTGTCGGTGAAGACACGGCGGTCAACGTTGTATTCAGCATCGATGTTCTCCACCTTGTTCTGGAGCGTGGAGTTGTAATAATCGGAACCGAAAGTGTAGGAGGTTGCGACACTGACGGAAAAGCCTCTGTACCTGACGGTGTTCATCCACGAGCCTTGCAGGATCGGGTTGGTGTTGCCGACGGCAACCCTCTCGTCCTTGTCGTAATGGTAAGTGTATTCACCGTTCTTCTTTATGAATATCTCCTTTCCTGTGGCAGGGTCTATTCCCGCCGACCGCATTGCGAATATGTCATACTGCGACCCACCCTCCTGCAGGAGAATGTTCGGCTTGGAACTGTCATAAGGATTGGTTATGTCATCCTTTATCTCATCGGAAATCTTCTGGATCTTGTCCATCACGTGGCCGCCTGTAAGGGTCATGCTCCAGAACAGATCTTTTGTCCTGATGATCTGGCCGGAGACAGACAGGTCGAGACCCTTGTTGTTCATCTGGCCGAAATTGACATTCATCGAACTTGTTCCGACAGAAGGCGGAAGGGAAACCGGCATCAGCATGTCGTAGGTAGTGTTCGAATAAAAATCAAAAGACATGTTGAACCTGTTGTCCAGAAAGGCCGCCGTGATTCCGAAGTTGTTGTTGAAGGTTCTCTGCCACTTGAGGTCAGGATTGCCCATCTGCTTAGGCAGAGCGCCGATTCCGGAAACATACTGGTACTTCGAATCGTACTGGTAAACGGTACGGGCCTGATAGTAGTCGAAGGAGACGCTACCTGTGTAGCCCATAGAGTACCTGAATGTCAAGGTGTTGACCCAAGGCAGGTTATCCTTGATGAACTTCTCGTTGTGAAGGTGCCAGCCGGCTCCGAAAGCCCAGAACGGGGCGAAGCTGTTGCGCGAGCCGAACTTGGATGAGCCGGAGGCTCTGTAGGAACCGTCCACGAAGTACCTGTTCCAGAGGCTGAAGTTGGCGTTCGCGAACACACCGACCCCAGTGGAGACTTTGTCAGAGCCTGACGGATGGCCGGTAGGATAGCTAAGGGCGAAGGACAGGTCTGAGAGTTCGTCCTTGATGAAGCCCGTGGCGATGAAAGAGGCGTTCTGCTTACGGCTGTACTGAATGTTGCTGCCTGCGCTGACACGGAACATCGACCCCTTTGAGTCCAAAGACTTTCCGTAATTGATAACGATCTTGCCGTCGGTCGTGAGGCCGGTGCCGGTAGCAAGGCTGTAACGGCCTTTGTCAGAGAGTTTGCTGCTCTCGTATTTCGCCATATCGGGAGACTCATAGGTGTCCGACTTGTTCCAGGACAATCCAAGATTGGCCTGACCGGTCATGTATAATTCCTTGGTAATGTTCCACCTGCCGGACAGGGAATTTGTCCATGACTGGGTCTGGGATTTGCTGAAACTTGAGAGCGTCGCCTCGTAAAGAGGGTTCGAGACCTTTGTCCCCGATGTGCTGAACGGATTAAATGTATAGTACTTGTAGTAATCTCCATTCTCATCGGTCATCGGGAGGTAAGGATTCATTCTGGAGTACTGGGCATAACTTCCATAAGGGGAATCAACGCTGCGGTTCAGCGAGAAACTGTTCTTGTAGGAAAGGGTCAGTTTGTCGCGCAGATGATAGTTCAGGCTGAAGTTCAGTCCGAGATTCCTTCTGTTGTCGCCCTTCATCACCCCGTAGGTGTCACCGAAACTGGCGTTCGCCCGGTATTCCAGTCTCTCACCCCTTGAGCTGAGTGCGAGGGAATGGGTGTGGCTGAACGGAACACGGAGCGGTGCGTGGAGCCAATCTGGATTCACACCTTTGCGGACAAGCTGAAGTTTGTAGTCATAGGCCTCGTCCATCGAACCGTCGGCGGAGTCATATTTTCCGGCAAGTCTCTCGACCTCCAGTTTCTCTGCGGGACTGCAAAGATTGAACGAACTTAGGTCAGGCACGCTGAAACGAGGCACGAAATTGTAGCTCAACCTGAGTTTGCCTTCCTCGGAACGTTTCCTCTCCACGACAATGACTCCGTTGGCTCCTTTCTCTCCGTAGAGAATGGTCGCCGATGCATCCTTGAGTACATCGATCCGCTCGATGTCGAACATGTCAAGGTCGTAGAGTTCCTGAATCGTGATCTCAACTCCGTCCAGAACGATAAGAGGATTGTTTACACCTTCCTCGCTCTCGTTCGTTATGAGGGTGTTGGCTCCACGGATGAGGATTGAGGGAACGGCGTTCGGGTTCGATCCGGCCGCATTGTTCTCGACCAGCACCATGCCAGGGGTCAACGACGCAAGGCTCTGCATCAGATTGGTCGATGACACGGCGATCAGCTGATCACCGCTTATCGTGGTAGCGGAGCCGGTGAACGTCTCCTTGGTCTGGGTGTAGAAGCCGTTGACCACAACAGCATCAAGACTGGAAGTTTTGAGTTGCACGTTCAGTCTCGTAGATGTGCTGACATTGAACTCTCTGGACTCATTCCCGATGAATGAGAACACCAGAATGTCCGATTTGCCGGGACTTCTTTGGAATGTAAGTGAATAATTACCGTCCTCATCGGCTGATGTTCCGACGGATGTGCCTTTTACGAGGACATTGGCTCCGGGAAGAGGTTCATCATGATCGTCAGTGATCCGTCCCTTGACGGTGATTCTCGGATTGGCCGGAGAACCGGAAGAGTTCTTGCCTTGAGTGTTCTGGGCAAAGGCAACATCCGTGAACCCGGTGACCAACAGAAGCGCGCATAAGGAAAGAATCATGGCACGACACCGAAAGTCAGCCATCTTCCTTGACTTGTCTGGTTCCATAAGTTTGAATAAATATTTATTAAAATCCGTTTGGATGCAAAGTTATGCAAAATAATATTCGGAAGCAACAGGCATGGCATCGCCACAAGTTTGTATTCCGCAGGGGATGTTGGAAGCGGATTGTCATCTGATGTTGGTATGGGCGATTCAGATCGCTTCGACAGGTTCAGTGACACCCCCACCGGTCACTGAACCTGTCGAAGCGATCTGGAGATGTGTGGCTACTTTCCGTAGCGGGAAAGGATCGGGGAATAGGCGTCGATGCGGCGGTCACGCAGGAACGGCCAGCCTCTGCGGACATATTCAGTGCGGTCAAGGTCGATGTCAACAACCTTCACTCCCTCCTCGTCGGTGCCGAACCGCGCGAGGATCTCCCCCTGCGGGCCTGTGGCGAATGAATATCCCCAGAAATCCAGTCCGACGGTGCTGCCGGAAGGGTCATCCTCATGACCGACACGGTTCACGGTGACGACAGGCAGTCCGTTGGCGACAGAATGCCCCCTCTGGACAAGCTGCCATGCCTGCCTCTGGGTCTGCTGCTCCTCCTTGGAGTCCGTACCGACTCCGCCGATGGCGGTAGGGTAGATCAGCAGCCGGGCACCGTTCAAGGCCATCAGCCTCGCCGCCTCCGGGTACCACTGGTCCCAGCAGACCAGCACCCCGAGGCTTCCGACGGAAGTCTGAACCGGCTTGAAGCCAAGATCTCCGGGCGTGAAATAGAACTTCTCGTAGAAGCACGGATCATCGGGGATGTGCATCTTGCGGTACTTGCCGGCGATGCTGCCGTCCTTCTCGATCACGACCGCCGTGTTGTGGTAAAGCCCAGGCGCGCGTCTCTCGAAAAGCGAAAGGACCAGGACGATTCCGAGCTTTCCGGCCAGGTCTCCGAAATATTCCGTTGAAGGTCCCGGGATGGTCTCCGCGAGATCGCAGAGCGATGCATCCTCTGTCTGGCAGAAGTAAACTGAATTATGAAGTTCCTGAAGAACAACCAGTTCCGCGCCCTTGGCGGCACATTCGCAGATGTTCTCCGTAAGTTTGGCGATGTTCGCCTTGATGT
>CAVFMX010000050.1:0-16152 GCA_963623745.1 Bulleidia sp.
CGCGAAGAACATGTACAGCATGTAGAATATGATCGGGAACAGCGCGAAGATCAGCATCAGCATGCCGATGTTCCTCCATTGTCTTTTGAGATCGTAGGCAAAATATTTCCCGAACCTGCTTATTTTAAAAGTATTGTCCATAGTCATCCCTCCTTATTTATTGTTGAACATGTCCTTGACCGATGCCTTGTTCTTGTGGACGGCGTTGAAAAGGGCTTCCACATTGATCTTGCTGTCCTCGCCGGTAGTGTTCGGATAGACCTGGATGAATCCGCCCGGAAGCTGCTCGCTGTAAAGTGATTCCGGATGAAGCTGTGTGCCGTAGTCAAAGTACAGCTTGCCTGTGATCTCCTCCACGGATGCGTTAAGAAGGACATCCTGACGGTCAAGGATGATGATCGGGTCGATGATGTTCTCCAGATCCCTTACCTGATGGGTTGAGATCACGATTGTGGAGTCATCGGAAGTGTATTTCATGATGGCGCTGCGGAACTGCGTCTTGGAAGGGATGTCCAGCCCGTTGGTAGGCTCGTCCATGAACAGGTACTTGCAGCCGCAGGCCAGCGCCAGCGAGATGTATGTCTTCTTAAGCTGTCCGGCTGACATCCGGTTCATCTTTCTGTCCGGATCGTTCTCGAACTCCTTCATGATCTCCAGAAATCCGGAATGGTCGTACTTCGGCCAGAAGGCACCTCTTTCCTTGGCGAAGCATTCCGCCTTCATCGCTACGGGAAGAACCTCGTCAGGAAGGTAGAACTGGTTCTGAAGCAGAGAAGGGGTGCGGTCGAAAGGATTCTCCCCGTCTGTGGCGATGCTGCCCGAACTTACTTTCTTCAGGCCGCACAGAAGTGTCAGCAGAGTTGTCTTGCCAACTCCATTCTCACCCAGAAGACCGTAGATGCGGCCTTCTTCAAGTGTTGTCGTGATGCTTTTCAGAACGGGCATCTTGCCGTAACTGAAAGCCAGATCTTTGATCTCGATCATATCTTATTAGTGTAATAGTTTATTAGCACACTGTAAAGATAATGATGTTTTTTGATATTCAAAGATTTTTTTTCAACAATTGTCGAGATTTCTTTCTCGCCATTCGGTCGGAGTGCAGCCCACGGAATCCTTGAACTGTTGCCTGAAATTGGACTTGTCGCTGAATCCCACCGAATAGCCTATGTGGCAGACGGGGATCTCCGGATGCTTGAGCAGAAGCACTTTGGCCTCGTCAATTCTCAAATCCTTGCGCCATGTCAGGAATGGTTTCTTCAGTACCCGCGAGCAGTAGAATGAAAGTTCCTCGCCGGTCAGTCCCAGTTCTTCGAGGATCTCGTCCTTTGAGATGTCCGGCTCGTGATGCCGTCCTTCCTCTATCCATCGGTCGAGCCTTGCGCTGACTTTCTCTATGATCCTTTTCGAACTGATGCCGCTCCGGATCCCGGCGAGACTGCGTTCCTTGATTTTCCGGAGTTTGCGTGAGATGCCGTCAAACAGCGAGTGGCTTTTCCCTGTGTGTTTTTTCATATATGGTCGTGTCAATTGGACATTATGGTTTTAAATAAAATGGTGATGGCCGTGGATTGTCATCCGGCCATCACCATCTGAAGAGTCTGCAATGGAACCTACCAGCCGAGCACGTAGGCGAAGATCAGAGGAGCGACGATCGTCGCGTCACTCTCCACGATGAAGCGCGGAGTGGTAGGGGAAAGCTTGCCCCAGGTGATCTTCTCGTTAGGAACGGCTCCTGAATATGAACCGTAGGAGGTGGTGCTGTCGGAGATCTGGCAGAAATATGACCAGAGCGGTGTGCCTTTCCATCCGAGATCCTGCTCCATCATCGGCACGACGCAGATAGGGAAGTCACCGGCGGTGCCTCCGCCGATCTGGAAGAAGCCGACTCCGGCTCCTGTGGCGTTGGCCTTGTACCAGTCAACAAGGAACATCATCACTTCGACTCCTGTCTTCACGAGGTCGGTAGGGAACTCGCCACGGATGCAGTGAGCCGTGAATATGTTGCCGGTGGTGCAGTCCTCCCATGCCGGACAGATGATAGGGATGTCCTTCTCGCAGGCGGCCATCACCCAGCTGTCCTTGGGGTCGATCTCATAGTACTGCTCCAGAACGCCGCTGCGTAGAAGCTGGTAGATATATTCATAAGGGAAATACCTCTTCCCTTCGTTCTTCGCCTTCGTCCACACGTCAACGAGCGCACCCTCAAGGCGGCGGAACGCCTCTTCCTCCGGAATGCAGGTGTCGGTCACGCGGTTGTAGTGGTTGTCAAGAAGCTCCTGTTCCTGCTCCGCGGTCAGATTCCTGTAGCCGGGCACCCTGTAGTAGTGAGAGTGGGCGACGAGGTTCATGATGTCCTCTTCAAGGTTGTTGGCCGAGCAGCAGACGAACGAGAACTTGTCCTGGCGGATCATCTCCGCGAGGGAGAGTCCGATCTCGGCGGTGCTCATGGCTCCGGCCATAGCAAGGAACATCTTTCCACCCTTGTCGAGAAGGTCGCAGTAGGCCTTCGCGGCGTCAACAACGCATGCCGAATTGAAGTGGCGGTAGTTGTGGGTGATGAATTGTGAAATAGGTCCTTTTTCCATTTTTTGTCCTGATGTTAAAGTGTTTTTCAATCGCTATCTCGTGTCAGAAAACCTCTCTGAACGTACAATAGTGTGCGAATTTAGAAATTTCGGATCACTTTTGCAATCCTTGGAACCCCTACCTTCTGAAACTGCGGAGCTTCTGGGCGAGGTTCCCGGTCAGTGCGGTCTTCATCATCCTGCGGGTGGTCTCGAACTGCTTCAGGAGCTTGTTCACCTCGACCACGTTCGTGCCGCTTCCGTCGGCGATTCTCTTGCGGCGGCTCCCGTTGATGATCTCCGGATTGTCCCTCTCCTCAGGGGTCATGGACATGATGATCGCCTCAATGCCCTTGAAGGCCTTGTCGTTGTCGATGTCGATGTCCTTGATGGCCTTTCCGACTCCCGGGATCATCCCAGCCAGATCCTTGATGTTACCCATCTTCTTGATCTGCTGGATCTGGTTGTAGAAGTCCATCAGACCGAAATTGTCCTTGGCGAGTTTCTTTCTGGTCTCACGCGCCTGCTTCTCGTCGAACTGCTCCTGGGCCTTCTCGACGAGGGAGACGACATCTCCCATTCCGAGGATCCTGTCGGCGATTCGTCCCGGATGGAACACGTCCATCGCATCCATCTTCTCTCCCGAGGAGATGAACTTTATCGGTTTGCCGGTGACGTACTTGATGGAAAGCGCGGCACCGCCTCGGGTGTCGCCGTCCATCTTGGTCAGCACTACTCCGTCGAAATCGAGCCTCTCATTGAAGACCTTCGCCGTCTCCACCGCGTCCTGACCGGTCATCGCGTCAACCACAAACAGGGACTCCGTCGGTTTCACCGCGCTGTGCAGGGCTGAGATCTCATCCATAAGCTCCTGATCCACGGCCAGACGGCCGGCGGTGTCTATGATGACCACCGAATATCCTTCCGCCTTGGCCTTGGCGACGGCACCCTTCGCTATCCTGATCGGATCCTTCACTCCTTCCTCGGTATAGACCGGCACCTGGATTCCCTCTCCAAGCACCTTCAGCTGCTCAATGGCGGCTGGACGGAACGTGTCGCAGGCGGCAAGGAGGACATTCATCCCTCTCTTGCTCCTGATGTTGTTCGCCAGCTTGGCCGAGAACGTGGTCTTGCCGGAACCGTTCAGGCCGGCCACCAGGACTATTCCCGGATTGCCCTTGATGTCGATGTCCTGAGAGGAGCTGCCCATGAAATCGGCGAGTTCGTCGTGGACGATCTTGACCATCATCTGCTGAGGCTTCACGGCCGTGAGGACGTTCTGTCCCATCGCCTTGACCTTCACCTTGTCGCAGAAGTCCTTGGCCACGCGGAAACTTACGTCAGCGTCCAGCAGCGCCCTGCGGATGTCCTTAAGCGTCTCGGCGACATTGATCTCGGTGATTTTCCCCTCGCCCTTCAGAATCTTGAAGGATCTCTCAAGTCTCTCCTGTAAGTTGTCGAACATATTCAGAAGCTGTTTAAAAATAATTTCTTTTAAAGAATCTTCTACAGGCCGCAAAGATAATCAAAACCCTCGGAAGAATGAAAAACTTTATCTCCGGTTTCACTCCGGCTGTGGCGGCTGAGGTGCCGATGTCATCAATGATTTCCATGTCTTCTGCGGAGTTACATTACGGTTAAATTATGCTTGGAATCTTTGCTCTTTAAATGAAAATGGATAAATTTGCATGACCAATTAAAATGTTTCAGAATATTTATGTCACGTTTTCTTGACCCGCCGAAAGCGGGTGAACCATTGGCAGAGGAGAAGGTGGACAAAACCTACAAGGCGATGCGCACCAAGGTCTTTCTGGGTGCTTTTTTCGGCTATGCCGCCTACTATCTTGTCCGCAAGAACCTTTCGTTGGCCGCTCCGGACATGATCCATGACGGGATCATCGACGCCGGCAAGGCAGGACTCGCGATGTCCGCCGTCTCGATCGCCTATGCCTTCTCGAAATTCATAATGGGCAGTGTCTCCGACAGATCCGATGCAAGGAAGTTTCTCTGTGTGGGTCTGGTGCTCTCAGCCCTCACGATGATCCTCACGGGTGTGATTCCTTTCGGAGCGAACACTGCCGTGAACACCGCCATAATCTTCACACTCATGCTGACCGTGGGTTGGCTGAGCGGTTTCGGCTGGCCTCCTTGCGGCAGGATCATGGCGCATTGGTTCAGCCAGAACGAGCGGAGCTTCAAGATGAGCGTGTGGAATGTCTCCCACACCATCGGCAGCTTTGCCCTCGGCTTCCTCGCCATTGCGGGAGTGATGCTTTTCGACGCTTTCGGAGTGGCGCAGAGCTGGAGGGGAGACTTCATATTCCCGGCTGCCGTGGCTCTTCTGATCGCAGTGTTCTGTTGGTGGGCGATCCGTGACACGCCGGAGTCCTGCGGCCTTCCGTCCGTTCAGGATTGGAGAAAGGACTGGTCCGGAGTAAAGTCCAAGGGGACCGTTGACGAGAAACTCCCGTTCAGGACCCTGTTCGTGGACTACGTGTTCAAGAACAAACTTCTGTGGATTGTCGCCATTTCCAACGTGGCCGTCTATATGGTCCGCTACGGAATCGGCGACTGGGCTCCGACCTACCTTCAGGAAAAGGCCATCATGACCGCCGCCGAGAGCAAGGTGGCTTTCTCCGTACACAACATCGTCGGAGCGGTCGGCACTCTTGCCTGCGGCTGGGCGACGTCCAGGATATTCAAAGGCCGCTGCGCCCCGATGAATGTGATCTGCATGTTCTTCTGCCTTCTGGGTGTCCTTCTTTACTGGATGGTCGGTTCCGGAGTGATCGCCGCATCTCCCGCTTTGCAGAAGACTTTGATCTACATCGCTTTGTGCCTTATCGGATTCTTCATTTACGGCCCGGTGGCTCTGACGGGAGTCCAGGCCTTGAACCTCGTGCCTAAGAACGCCGCCGGAACCGCCGCCGGATTCGTCGGACTGTTCGGCTACCTCCTCGGCGACGCCGTCTGCTCCAAGATCCTCGTCGGCGGAATCGCCGTCGGCAGCTCCTGGGACACCGCGATGCTTTCAGTGGCGGTAGGAGCCCTCATCGGAGTGTTCCTCTGCGCCCTTCTGATAGGGAGCGAGAGGAATATGGCGAAGTCTAATGTTTAATGTGTTTGTTAAACTCGGTGTTTATCATTTCTTTGAAAAGTCCTCTACCCTGAAGGCTTTAGGCCGGTTCATCTTTTCAGTGTAAACATTGCCGAACTCATCCGTCACCTTGATCGTGAGATCCGTGTCGGCGGACGGAGCCGTCACCTTGAAGAAATGGTGCCACTTTTCAGTGACGAAGTTAGGACGGTCTGTCAGACCGGCATTGTTGTACCTCTTGACCGAAAGCGCCGCGATGTGCAGAGGGTCGTAAGCCGATGTCGCCGTCCAGTCAAGTTTTTTCCCGCTCTCGTCAGTCACCTCCAGAGTCCAGTTGGAATTCCAGTTCCAGATGTTGATGAGCACCTCATTGTTCGAGTTCTCCGGATAAGCCTCGACATACTGGCCGAAACCTTTGTCCGTCAGTTCGATGTTGTTCAAAGGCATGTTCGGGACATCATTGTAAGAGAACGAGACCTGATTGAGGTCGTAGGAACGGAACTGGTAACTCTCCTCCCATGCGGTGGCCTTGTACCTCCATTTGATGTCCGTGCCGTCGATGTCCCAGATGCTGTAGCCCGCGGGAGAGCCGTCGGTGCCGACATAGACACCGGAAGTCAGTTTCCCGGACCACCACCAGGAGCCGCAGACAGATCCTGCGTTGTGCTCGTAAAGATTGTCTGCAAAAGGGCTTGACTCTTTAGGGTTGACATTATAAATCACATGGGTATGCCCGGTGACAAAATGCACCTTGTAGCCCGAAAGCAGCCGGAAGAGCCGGGCCGTGTCACCACCCAGAGCGACTTTGAAACTGTTCACCGAACTTGGGGTGAACACCTGCGCATGGGTCGTAACAATCAGAGGCGTGGACTTGTCCACGTATGCAAGATCCTTTTCAAGCCAGTCCAGCTGTTCGGAGGTGACATCCCTGCTGTACTTCCTGCTCGTGGTGCCGTCATAGTTCGCACAATCGATGTCATCCAGCACGACATAGTGGATCTTTCCGATGTTGAACGAATAGTACGTAGGGCCAAGGTTCTTGACATAGTCGGACGCTGCAAGGAAGTCAGCGTCCGGAGCCTTTATCTTGTAGTCATTGTCGTGGTTTCCCATCGTGTGGAAAATCTGGAGACCTTTTACGCCTCCGTTGATTTCTTCCAGATATTCGGGGAAACTGTATTTGTTGTCATACCAGTAGATGTCCCAAGTCATGTCGCCAAGGGTCATTCCATACATTTTCTCCGAGCCGTGGGTTGCCATGTAGTCCGTCAGGTCGCTTGTGAACACCCTGAACTGGGCTTTGTCATCGGTTCGGTTGGCAAGATGCATGTCTCCGAGGAAGAACATCTTGTACTTGTCCTGGCCGGAGACTTTCGTCAGGACGAAATCCTTCTGCTCCACCTGCGAGGACGAAGCCGTGAGATAGTTGTAGAACTGCGGCAGAACGCCCTGTGACGGAACTTCATAGCCGCTTGGAACGGAGATGAACACATACCCCCATTTCTTGGCCGACTTGAGCTGATAGACTCCGTCGGAGTCCGTCTTGGCGACCTGAACACCGTCAGACACCACCACTCCGGAGATTCCGGCTCCTTCACAGAGCACATGCCCCCAGACAGTGGTACCCTTGTCAGGAGTGAAGTCCGGATCGGTTTTCGATTTGATGGTAAGGGTCGTCTCGCCGAAAGACTTTTTCTTCTGTCCCCTGCGGATGACAACCTCATATTTCCCGCCCATGAGATTCTGCGGAAGCCTCACATTGAAATCCTTGGCGGAGACGCTCTCTATCTGGCATACGGTAGAGCCGAACAGGAACTCATCGGTCTGTAGCGGAGCCTTTTCCTGAAGCACCCTGAATGTGACAAGACCGGCCGGCTCCGCCTCAATCTGAGTAGGCAGGGAGAACAGGATTCCGGAAACATCGATTCCTCCGTCACCGCCTTTCTCAGCCTTGCCGCACTGAATCGACCCCCAAAAGCAAATAAGCGCCAAAAGGGTGAAAGAAGCAGCTTTGTAAAAGAAGTTTTTTCTCATATTCTTTGAATATCCCGGTTTAGTTAAACACCGAGTTTAATAATCATAACAAACATTCATCCTTATGAGAGTTATCAAAACATTTGCTGTCTCTTTGGCTCTGATGCTGGTCTGCCTCACGGCAGCCCTCGCACAGGATCAGAGGGAGGTGTCGGGAAAAGTTCTTGACACCGCACAGCAACCTCTTGTCGGGGTCGCGGTTCTCGTTGAGGGGACAAGCAACGGAACAATGACCTCCGATGACGGAACTTTCTCGCTGAAGGTTCCCGCCGGAAGTGTCACCCTTGAGGTGTCTTCCCTCGGCTATACCACAAAGAAGATCACTGTTCCTGCTGCTCAGACATCCGTCACTGTCTTCCTTGAGGAGGACAATATGATGCTTGACGAGACGGTCGTCGTTGGTTACGGCACGCAGAAGAAGGTGAACCTTACCGGTGCCATCTCCGTGGTGGGGGACAAGGAACTCAAGGACCGTACGTCGCACAACCTCGTGACGATGCTTCAGGGTTCCGTTCCGGGTCTCAACATCACGACCCAGTCCGGTAATCCGGGCAGCTCCGGCAAACTGAACATCCGAGGATTCACATCCATCAACGAGTCCAATCCGATCGTCCTGATCGACGGGGCTCTGGGCGATCTGGAAGATGTCAATCCGAATGATGTGGAAAGCATCTCCGTCATCAAGGACGCAGCTGCGGCCGCTGTCTATGGGGCTCGCGCCGCCTACGGTGTGATCCTCGTCACGACCAAGAAGGGCGATGCCGATGACGGAAAGGCCAAGATCCGTTACAGCGGACGTTTCGGCTGGGAGGAACCTACCACCTCCACCGACTATGAGGACAGGGGCTACTGGTCGGTTTACACCCTCGACCTCTTCTGGAAGACCCAGGCGGCCGGAACGCCTTACACAGGCTACACCCAGCACGACATGATGGAGCTTCTTGCCAGGGTCAACGACAAGACCGAGAATCCGGACCGTCCTTGGGTCATAAAGGAAGTCCGCGGAGGCAAGGAGCAGTGGGTTTATTACTGCAACACCGACTGGTACCACGAGATGTTCCGTGACGAGCATCCTGTCCAGCAGCACAGCGTCTCGATCAGCGGAGGAAACAAGAACATCAAGTACTTCCTTTCCGGCGGCTATGACCGCCAGACGGGCATCATGAAGGCCACTGAGCCGGATGTATTCCAGAAGTACAACATGCGCGCGAAGATCGACGCCAAGCTGAACAAGGTCATGACCCTGTCCAACAACATGTCTTTCTACAACTCCGACTATTCGTGGATCGGTGTCGGTGACATCCAGGACGTGTTCAGGAATCTCCGTCACACCCCGGCGTCATTTCCTCTCTTCAACCCTGACGGGACAGGACTTTACAACAACCCTCTCATCATCGGAGGCAACTACAACGTGGCCAACGGACGGCAGATCGTCTTCGCCATGGGCAAGCACAAGAACTACGACAAGAAGTTCAACTTCGCCAACACCACCGAGCTTGTCATAAGCCCTGTGAAACAGTTCAACGTCACCGCGAACTTCACCTACAGAAGGGTGAACCGCAGCGAGATGCACAGGACCGTCAACATCCCTTACGGAATACGTCCGGGAGTGACGGGAGCGTACACCACCGGAGCCGGTCTCAACAAGCTTGAGGAAAGGACGAGAAGGTACGACTACTACACGGGCAACGTCTTCGGAACCTACGAGGACTCGTTCAACGATGCCCACAATGTCAAGGTGATGTTCGGTTTCAACGCCGAGACCTACCACTACAAGAATCTCACAGCCGAGGCCCAGAACATCTCGGACGAGTACCTGAACGATTTCTCCCTCATCGTGCCTGACGCCACGTCTGGAGCCAAGATCACCAATCTCACCGGCGGACAGAGCGAATACGCCCTGGCCGGATTCTTCGGGCGTGTCAACTATGACTACAAGGGCAAGTACCTTGTCGAGGCTTCCGGACGCTACGACGGCTCGTCACGTTTCGCCAAGGGACATCGCTGGGGAATGTTCCCTTCGGTGTCTGCGGGATGGCGCGTCTCCGAGGAGCCGTTCTTCGCTCAGGCGAAGAGTCTGGTGAACAACCTCAAGCTCCGCGCCTCGTTCGGCTCGCTGGGCAATCAGAATGTGGACGACTACGCGTTCATGAGGACAATCTCGATCCAGGACTTCTCGGCGTTCACATTCGGCGAAGGCTCCACTAACGCCCAGTACTCCAAGATCTCCGCACCAAACTCATCTTCCCTGACCTGGGAGACCACCTACCAGTACAATGCCGGTCTTGACGCCTCGCTCCTGAAAGGCAGGCTCGACTTCACGGCCGAAGCCTACATCCGCGACACGAAGAACATGCTCGTGAAGGGCAACGCCCTCCCGAGTGTCTATGGCGCCGATTCGCCTAAAGAGAACTCCGCCGACCTGAGGACCAAGGGCTACGAGATCTCCATGGGCTGGAGAGACAGCTTCAATCTTTTGGGCAAGCCGTTCAGCTACAGCATCCGCGCTTCTGTCAGCGACTACACCTCTCACATCACAAAGTACGACAACAATCCGGACAAACGTCTCACCGACTACTATGTGGGTCAGAGAATCGGAGACATCTGGGGCTTTGTGGTCGATGGTCTTTTCGAATCCGATGAGGAGGCCAAGAACTACCAGAACAATGTCTGCGACGCCCTCAGTTACGTGGGCACCACCCGTATGCAGGGAGGATTTCTGGCCGGCGACCTTAGGTATGTCGATCTGGACAACAAGCAGGAAGGCGAGGGTGGAATCAACAAGATCACTCTTGGGGACAACACGGCGGACAGCCCGGGAGACCGCAAGATTCTCGGCAACTCCCTGCCGAGCCTCCAGTACGGAATCAACCTCGGTTTCGAGTGGATGGGATTCGACTTCTCCACATTCCTTCAGGGCGTGGGCAACCACTACTGGTACCCTTCCGGAATGAACATCGCTTTCTGGGGGTCGTATTCCTACGCTTACTGCGCCGCTTTCATGCCGAGGGACTTCATCAAGACAGTCTGGTCGGCGGAGAATCCGGACACTTACTTCCCGAGACCGCGCGTGTACTCTTCAACAGGTGGAGAACTTGCCCCGCCTAACAGCAGGTACATCCAGAACATCAGATACTTAAGGCTCAAGAGCCTCACCGTCGGCTACACCCTTCCGCAGAACTGGACCAAGGCCATCTGCCTTGACAAGGTGCGTTTCTACTTCTCGGGCGAGAATCTGGCCTACTGGTCTCCGATCAAGAAGTACACGAAGTACCTGGATCCGGAATCCGCTTACCGCCGTGTCACGGAGACCAACGCAGCTACAGGTCTGTACAAGAACTCAGACGCCAAAGATGCGGTCGCCTATCCTTGGCAGAAGACCATCATGTTCGGCATCGACATAACATTCTAATGACGGAGGACATTGAAAATGAAAAGATACTTATTGCCACTCTTTGCCGTTGTCCTCGGGCTTGCGTCCTGTGAGGGCTTTCTGGAGAAATATCCCAAGGACAAACTCGTCGAGGAGACATACTTCCGCAACGAGGAGGATTTGAAACTTTTCTCCAACTCCTTCTATGACAATCTTCTGGACAAGACACCGTACGATCTTCAGTCGGACGTCGTGTTCCAGAAAGGTACGATTTCAGATGAACTTCTGGGAGGTACGGCGCGCGAGGTTCCGACCACGGCCGCGTCCGGAGGATGGAGCTGGGGCCAGCTCCGCAAGATCAACACCATGCTCGGTCACATTGACCAGTGCGCGGACGAGTCTGTAAGAAAGCAGTACACCGGACTGGCCAAGTTTTTCCGCGCGAAGTTCTACTTCGAGAAGGTGAAGAAGTTCGGCGACGTTCCTTGGTACGACAAGGAACTCGGCTCGACTGACTCCACCCTCTTCAATCCGAGGGATTCGAGGGAACTCATCATGTCCCACATGGTCGAGGACATCGATGAGGCCATCTCGTATCTTCCTTCAGAGGTCAGCACCTACCGCGTGAACAAATGGGCCGCTTTGATGCTCAAGGCCCAGTTCTGTCTGTACGAGGGGACTTTCAGGAAGTACCACAACCTTTCCATTGCCGGAGGCCGTTCGGCGGACGACTATCTCAAGCTGGCCTACGAGTCGGCTGCGGAGGTGATGGGTTCGGGAGTATATTCATTGGCGGCGAACTACCACGACCTTTTCATGGAGGTGGACGCCGACAAGAACGAGTATATTCTCGCAATCAAGATGGACCAGTCCATCGGATGCACCCACAGCGCCACAAGCTATGTGCTGATGAACACAGGCGGCAACCCGGGCTTCTCCAAGAAGTTCGTGGACAGCTTCCTGATGAAGGACGGCTCGCGTTTCACCGACAAGGAAGGATGGGAGACGATGCTGTTCGTGGACGAGATGAAGGACAGGGATCCGCGTCTTGGAATGATCATGAGGCTTCCGAGCCACGTCAGGACGAACTCCAAGGAGACCGTCAACGGTCCTGAACTCACGATGACTTCGACCGGTTTCCAGCTTGAGAAGTTCGTGATGGATCCTCAGTACGAGACAGCCGAGCGCGCCGGCATGTCCTTCAACGACATTCCGGTCTTCCGTCTCGCGGAGGCCTACCTGATCTACGCCGAGGCCAAGGCGGAGCTGAACATCCTCACGCAGGAGGATGTGGACAAGTCCATCAACCTGCTCCGTGACAGGGTCGGGATGGTTCATCTGAATCTTGCCGGCTTGACAGTGGATCCTTTCCTCGTTTCGGAGAGATACGGCTACATGAATCTTGCCGCTCTCAATCCGGCGAACCTCGCCCAGATTCTTGAGGTGCGCCGCGAGAGGACGATCGAGCTGGTTCTTGAGGCGAGCCGTTGGGATGACATCGTGAGATGGAAGGAAGGGCAGTGCTATCCTCAGCCTCTTTACGGGATATATTTCCCTGGCGTTGGTCCGTACGACCTCACGGGGGACGGCAAGCCTGATGTCTATCTCTATGACACCAAGAGCGTTGACAACTCTGTCAAGACCGAGTACACCACGAAGTACGGCAGTTCTTTCGTCTTCCTCCAGATTCAGGAGATCGAGATTGACGGAAGCTATGTTCCGTACTCTGACGGCATCGTGCTCAGCGGCGGTCACAGCGGCTATGTGGACATGTACCGCACCAGAACCCGTTCTTTCGATGAGAACCGCGACTACCTCTATCCTATCCCGAGAGGGGACAGGGATCTGAACAGGAACCTGACGCAGAATCCTGGCTGGGATGACGGACTGAGTACATCTTCAGAGGGTGATACCGATGATGGAATGAATTAATCCATTGAAAAACAAGAAATCATGAAACCATTTAAGAATATATTGAAACTCTGCGCAGCCGCTTTCGCCGCCGTCTCTCTGTTCGGATGCGACGAGGAGGAATATGTCAAGCCGAGCGCTCTCCTTTCGGAGTCAAGCCTGACTTTCGAGGCTGTCGGGGCTGAACCCCAGTCCTTGACCATAGCCTCCGATGACGCATGGTTCATCGATGTGGACTCCGACTGGATCACCGTCGATCCGCTGTCCGGCACGAACACGGTCGATGTGACCGTGAGTGTCGCCGACAATGTCAGGAACGGAGCGATGGACGGTCCACGTGAAGGAACCCTTACCATCGCCAACAACCGCGGCTACTCGATCCGCACCGTCATCTACCAGAAAGGTGACACCTATCTTGGGGTCGAGGAATATGACCTGGCCGGCCTTGCCTCGCTTGAGGATGGCACCAGGGCGAAAGTCAAGGAAAGTCAGGTGGTGGCCGTGGCTTCCGACGGCTTCATTGCCGCCGATGCTACAGCCGTGATGTACATTCTGGGCAATGCGGACAATGTCAAGGTCGGTGACAAGGTGACAATGAACGGAGCCGCTGGTACGACAAACACCTTGAAGACATTCTCGTCCGACGAGGTGACGGTGGTGTCCAATTCGCAGGTTGAATACCCTGAGGCCTTGGATGTCACCGAGACCGTGACGGCTTACCAGCCTTCTGCCATCGAATATGTCAAAGTGGCCGGTACGCTGATCAACAACGGCATCCGCGTGGGTTCCGTCATCAATGCCGTCACGATCTACAACGCCGGCATTGACGTGGAATCCGTCAACATGCACAAGGTGGTGGCCTATGGCTATGCGCTTCTCTATGCCAAGACCATCTATTTTGTCCCGACATCCTTTGATGACGGAGGACTTGACGAGGAACTTTCGTTCTATCCGGTAAAGTATCAGATCTGCAAGACCCCTGTCAACTTCACGACTGCGACTTTCTCTTCCTCCGGCAGGATCGAGCCTGTCGAAGGACTTGGCTACATCGAGTATGTTCCTTTCGACGTGGCGAACACCAACGACAGCAACAAGTACAAGCTTGACGTGAGCGATGCCAGCCCGAGAGTCTCAGGCCCTTGGCCGGGCGACTACTGGCTTTTCTACTGTTATGGGGCCGTGAAGGCCGGCTCGGTTATGCGTGTCACGTTCGAGTCCAGAACCTCAGCCACGGGTCACAAGTACTGGATGATTGAATATCTCGACGGCGAGACCTGGAAGCCGGCGGCTGAAAAACAGCAGGCGACCGATGTTCCGGGCGGCTGCGAGTTTACCCACGCGATGAATGCCGACGGAGCCACAAACGTGCAGGTTGACGTTGAGGTAAAGATCAAGAAGAATATGGACAACTGTCAGTTCCGTTTCAGATGTATGGCCAACTGGCAGGCAAGCGGAGCAGGCGCTCTGGCTACCAGAAACGGCGGCACGGCGCGTCTTTCCGTGACCGACATTGAATCGGAAGAGTTCCAGCCAATGGTCTCAATGGTCAAGGAAGGTGACGGAGTCGAGATTCCTGACACCGATCCTGTCGAGGCGAACATCATTGTCTCCAAGGAACTGCTCACTTTCGAGGGAACTCCTGAAGCTCCGGAGAAGATCACGGTCACATCGGACTATGACTTCACGGTCGAGTCATCGGAAAAATGGCTCACCCTGAGCGCCGCCGGAGGCTCCGCCAACGAAAAGCTTGAACTTACCGTGACGTGCGAGCCAAGCACCCTCTCGACACTCCGCAAGGCTCAGGTCACAATCAAATCCGAAGAGTCCAAGAAGGTGATAAATGTTGTCCAGTCCGCCGCCGGAGGAGAGTTGGAGCCGCTGATCAGCATCGCCTCGGGCAATTCCGTCGATGTCATTGGTCAGGGAGAGGAGTTCACCGTCAGGATCCAGGCGAATGTGACCTTCGAGACGCAGATCAGCGATTCCTGGATAAAGGAGGTCGAGACGCCTGCCACGAAGGCTGTGGTCGAGACCACCGTAAAGACCTTCAAGGCTGAACCTAACCTTACCGGCGTTGACAGGGTCGGGACGATCCGCTTCTTCAAGGACAACATCGAGTCTGTCCTCACCGTAAGGCAGGCGGAGTTCGAGCCGAAAATCACTGTCACTCCTGTTGAGCCTGGAGTTGGCGTGAGCGGCCTTGGCGGAACTCTCAACTATAAGGTCGTGTCCAATGTTGACTTCACGGTGGACAATGCGAACTCTTGGATCAAATTCCCGGTTTCGGAAGGAAAGGCCGGCGAGTATGTGGTTCCTGTCGTGTTTGACGCAAACTCCTCCGCCGAGTCCCGGACAGGCTCCGTCTTGTTCAAAAATGCCGAATATGATTATGTCAGTACATTTTCTGTCAATCAGTTCGCTTCCGGAGTGATGTTCTTTGACGACTTCGGCTGGCTGTCTCCGATGATCGCGGAGTACAACGAAGCCAATCCGGATAAGCCGATAGGCAATGCCGTGACAGGCCATCCGGATGATTTCGCTGCCGCTTCAGCCGCGAATGCTCCTAACGCATACACCGCGGAGCCGTTCATGTCCAAGTTCCCGTCTGCCTTGGCGGCAGCCGGCTATGAGGACAAGAATGCGGCCGGAAAAGTCATCTACCCGCAGGACACGTACTTGAAGCTGGGTAAGACAAGCGTCCACACCTCATTGAAACTGCCTGCTGTCGCTCCTTTGGCTTCGGCTTCGGACGCCACGCTGGAGTTCGATTGGTGCGCCCATGTTCAGGGTACCGGAAAAATCGATCCTGTGACTTTGACCGTCGTGATCGAAGGGAACGGAGCATTCGAGAACGGCACCAAGTACAGCGAACCTCTCGGCAACACGCAGGAGACAGGCCAGATGTTCTGGACACACGCTTCGGTCAAGGCTAAAGGAATTGACAAGGACACGAGGTTCAGCATTGTCTATACGGATGCGTTGGACAAGGACACCGCAGTTTACAATTATAAGGTTTCCGGCGCACACCGCTGGCACATCGACAACATAAAGATTTCCAAGTAACCTCAGTAAATCACCACGAAAGGCGTTCCTGGACTGATTCCGGGAACGCCTTTTCTCATGTGCCGTAGGATCACTTGCCTGTCGTGGTCAGGCAGTACGGTCCGGCATAC
>CAVFMX010000051.1:0-38616 GCA_963623745.1 Bulleidia sp.
AATAGCTATATATAGCTACAAAGATACGAATTATATTTGACAAAAAAAAGAGTTCTAACCGGAACTCTATCAAATATTTCCAAAATTTTTATGGTCTATAAAAGTGTCAAACTTCCGATAATATTCAAAAATGATTTCTCCCTATATAATGAGGTAAAATATGGTGTTTCTTGCCTCAAACAGAACATATGTCATAAACTTGTGTTTTTAAAATTGATGTTTCAGTCACTTTTTTGTGTTCTTCTACAATATATAACCTGATAAATCAAATATATTCCCATACAATTTGTACCTTTGTAACCATATTGGATAGTCATATAAATATGGAACGTAAATTACTGAACCGAATCAAAGTCGTTCTCGCAGAGAAAAACAGAAGCAATAAATGGCTTTCAGAACAATTGGATAAAGATCCAGCCATAATTTCCAAATGGGTTACCAATACAACACAGCCCAATGTGGAGACGCTGATTCAAATATCCAAAGTATTGGGTGTAACTGTGGATGACTTGTTGAGAACAGAATAATAAGGTTATGGGAACAGTCAAATTATATAAATATCTGGATTTTACTGGTGGATTGATGATGCTACATTATAGTAATCTTCAATTCACCAATGCTACGCGGTTGAACGACCCGTTTGATTGCCACCCGTCGCTAATTGATTTTTCTAATGTTCCGAAAGAAGCCTGTGGAGGATGGACTCCGGAAATAATCGAAAAATTAAGGAAGGACCCATTTCGTAGAACCAGAGAAGAGGCATGGATATGCAGTCTTTCTAAAATACATGATTCAATTTTGATGTGGAGCTATTATAGCAAGCATAAAGGTATCTGCATAGGTCTGGATATGAAAAAAGTTAGGAAATATCTGTCTTGCATACAGGGCGGAATCATGATTGGTTGTTCTGAGGTGGAAGTGCAATACAAGGATATTGTAGAGAAGCCTAATTATTTTAGGGATGCAGAAGATTTCTTTCGTTATCAATTATCTACAAAAGCAAAGGCTTGGGAACATGAACAAGAGGTCAGACTGTTTATTTTAGACCCTTGGCCGACATATATGAGTTTATTGCCGGATCAGAATGATGAAAAAGGTCCGATTGATTGGAAAGAAGTTCGGGCTTTCCCTAAAATCGGAGGAGAGTGTTTTGAGTCTGTCTATCTGGGGATCAATATGAATGCAGATGAAAAATCAAAAATAATAAGCGTTGCACGAAATCTTAATCCTGACATTAAGATTTACCAAATGGGAATTGATGCAAATGCTTTTAAGTTGAATACTGAATTGATAAAATAGTAAAATGGGTAAGAAACAGAATAAATCGGTAAAGGAAGAAACCCTGGAAACGATACTTTTCAATTGTCGTAACAGTCTGCGTGGGCGTGCAGCCATGACAGACAAACGCGACTTGCTGTTGACCCTTGTATTTTTGAAATTCATAGGAGAACGGTTCAAACAGCAAAAGGAGAAAATCAGACATGAGATAGTGGAAGTGCAGGGCATTCATGATACGGATTTCATTGAATTGCAATTGTCTCGTCCCAATCAATATATGCAGGATGGCGTGTTTTTCCTGACAGATGAAACATTTTGGGACGAACTGATTCTCACATCACCTACCGGCATGGCTATAGCTTTTGATACAGCCATAAAGACGCTGGACGATAATGAGCCTAAACTGAAAAATGCTCTGCCGCAGCAGATTTTCACGAAAACAGCCCTTGAACCGGGAGTATTGAAAAGCGTAGTGGATGAGATAAACAAGATAGACCCTCAGAAATTTAATGACCACGACCTCATAGGACGTGTATATGAGTATTTTTTGCAGGCTTTTTCCATCAACGCAGACAAAGAAGAAGGAGAGTTTTATACGCCACATTCTATCGTAGAGCTTATCGCCTCACTTATTGAACCTTTCGACGGGACAGTCTATGATCCTTGCTGTGGTTCCGGAGGCATGTTTGTCCAGGCGGCAAAGTTCATAGAGGCCCACGGCGGAAATACGAAAGCCGTCAACGTCTATGGGCAGGAATCAGAACCGGCAACTTATCGCCTTGCAAAGATGAACCTGGCTATCCGAGGCATCTCTTACCATTTGGGCGATAAAGCCGTTTCCACATTCTCTGATGACCAGCACAAGGAACTCAAGTTTGATTACATCATGGCGAACCCGCCGTTCAATTTGAAGAAATATGCCGAATACGGAGGTTTTGAAACCGATACCCGATGGCAAGGCTATGGAGTACCGCCTACCAGTAATGCCAACTATGCGTGGATTCTTCACATACTTAATAAATTGAATGTTAGTCGTGGAATTGCAGGCTTCCTGCTTGCCAATGGGGCTTTGGATGACAGTGATACACTTGAAATACGTAAGCAGCTAATCGAAAGTGATAAGGTAGAGGTTATTATCGTTTTACCGCGAAACATGTTCTATTCTACCGATATATCTGTCACTCTTTGGATATTGAACAACAACAAGAAAGGCGGGCCGTGGCACGGAAGGCAACTTCGCAACCGCACAGATGAGATTCTGTTCATCGATTTGCGGACTTGGAACAGTAATATATACGAGAAGAAATATGTCCGTCTGGCAGAAACGGAAATAGACAGAGTACGTCAAATATATTTCAACTGGCAAACCGAAAATTTTGCTGAGTATGCCGAGCCGGAATTATACTATGCTGCGCATCGTGATGAAATCCGGAAAAAGGGATATTCCCTCGTACCCTCCAGATACATTGAGTTTATAGACCGAGACACGGAAATAGACTACAAGGCTGCTCTTTCCGAAATGAGTCATAAATTTGACGCGCTGAAGAAAAGATGGGATGCGAACGAAACGGAACTCGTAAACGCTTTCAAAATTTTAGGGTATGGAAAAGAATAAGTTGCAACATCGTGACATAACAACCGATAAACTCTTTGATGACATTCGGAATATCATAGAACAAGGTCGGAAACAAGCATACGCAGCAACCAACCAAATTGCGGTACTTACCTATTGGCATATCGGACGACGTATAGTGGAAGAAGAACAGCATGGAGAGGCTCGTGCGCAGTATGGTACTCGGTTGATTAAAACATTGGCCGAACAGCTGATGCCTAAATACGGCAATACGTTCAGCAAGCGAAATTTGGATTACTTTCGCCAATTTTATCTGTGTTTCAATGATTTGGAGATTGTGAACACGCGTGTTCACAATCTGACTTGGTCGCACTTCCGCTCAATTATACAGGTTGCAGACCCTAAGGCCAGAGAGTGGTACATAAAAGAGGCATCGGAACAGATGTGGAGTGTAAGGACACTCAATCGCAATATCGGTACACAATACTATGGCCGCCGTATGGCTTGTGTAAGGGAAGGATTGGCGTTACCTTCTCCCGATATTGAAGCCAATGATCCATTGGAGTATATAAAGAGTCCGGTAGTTGCTGAGTTTTTAGGTTTCCGCAAAGATAGCAAATATGACGAGAACCAGTTGGAACAAGCCTTAATAGACCATCTGCAACAATTTATCATGGAATTGGGGCGCGGGTTCGCTTTTGTCGACAGGCAGAAACATATTTCAACGGATACCGGTGATTTTTACATTGACCTCGTATTCTATAACATCAAGCTCAAGCGTTATGTGCTGTTTGAATTGAAAACACATCCTCTGACGCATGCGGATGTGGGACAATTGGACATGTATGTACGGATGTATGATGACCTTGTAAAAGATGAGAATGACAACCCAACCATAGGTATATTGCTTTGCACCGAGACCGATAAGGTGATGGCTAAATATTCTGTCCTTAACGGTAGTGAGCAACTTTTTGCTGCCAAATATATGGCCTATATGCCGACGGAAGAAGAGTTGAGCAGGGAAATAGAACAGCAAAAACGTTTCTTCTTGGAACAACACGGAAAGGAGGAATGATATGGGGATAGATCATGTAAAATGGGTTAGGCTCGGAGATTATATCGAGCAATGTGATGAAAGGAATCACAATAATAAATATGATATAGAGGCTATCAAAGGGATTAGTACCAGTAAAACTTTTATTGATACTAAAGCCAATCTTGATGGTGTACCTTTACAATCATATAAATTGGTTGCACCTAGATATTTTGCATATGTTCCTGACACGTCAAGACGAGGAGATAAAGTTGCCTTGGCTTTTAATGACAGTTCTTGTACATATTTGATTTCCTCGATATATTGCGTATTTAAGGTCTCTGTTTTGGACAAATTAAGTCCAGAATATTTGTACCTATTTTTCCTTCGCCCGGAACTTGATCGATATGCCCGATACAATTCGTGGGGAAGCGCACGAGAAGTGTTCTCGTGGGGAGATATGTGCAATACAATGATTCCTCTTCCATCCATTACCGAACAACAAAAAGTGGTGAATGCGTGGAAAGCTTTTCGGGAAATCAAAGAACAAAACGAGGCTAAGGCTGCTCCGCTTATGCAACTCTGCCAGAGCTATATTCAAGAATTGAGGCATAAATATCCTTTGCAGGAGATTGGATCGTACATTGAAGAATGCAATGAACGCAATTTGAATGGCAGATTTACAGAAAAGGAAGTTCGTGGAATAGCGACATCGAAAGGTTTGATAGAAACGAAAGCGAATTTGGATGGGGTCTCGTTAAATTCATATAAATTGGTAAAGCCTAAAGAAATCGCTTTTGTACCCGACACCTCTCGTCGTGGAGATAAAATGAGTTTAGGATTGAACGATTCAGATAAAACTTATATTGTTTCATCTATTTCGTCTGTATTCAACGTGGATGAAAAAAATATTTTACCAAATTTTCTTTACCTATGGTTCTGCCGTCCAGAATTTGACCGATATGCCCGTTTCAATTCGTGGGGAAGTGCTCGTGAGGCATTCTCATTTGAAGATATGAAACGCTGCAAGATACCTATTCCACCCATTGACGTTCAGCGTGCAATCGTCAATATCTATAAATGTGCCAACGAAGCCAAACAGATAGCCGAAGACGCCGATCGGCTTTCACGTGAAGTTTGTCCGGCATTGCTTCAACATGTCATACATTCTTAAACAGCAGCGATTATGGCAAACAAAGGGAAATATTATGAAAGTCAATTCGAGGAAGCAACTGTCGAACTTCTCCGCGAGGCACATTGGCAACATACATTTGGTGATGACATTCACCGTAAATATACCGACCCGCTCATTGAAGAGGATTTAAGGAATTTTCTCTCCGTTCAATACATAGATAAAGATCTGACCACCACCGAGTTGGACAGTATTGTCGCCAATCTACGCAATGCAGGCGGCCAGAATGACTATTATGCTCTTCGAAATACTTTTTTGCTCTATCGTGACGGCTATGATTTTGCATACAACGATGGAAGAAACAATCCTTTCCGCTTGGAATATATCGACTTCGAGCATCCCGACCATAATATTTTCCGCTGTGTCAATCAGTTCGTCATGGAACAAGGCCGCGAGAACCGTCGCCCTGATATTCTGCTTTTTGTAAACGGCATACCTGTCTGCATCATCGAATTGAAAAATCCAACTAAGCAGAATGCCACGATACGCGATGCCCATACACAGATTTGCACACGTTATATGCGGGATATTCCAGCATTGCTGAAATATTGTGCTTTGGCAGTTATCAGCGACGGAGCAAAGAATGCTTTGGGTACGACATACACACCATTTGAATTTTTCTACGAATGGAAAAAGATTGAGAATGAGGACAAAGCCGGAAAGGGCCTTGATACGCTTCGCACGCTCATTCGCGGAGCACTTTCACCAGAACGCATCTTAGAGATATTGCGTGATTATGTCTATTTCCCCGACCCGACAAAAGAAGATGACACGACTGAAATCGTATGCCGTTATCCTCAGTTCTTTGCTACGCGCAAACTGCGAGACCATATCCTGAATCATTTGCGTTCTGTCGGAGGTGATGGTAAAGGTGGTACATATTTCGGAGCTACAGGGTGTGGGAAAACTTATACCATGCTGTTCCTTGCACGCCAATTGGTTTTGCGATGCAGAAAGCAACTGGATAGCCCTACGATTCTCATCATAGTAGACCGGGAGGATTTGGAGACACAAAGCGGGAAACTGTTCTGTCGCTCGAAGCAGTATCTTGAAGATGAAGCTGTAAAAGTCTTTGAGACAAGAAAAGAGCTTGCAGAAGAAATGAGCACGCGTAAAACCGGAGGTGTCTATATCACGACTATCCAGAAATTTGCAGAAACCACAGGGTTGCTGACAGAACGCTCCAATGTCATTTGCCTAAGTGATGAAGCCCATCGCTCTCAGAACAATATCGGATCGAAACTATCCATACAAACCGAAGGAGAAGTCGATAAGATAGGAGCGAAAATCACATACGGATTTGCTAAATACTTGCGAGATGCGTTGCCGAATGCTACTTATGTGGGGTTTACGGGAACACCCATTGACGAAACTATACATGTATTTGGAAAAGTTGTAGACCAATATACAATGAAGGAGTCGGAAGATGACGGCATCACAGTTCCAATTAAATATGACCCTCGATTGGCTCGTGTGTTCCTCAATAAAGAACAGGCAGAGAAAGTAGAAGAGTATTACCGCCTATGCGCAGACGAAGGGGCAACGCCGGAGGATATTGCCAAGAGTAAGGCCGCTATGTCAAGTATGGAGGTGATTATCGGTGATGAAGATGTGTTGCGTCGGGTGGCCAAAGATATTATCGACGACTATAAACGCCGAACAGAGACAACCGACCGTCTGCAAAAGGCCATGATTACTTGTGCAGACCGTAAGATAGCATTCAGGCTATATAAAATCATGCGGGAGATGCAGCCCGATTGGTTCGAAAAGAAAAAAGCATTGAACGAACTTATATTGACAGCGGACGAAAAGAATAAGTTGAATGACATCGCATTTGTCAATATGGTTATGACCAGAGATAAGGACGACGAAAAGGAACTTTACAATCTGCTTGGAGACAAAGAATATCGTAAATTCCTTGATGCAGAATTCAAATCGGAGAAATCGAATTTCCATATTTCTATCAACGTAGATATGTGGATTACGGGATTTGATGTGCCTTGCCTGACCATGCTTTATAATGACAAACCGCTATCTAAACATACGCTTATTCAGACTATTTCGCGTGTCAATCGTAAATTCGGCACAAAAGAGTGTGGCTTTATCATCGACTACATCGGCATCCGCGAAGAGATGAAAAAGGCCATGAAAAAATATGGTGGCGAAGTCGGACCACAGGAAGATTTGGATGTTGCACATGAAGTATTGCAAAACGAACTGCAACTTTTGCAAGAGAGACTGTCTGGGTTGGTATTCGACCGTTTTTTCGGGAACAATGACCTTGCCCGACTTCAGTTTATTCAGGAAGCGGCTGAATATATCCTAGCTAATAGTGTTGAACGGAAAGGTGAGGTTTCTTTCCTCAAGCTTTTTAAGGAACATGTCAAACGCCTACGTTCTGCTTATAATATCTGTAATCCCGCTGGTATTCTGACTGAAGAAGAGGTCGCGTGGAGTCAATGCTTTATGGGAATCTGCTCGTATGTGAACAAAATGACTGCCGCAGAGCACGACACGGAAAGCATGAACAGGCATGTGGAACAGATGGTTCAGGAAGCAATTCTTGCAAGTGGTGTGGAACGAGTAATGAATGAAGGTGTTGAAGAAAATATTTTCAGCGACTCATTCGCCAAAGAGGTGGAAGATATAAAGATGCCATTCACTAAGTTCCAAATTTTATGCAAACTCGTAGCCAAAGCAATCAGAGCATACAGCCGGACAAACAAGATACAAGCCGAACATTTCCAGAAGATGCTTGAAGATACAATAGATGCCTATAATACAAGGGACAAGTTGACATTTACCAATGAAGTGACGCAGAACGTGGTGAATGATGTATGTGACATTGTTTCATACAAAATCAATGGATTGTCGAACAAGTTGATGGACATTCTGAAAGAACTTAAAGCTGACAGTGAGAAATTCAAGATTTTGGGTATTACTTTCGAAGAGAAAGCTTTCTTTGATGTCCTTGTCGAAGTTAGGGACAAACACGGTTTTGAGTATGCGGATGAGCGTTGTATTGAGTTGGCAAAGAAAATCAAGACTCTGATTGATGATACCGCTGTTTATGCCGATTGGCTAAATAACGACAACCTGAAAAACAAACTCGCCAGTCAGCTTACTTATCTTCTTTACAAAGAGGGGTATCCTCCTCAATGGGATGAAGAGGTATTTCAGAAAGTTCTGGTACAGGTAGAGAATTACAAGAAATATGAATAAACTAAATAGAACAAGTTGACATGCAACCAATATACATAGATTTACACATACATACTTCAGAGAATGCAAATAATCTGAATACTAACTACGATATAGCAGAATTGGTCGGTCAAATAAAGAAACTAAATGGAGATAGTCCGTTTATGATTTCGTTAACAGATCACAACACCATTAACAAATCTGCCTATTTGAAGGCCCAAAACCTGGGTCTTAACTTAATTATTGGTGTAGAATTACACATTCAAAATCGGGCTGAGGCAAAATCGTACCATTGTCATATATATTTTAATGCTCCTATAGAAGATGCTGTAATAGATTCTCTAAACGAGATTCTAGATGAGCTATATCCTAATAAATTACCAGACCGAAATGACCCCAATACGCCAGATATCCAAAAAATCATTAATAGTTTTGACACATTTGATTTCATCTTACTACCACACGGCTCACAAAAACATGGAGCATTTAATTATAGCATCAACGATGGTGAAAATTTAGATAATGCTATCAATAGGAGTATATATTATAATCAATTTGATGGTTTTACATCAAGAAGTACCAAAGGGCTAGAGGCAACTCATCGATATTTTGAACGACTCGGAATATCGGAGTTCATTAATCTTGTGACTTGCTCTGACAACTATTCTCCCAGTATATATCCTCGTTCGCATAGCGGTAATGATGATGATTTCATCCCAACATGGATGTTTGCGCAACCAACATTTGATGGATTACGACTTTCGCTTTCTGAAAGTACAAGACTTGTGGCTAGTCATGAGAAACCAATACGACGAAGTGATTATATTGGGCATGTAGAATTGCAGAATGAACATATAGATGTGAATGTAAACTTAACCGAAGGTCTGAATGTCGTAATTGGCGGATCTTCATCCGGGAAAACTTTATTTGTGGATTCGTTGTATAGAAACATTCATCAGGATTTTGATGGCTCGAAATATACAGAGCGTTATGGCGTAGAGAATATGATTGTAGATAATACAAGCGGAATGACCCCATATTATATATCTCAAAACTTCATAGCAGAAAATATTTCGGATAATAATGAAAAAAGTATTGATAAGATAGAGATATTAAGAAATATATTTCCTGCTGACGATGAGATTAACCGTAGTATTACTGCAGGTCTAAATAAATTACATGAGGTAATTAATGAAATGTTGCAGTATGTAGAAAAAATAGAAGACAGTGAGCGAACATTGAATGCGTTACCTAATCCAGGACAATTGATTGTCACTGGAATAGTGAAAAAGAATGTTTTGAATATATTGTTACCAACGGCTGAAGAAGAAAGTGCTGTTAAGTATCCTTCAAGTCAGTATAAAAGCGACTTAGAGGCAATAGAGTCTATTAGAACTTTTTTAGAGAATAATCCTTTGGTTGAAGATGCAAATAAAGAGATTGATTCTATAAAAAGGAAACTTGCCTTAGCTGCAAAAGCTTATACGATGTTTGATGATGTGGCTACGGTTGTAAAAGAACACAAACAAGTTGTAGACAGAATACTGAAAGATGAACTTGGACAGCAGCAATCCCGCATCACAAACAAGGATAGTTTACTTAAAACTGTAGGTGAATATATAAAAGCTCTTACGGGCTTCAAGCATTGTAAACAAGAGTTGATTAAAACAAAATACTCTTTTCAGACTAGAGAGATAGAAGCAAGAGGACATAAATTGTCTGTTATTAACAACTTTAGCTTTAACGAGAAAGTACTAGTAGATGCATTGAAATACTGTTTAAAGTCTAATATCAATACTATTGCAGATGTTACTCCGGGGAATTTGATGAGCCGTTATTTCAAGAAAAATCCCAATGTCGAATCATACAACGATATGACTCAGAAAGTATATACGAAATTGATGGAGTTAAATACACGTTCGTATAAGATTGTGACAAAAGACGGAAAAGATTTTAATAATTTGAGTCCAGGATGGAAAACGGCAATTTTGTTGGACTTAATACTAGGGTATGAACAAGATACTGCGCCCATTATTATTGATCAGCCAGAGGATAATTTGGCTGTGAAATATATAAATTCGACATTAACAGAAACTATCAAAGCTGTAAAATGGAGTAAGCAAGTGATTATGGTAAGCCACAATGCAACGATACCTATGATGGCAGATGCCCAAACAATTGTTGTTTGTGAAAACGATGGAAACAAGATAACCATTCGCTCTGCATCATTAGAAAGCGAGGTCTTCGGACAAAAAGTATTGGACTATATTGCTGATCAGACTGATGGTGGTAGGACATCAATCAAAAAAAGAGTCAAGAAGTATAATTTTAAAAAATACAATTAATATGAAACTGAAATTCAATAAAACAGAGGACGGTGATATTGCTGCTGTAATTCTTGATAATACAAAGCAGGAGGTGTTCTCGTACATCAAAATGATTGCCGCCCTTCTTGATGGACAGCCTATCGAATGTGAATATGGTGAAGGGATAACCCCAGAAGAACAAGAACAGATAAAAAGTTTAAATGATGCCATATGGAAAAAAGTACATCCCGAAGGAGAAAATGGCGAGATGAGTCTTTTTAATTAATATTTGGATATACATAGTAAACGAAGTAGCATCTACTATATAGTCATATATATGAAATATAATCAGAAAATGGAGAAATACCTTGCTCCATTTTCTGATATGCAAGTGCTAGTTCAATTATCTATTTCTACTTCGAATTTTAGTATGTTTTACTATTCGTGACGCTTGAAGTAAACATCTACGACGATATGCATCTTCCTCCTCGTCAGGTCTTCGACCATCCCAAGGGAGGTTTGAGGTCGAACCTCCACCACCAGAGGAAATCGGTACAGGCTGGCCACCAATGAGTGCATCGGCAACGGCAAAAATCAGGTTGCGAATAGATGGTATAGCCAGCTGTTCAAGCTGTATATTCAGTTCTGATTTCAAACTTTCGTTTGTGTCAGAAAGGGATTTATATTCCCGTCTCAGCTGATAAAGTTCCCCATAGTCCGCCAATACATTGCGCTGGGCGGCTTCAACCTGTCGTGCCGCATCATTTCTGTACAGGGATTCTATCTTGCGGACAATCTCGGTAAAATGTTTCTCTATATGTCGATTCTGCCGTTCAACCCACTTCTCCGTACCGAACAACGGTACTTTTTCGGTAATTTGCGGTGGCGTGAAATCTATCTTGTGATTACGGAACGGCTGGACAACCGAACGTACTTTTGTCGCATCTGCGGTCAGCCGCTCTAACTCTTGTTCTTTTATGTGGAGTTTGTCAGTCTTGTCTTCAAGTTTGGCCTGATACTCGGTAATGAGTTTCTGTATATCCGCTTTTTGCGCTTCATACCTGTCAAGTGTAATCCTGCCTGAAGCCAGTTCCTTTTCCGCCTCTTCAAGCTGCAGTCTATAACTGAAAATATTTGATTCCAAATGCCGCATCATGGATTGAAGTCCCTTGACAGCTTTCTCAGCCTGTTTGGCTTCCTTGGTCAGTTTGCGGATATAGTCGCGCTTGTGCAGGTGTTGCACATTGCGCCCGTCAATACTGTCCCCACGTTCCAGTCCGTACTTGCTGCCGACATCTTCATATAGTGAAGTGTGCATTTCTTTTAATATCCGACCATATTCAAAGCGATCTTTCCCGAACTTTGCCGACCACATCACACACTCCCTTCCGCTTTTGGGGCGAATACCGACCGGAACAATCAAGGCATGGATATGCGGACTGCTCTCGTCAAGATGTACTTGAAACCCGACAATGTTTTCCTGTCCGTATCTGTTGGTACACCAGTCATAGACATCCTTTGCCCAATCTTCGATTTCTTTGCAACGGTACAGGTGACTGTTATCCGCTCCTTTCTCCAGATTGACGGACTGGTTTCCGAATGCCATCTCAAGTGTACGGTCATGATTACCCCCGAAGACAAATTTCGCACAACAATTCGGTTGAATCTTACTGTCCGGCTTGAAAGGCTTCCAACCTAACTCGGCCAGTCGTTCCTGTAAACGGACTTCAAGCGTTTTCTCTTGATAGCCTAACGGATGAGCTTTCCCATCTGGCCCGATCTCGAAATTCAACTTCATTCTGGTCTTGTCGTAGTGATTGGTCGGATCCTGATTCTTTCTGTCAATCTTGTCGTCATTCCAACGCCTTTCGTTTTCATTCGCCTCTGCTGTGCCAAACGACTTCCCTGCTTCAACATGCATGGCCTGTTTAATATCTGTGTTCATATAGGGTATTCTTTTGATAAATGATTAATATTTGAGCTTGCTCTTGTGCCAGTCCGCTCTGCGGGACAATGACCAGATTTTATTGCCGCCAGGCAAAAAGTCCTTATTGTGTTAAGGACTTTAAGGACTTTTTATAAATCCACGGAACAAGTTCCTTTACTATTCAATAAGTTCCAGATCCAGTTCATCAATGAGCAGCTGCAAAGCCGGGTTACGCTGTATCATCCTCGCGAGAATCATCTGTGGCGTGTCCTCCATCAGCAGGAAATCGGCGATGTCCAGCCCTGCCTCGCGCTGCTCATCGGTCGCCATCTCTTCCAGCAGGTCGGAACAGGTAACAGAGTTACAAATGGACTGTAGCATCCGAGCCTTGCGATGCCATTCATCCGTCGCCTTGAGGTCGGGAAAGAGAACCACCTCACGTCCTTTAAGCACCTGCATGGCCTCGCTTTTGAAACTGCCGTACATCCCTCCGGTGGCGAGCCACACCAAATCCGGAATGAACAGGGCTGCAACCAATGTCGTCTTCTCGCTTTCTACAATGCCGACAGTTCTTGCTGAGGATGAAATGTCAGCCAGCAGATGCTCACCGAACAGGCACTGCTTCATGTGGAAGTCCGGTATCTTTTTCACTGAATGTACCCAGCTGACCTGATTGAAGGGCTGTTTGACACGGTGTCCGGTCTTTGCATCATAACCCATAATCTTGCCTGCCCGGACATCACCGTTGATGTCTATCTGCCAGAACACGGTCGCACCGTTCCACATTTTGGATGTGCCGACTTTATAGAGATTGAACAGCCTGTCCGTTTTCTCCTTGCCTGCCACAGCGGCAAGGTATCGATACAAAGGGTTGATGTCAAACCTCTGCATAGACTGCTCCACCCAAGCATAGGGAAGATAAGAAATCTGAGGTTGGGGGGGGCAGGTGATGGATTTACTACCGGTTTTATGACTGTTGATGCAACATTGCCATACCTGTCCTGCCCGGTCAAATTTTCCTTGACATCAGGTTTGCCATAAAAATATTCTTTGGGCGCATAGTGGTAGCCACAACTGTTGATGTGGTCGCATTTGCCCACATTGCAGGGAAATGAAACCTGTCTTTCCTCGTCAATGTATCGGGTAAAACAGGCTTTCCTGCCGCATCCGGGACAGGCGGTCTTGCTGCCCGGTCTGTATTTCTGGAGATGGAATCTGTATTCACTCATAGCTCTGTCTTTTTGATTCCTGCAAGCCGAAAGGCCGTTTGCAGTCTGCAGTCCTCGCAGTTTTGCAGGGATTCTCCGCTTTCTGTGTCCAGAAACTGCAAGACTGAAAAAACTGCAAGCTGCAACAGGGAGTATTTCATTGCAGTCTTTGGTTGATTATTCATATTCGTGTGTGGAAGACTTGCCGGATTCATACATGACTTTCTCGTAATGCCCGGCCTTTGCTTTCCGCAGAAGCCGGCTGTAGCATAATTCCTTGAGATAGTTCATCACCGTGCGTTCACTGACCCCCTGCCGCTCCTTGCCTATGGCAATGGCCGTCTTGGTATCGAATGTGCCAGGCAACATCGACAGCAGTACCTTCGGCGGGTCTTCACAGGTGTCGTTCGCCACGAAAGAGCGGATGCGGACATATGAATCCTCGAAATAGTCATTCAGACATATGGCGGCTTTCACCGATACCATATCCACAAATTGCAGATGGCTTTCATCGGAAGCATACCGCAGGACTTGGATTATCAGGGCCAGCCGTGCCACATGAGCAGGATGTTTCATCTCCCGGCTGTCCACCTCGGCATCGTCCTCTATCCGGTTGATTCGCTCCACCTTCCTGTTCCACCAGGAGAAGAAGTGTTCCTTGGCCTCCTTGTCCATAGACAGCACACGAGGCTTCCTCTCTTCCGCTTCAGTATCATAGTCCAAGGCAAGAACCTTGTCCAATATGCGTTCCCAGCGCGCCGCAGCCAAGGATGTCATCTCCCCGTCATCGTCCCGGTTTACCCATTCTGACATTCGGGACGATTTGGGCAATACGAACAGGATGCGGTCAAGCAGTCCGTTTTCCTCGAATCCTTTTCTAAAAAGTTCATGCACACGCTTGGTCTGTGTAGTCCCGATGATGTTGATGCACGGATGTTCTATGTGTACAGGAACGGAATTGCTTACCCTTGTCACGTCCAAAGCCCCGCCACTCCATGCGGTAAGCAGCTGTTCTATGAGCTGACCGTTCGTGTAGCGGTTGGTGGAATTGAACATGCCCATTATCTCATCCACCAAGATGACCACGCTTCGGGGATTGTTATTGTGTGTCAGCAAGAGCGATTCGGGAGTGAAGTCGGACACGATGGTACGTTTCAGGACAGGCTTCCTTCCGTTTTCTCCTGCCGCTTTCCATGCTTCCATTTCTGTTTCATACATCTTAAACAGGGCATAGTCGTGTTTTCGGATAGGGCGGTATGCCGCCTCCAGCGGTGGGGTCTTGCCCAGTCCGGACCTGCCTACCAGGATGACATACAATGCACCGTTGCTCTGCCAGTCGCCTTTTATGCGGATGCGGTATGTGCCGCCCAAAGCCGCAGACACAGCCGACAGCATGGATGTTGCAATGAACTCAATCTTGTAGTTCTCGTATTTTGCCATGTCAAGTATGATTGGCTGCACGCTCTGGGGAAACACATCCAAGGGAAATCCCGTATCTTCGGTATGTTCCGCTTCCATGCGTATCCGGTTGCACAGTTCAAGCCGGGTGTTCCTGATGTCAGCCATTTCTCTTCTTGCAATAGGATGTCACACTATCAGACTTGCCTCCCGTCTGCACACGGCGCACATCGGACTTGGCATACATGTTCTTGTTGCCGACCTTGATGGGGACAAGATAACCGCGCTTCGCCCACAGGTTGAGCGTACCCTCGCATACGTTCAACAGCTCACGGACTTGTTTCGTATTCAGCCAGCCTTCTTCCGCTTCACGCTGCATGGCTGCTTTCCGTTCTTCCTGCTGCGCCATGATGGTGCGCTGCACGATGGACTCCGCAAACATTTTAAGGTCTGTGGATGTGACTTCCAGTTTCACGTTCGCTCCCAGCTCGACCAGATTTTCTATCGTAATCATAAATATCAGCTTTTGAAGTTTTTGACGCCCATCTTCAAAAGTTCCCTGATGCTCCGCTTCCGATGGCTTATAAAAGAGAAGCACCGCCGACCATCGGGAAAAGGATTGACGGTGCAAAAGTATATATGAATTAAAACGGATTGATATATAGTGGATTGTCTTGAATTGTCATGACGATTCAAGTCTGTATGACCATATGAAACGGCTTTGTTTTACCCTATTCTGCCACATCTGTTTCGTTGTCCGTGTCAGTAATATCTCTGATTGACTTCACTAATGTTCGGAACAGTTCCCGGTTCTCGTCACTTTCGATAAGCAGTGCCGACTGGTCTTTGCCCTCCTTGATGACATGCCTAGCCGTTTTCAGGAATCCGACCGCCTGCCGTATGGCACTCTCGCTTTTCAGCGTCAGCAAGTCCGGGAACTGCAAGGTCAGTCCTGTGCTGTATTCCTTGGCCGTATGCATACCGGCAACCAGGCGCAATTCCTTCAATACATAGAATGGCAGTGCCTGATGGACGGCACTTGTATTGACAGTGACAAAATTGCGGATGCAGCTTATAACAGCCTCCTTATTTCCACAGGCAAGATATTCTGCAAGTGGCCGTTCCTGTATCTTTTTCTTTCCGGCTGTACGTTGTGCTACATCTGCATCAGTTACCACATCTGCGATATTTCCATTGTCAGTTTTCATTTCCTCCGCTACAGACTGCAACGCCCATTCACCGATATTGCCTTTCCTGATAGCATCGTTCATGGAAAAATATCTGTCCCAATCGGCTTTGGTGCGGAAACCGTTCCTGATGGATACATCTATAATCTGTCTGGCAACAAAAGAGCAGCTTTGCCTGTCGGCGTTGTCCGCTTTCGGGTGCTTCATCTGCCTGTCTATCATGCCGACCATCGCCTCGAAACTCTTGCCGTAATACAGCCAGCTCAATACAAGAGGTGCGGATAAGGTTACGCCTGGCTCTTTGGGCTTGCCGCTAAAAAAGGATTTCACCCTGTTCCATAATGAAGTCTGTACCGAATCGTGTGAATTATTGTTTTCCCTTTGCTTCTGAAACGTCTCCACAATCTGTTTTGGCACAGATTCCTCCTTGAACAGCAGGTCTATATCGTTGAAATCATCCCTACTGTCATCGTTCCAGCATAATTCCCATTCCGTTTTGATTTTAGGTAGTAGTCCGGCAGATGGCAAGATACTGCCTTTCGTCACCGTTTGTCATCAGGCGTGCGAAACGGCTGTATTCCTCCCTATGCGTGTTCTTCCACTGGAGAATGTCTGCCTTGAACTGTTCGTATGTCGGTTTATGCTCGTCCATATTCATGCTGCTTTATCTGGTTGAATATAAAAAAGAGTATAGGAAATGAGGGAAACGGTCAGGTCAATCCAGCAGGTTTACCAGCTCCTTCTTCATCTCGTCATCAATCTTGCGGTATCTGGCGAAAGCCCGGCTGCCTTCCGAGTGTCCCGACATGGAGGCAATCAGGTTCGGGTCTTTGACCTGCTTGTACAGGTTCCCGATGAAGGTCTTCCTCGCCGTGTGGGTGCTTGCCACCTCGTACAATGGTTTTGCCACATCCTCGCGCGTCTTCGGGTCAAGGACTCTTACCATGCGGTCGATCCCCACATACTTGAGGATTTCCTTTATCTTTTTGTTGTAGCCGAAGTGCGAGAACCGTGGAAGCAGCACGTCTTTCAGATCCTTGTACCGTTCCAGTATATCCAGTGCCTTTTGGTTGAGCGGTACCCGTATCGTGTTGGCGTGTTCCAGTTTGGTCTTCTGCGGGATATACTCCACACAACCGTCCACGATATTAGCCTTGGTCAGCCTGTTCAGGTCGCTTACACTGCAACCGATCAGACATTGGAACATGAAGATGTCACGGTAGACCGGATAGCAGGCTCCCATTCCGCTCAAATCGGCATAATAAACCTTGTCACGCTCTTCAAGGGTCAGGTAAAATGGGTCGCCATACATCGGCTGTGCAATCTGGTACTGGTCAAAAGGGTTGTTTCGTGTAAGGCCACGTTTGATGCACCATTTGATGACGGTGCGTATGCGGTACAGGCTTCCCGACATGCTGTTCTCGGAACGTACCTGCTCGACATTGCGGCGGACCTCGTTCTGGTAGAACACGGGATACATGCCAACGTACTTGTGTTCCTCCTGCAGCCAGAATTTGAAATCCCTTATGTCATCAGCCCTGATGGAGTCAATGCAAAGATGGAAGCCCCTCTGGTGCATGACCTCATGGCGGAAACGCTCGTAACGGAGTACCTTGTTGAGATTGTCGAAATGGTGTTTCCGGCTTTCAAAAGCAAGTGGAGTCTCGTCAATATATTTTTGGATTTGGTATGACAACAGGTATTCTTCCGCCTTGTTTCCGCCCCTTGCGTTGATGTTGGGATGGTGGTATTCCTCTATCAGCCCTTTCAGCCAGCTGCCGTCCACGCCACGGTGGTATTCCTTGGTGATAAGGTGGGTTATCTGCTGGATGTCCCTGTCGAAGTTCATTCGCTTCTCTTCCGATACCAAAGCCACACGGGGCTTGTACCCTTGCCTCTCCGCGCTCCAATGGTTGGGGTTGATGGAAAGTTCGCTTGCCGCCTTGATGTCCACGCCACCAACATCACGGACACGGAAATAGACACGCGCCAGATCCGTCACGTTGTTCTTGGCAGATGTCTTTCTTATGAATGCCGTTACTTTCATATATATGTCCTTTTTGAATTTCCTAATTTATCATTTCTACCAGTTTGCGCTTCATGTCGTCGTCAATGGTGCGGTAACGCCTGAACGCCCTGCTTCCTTCCACATGTCCCGACATGGAGGCGATCAGGTTCGGGTCGGGCACCTGCCTGTACATGTTGCCTACAAAAGTCTTACGCGCCGTGTGGCTGCTGGCCACCTCATACAAGGGTCTTTGCACAGTATTGTAGCCGTGCGTGTCAAGGATGGTGACCATGCGGTCTATGCCGCAATGCTTCAGCAGTTCCCGTATGCCTAAATTATAAGTGTGTATGGGTTTGAACGGAAGCAATCTGTCCGCATTTGCATCATAGCGTTCCAATATCTTCAATGCCTTTTCATGCAATGGTACTCTGACTGTTTTTGCCTGGCATTTTTTTGTTTTCTGCGGCATATATTCTACAAAACCGTCCCTGATATTGTCCCGTGTCAGTCTGTAAAGGTCGCTGACACGGCAACCTATATAGCAGTGGAACACGAAAATGTCCCGGATGACTGCCAGCTTGGAATTGTCACTCAAGTCTGTATCATAAAGGATGTTCCTTTCTTCTGAAGTGAGGAAGAACGGATCGCCGTATGTCGGTTCCTTGCATCCATAGAGCGCATAGACCTCGTTGTCGCAATACTTCATCCTCTTGCACCAGTGCAGGAACGTGCAGAAAAGATTCATGATGTTGATGACGGTCGTGTTGGAAAGCGGCTTGGGCTTATGGTTGATAAGCATACGAGTGGCATAAAAATCGGGATGTTCCTGACGCAGCAGGTGTTCATTCACGACATAATCCCGGAAATCGTTCATCTGTTCCAATGTGACGGTCTCCACGAATAGGGTGAAATCGCAATTGCCCAATATTTCCCGTTGGTAATCATGGTAACGCGACATCTTGCGCTCAAAGCGTATGATATGCTCCTTGGTTCTCTCCGCACCGTCAAATTTTTCCAAATACTCATGGATGCGGCGGAGCAGGTTCGGGTGGTTGCGTTCGAAGGAACGGGCAGGGTACAGCACATCCTCTATGCCCTGCTTCAGCCATTTGCTGTCCGCCTTGTCCGAAAAGGAATTTTCCGCTCTCTCGATGATGGCGGCTATCTGTTCGGGCAGGCGTTTCTGTTCGGTAGCCGGAACAGCCGTCGTGCGTTTGTAGCTGAGGGTGTCGCTATCCCAATACTTGTCATATACGGTAAGTGGAGAGACTACCTTTATGTCCACATTCTTCTCCCGAACCCGGAAACAGATGTTCGATGTCGAAGAATCGCTCTTTTTCAGATATACGGAAACTTTCATCGGCAATACGTTTTTGATTCACGATGCAAAGGTACAATAATTCCCGTATATGTTCCCATATATCCCGAAGAAACTTGAAACGGATTAAAACAAATTAAGATGTCTGTCCCGAATCTGATACCACATAAAACACTGTGTATTAGTGGTTATATTTGCACTTGTTTGGCTTTTCTTTTCACTTTAGACTTTTCAAACACTATATTAAAACTTATATTGCAGTTCCACGCTTTCTTTGTATAGATAACCGTGACAAGGCAGCTGTTGCGAAATGTAAAAAAATGAAAAACAGAACAGTCGTATGGTTACTCCTGCTTGTTGGGCTAAGTCTCATATCTTGTTCAAAGGGAACCTTAGAAAGAAAATTCAACGACAATTCATGGGGTGAACTCTATAAAACATTATACGACTTGGGAGCCGACATCTATGACCTCCAACTTGCGTATAGTGGAGGGCTCTCTTTTGCTTACGATTCAAAATTTAAAGCATATGAAAAAGATTTCTTTACTTCTGTCAATCGCTATGGGATTGTTGTTAAGCTCTTGTGGCGCATTCAAGATTTATGTTGCAAGTTATTCTGTAGGCCTTACATCTGTTGAGAGTCCTGCCGATGCAAAATGGCAGTTTGGAGAGACAAAGGTGGTAACCTTTGATGAAGGTGGCATCAACAAGTACCGCTATGAGGATGATTACATTGACATCGTGTGGTACGTTGGACTGAAGCAGTTCAACTTTACCTTGAAGAACAAGTCTGGTCACACACTCAAGATCAATTGGGATGATGTTAGTTATGTTGATGTCAAGGGGCAAGTTGGCCGCGTAATGCACTCTGGCGTGAAGTACACTGACCGCAATAGTTCACAACCAGCGACTACTGTTCCTAAGAATGCCAGCCTTTCAGACATCCTACTCCCAACCGAAAACGTATATTATGAGTCTGGCCAATATGGAGGATGGAGAGAAAGCTATCTTGTTCCCTGTGTCTATAAGACTCCAGAAGCTTTCAATGCAGAAGCATCGTCACTTGTGGGTAAGACCATGACGGTAATGATGCCGATAATGATAGAGAATGTGCAGAACGACTATACCTTCACGTTCAATATCGACAAATTATTGAACGAAGCAAAGTAAGAATGGCTCTTGGAGCGGGGTGTTGAAACAATGTCAGCCATCGTGTCGTTAATGCCAGTCAAATCAAATGCACGATATGCGCCCAACAAATGCTCGGCCAATGATTCCTCAATCGCATTCACGTCCGGCATGACGAGCTTCCGCAGATACTGGCTTTGCCAACGGGGATAGCCACCGTTCATGCAATTGGTGATGCTCAAGAGCTGTCCTTTGACATAATCCGACATCAACATGACACTGATTAGTTGGAGCTCACGCAAAGTTCCTCCTTTGATGTAGTATAGGTTGTGCTGGGGATAGAAGTGGCCATCATCAACAAAGATGAGCCGGTTTCCTGACAGGTCTCTTGCGTTCAAAGCAGGAATAAGCAGCTCCTCCTCAACCTTTGACAGGAGATCCTTGGCGATAAAAACGGAATCGGCTCCGGTCGCGACTCCGATACCGACCATAAAGCCCATTTCTTCAATGGTCACCAATGTATCATCATCCCGTACACGATTGAAAACGCTGCTCCAGTCTGCCGAGACAGGTGCGGGAAGCAGTCTCCCGGTATCTTTCCCAAGTTGGGTAATGGATGTCAGTTCTGAGAAAGTGAACTTGGAATCAGGATTTGCATTGGAAATAAGCGTGATGGCCGGATATGCCAACACATCCTCTTGAAATGCATCGGAGGCTTTCTCCAATGAGATAATTGATTCCAGCCTGAAGAACTTGGCAATCCAGCCGCGCAGTTTCTTGCCGTATTCATTCTTAAGCCAGCGGTCGGAACAGATGAAACAATGATGCCCCCCCCCTGATTCAATAGATTCAAGCTCTTCTCAAAGAACAGAATATAGAGATCTGCCCTATAGTGGAAAGTCTGGAATCGCCGCTTGTAGCCGGAGAGAAGATCTGATGGTATCTGTTCATAGCGTATGTAAGACGGATTGCCTACGACAATGTCAAAGGAGCGGATGTTTGCGGTAAGGAAATCAGCTTGGCGGATATTTCCGTCAAGAGGACATGACAGACCGAAATCCACTATGCGGCAAAGGCAAGATGCAATCTTTGCCTCATCAATGTCATAGGCGAGGACATTACATAAAAACGCCTCCTCAAAATCAAAACCAAAACGACAAGACGATTCTTTAAGCCGTCGGATGATTTCAATGACGAATTCTCCCTCACCGCAGGATGGCTCAAGGATGCTTGTGTCGCTTAAATCCTTATCGGCTGTATAACCGACAAGATCCAACATATACGATACGACTTTCGGAGACGTGAAAACATCCCCATGCCTGCCGCCTGAATGACGAAGTCCGTATCTGTTATTGTTGGAATTCATCGAGATTGCCTATCAGATGAGCGATGAAAGAACGGATAAATTTTTCGATTGAGGTGTCGTCGAGATACCCCACCCACGGTGCAGACTGGCCGGGGAACTGATTCTCGCGAAAAGCCGTCCATAGGTCAACAGCCGAGCCGATTGATTCTTCCGCCCTGTTGTTGAAATTGTTGCCGTAGGAGCCGATTTGGGATTTCAGTTCGGCGGCGGCGATCAATTTCTTATTGGGGGCAATGATCAGGAAGTCCCAATCTTTGGAAGAACGGAAATATCCCGGCAGGTATGCTTGGTTTGTGAATATGCACTCGTCAGGCACACCCTGTTCGATAGCAATTACCTTAAGCATATCTGCGAAGGCATCCAGCTGCTTGCCGCCGACAACGGCTCCTCGGTTTGAGGAATCAACGTCGGCCGTCAGTTGTTTTTGTTTAGTCTCCCAGAAAGACTTGATGGCAGTCTTGATAAGAGAGTTGAGGTCATTTTTATCCATAACTTTATCGTCGACCGTTTACAAAGATATGAAATATCGTGCAATAAGCAATCATAAATCAGCTATTCTCTAAAAGTCAGTGCCACTTTACTCACGTCAGCGGTTCTGCAATCATTACGGTTCGGTGGTTCTCTATGGCCGACATACCTCGATGCTATGTGATGGGGTTAGCTAGTCTTGCCTTAAGATCCATTGCTTAAAGAACGGATCTTCCAGTTCGTAGTGGTCGGAATAGATTGCATATCCGTCCTTTTGAAGACGCTTCAGGGCACTGTAGATGGTGCTTGTCCGGTACTCTCCGTCCTGAAGAGATTTTCCGCCGGCCAAACGCTGAAGAATCCAACGGTTGGTACGCTTAAAACCCATCCAGATGCGCTCATAGTCAAGAGCGTGCGACACAACGATGTGATCTATCGCCGCCTGGAGAACATCCTCCGATTTGGGTTGCAAAACACCAATCTGCCATACGTTCGCAGCCAATTGTTGCATAGTATGGATGACATTCCGTGAAGTTCAGAATACGGTCAGCCAAAACTTTGCAGGATTCCGGAAAAACAGCGGAGAGCCTCTCCACAAGATAGTCATAAAAGTCTTGTCTTGGTAGTTTCCCAAGTCTCATCAGTTCCCCGAAATGATAGAACGGCGACTTTTTGTTCTCAAAAATATCGGTCATCATACTTTCCTGACTTCCCAGAAGAATGTAATTGATGTGTTTCTGTTCCTGCATTATAGAACGGAGCTGCCTGTCCAGATCGCGTGAGATGTCCTTGACCTCTTGAAATTCATCCAACACAACAATAAGCCTGTCTTTCTCTGAATGAGCACGCTCCAGCAGATTCAAGACATCTTCAAGCAAAACCTCTTCCGGTGCGCCGGATTGGAATGACACATCCATGGCACCGGTCACCGGGTTTGTTGAAATCATTGGGACTATTCGAAAATGAGCTATCAGGTGCCGTATTCTCTCCATCGGATGTACCTTGAAGAATTCCCTGAGCAGTTTTGCGGACAAATCTGATACGGATGTCACTGATTGCAGATTCAGAGTAATGCTTTTCCGACCGCTTTCTTTCACGGCTTTTGCGACGAGACTGCTCTTGCCGAACCGTCGCGGACTAATCATGACCAAATGATTGGCGCTCTTTATAAATTGCTCTATGTAAGCTACTTCATTCGCTCTGTCGGTAAAATAGCCGGCTTCCACTATAGTTCCGAACTTGAAAGGATTCTCCATACTACGCATTTTTTCGTTACGACTTTTTTCGTAATACAAAACTAACGTTTTTTAGTCAAACATCCTAATAAGGTGACTATTTGCTGATCAATTTGTCTGGTAACACATAGTTATCACTACCTGAACTTCTAGTCATCTTCGAGCATGCCGAGGCAGGAGTTGTAGCGTTCGGCGGAAATGAGGCCTTCGTCCACGGCTTGCTTTACGGCGTATCCCGGTTCGTGGGTGTGGATGTCGTGCCTGGATGACCGGCAGAAGTGAATCATCATCGACGACGAGTATTATTTCCCCGGTCTTGTGTTCTACAGCCGCTACGGGCACTTTTGCACCTGATCCAAGATGACCGGATAACCATATAAAATGATGAATTTTACTGGAGGGTCGAGGACTAAAACCAGGGGAATGTCCCCTCGCCGTCCGAATAAAAAACATTAATTGGCAATCCCTGATTTCGCTAAAGCTGGTTCGAAACAGCATTGTTTTTCTTGCCGATGTCGGCAAGAAAACTTATCTTTGAATCGGCATTTGTCGTTTATTTGTGCCGACAGGAGATATGGATTACATTTCCATAAAAGAGTATGCGGCGGCTCATGGGGTCGCTGAACGCACAGTAAGGAACTATTGTATTCAAGGGAAAATGGCCGGAGCGCGGCTTGTCGGCAAAACTTGGAACGTACCCGCAGATGCGCCGCTCCCTCAGCGCAAAAATGCGAAAATCAGAATATCTCCTCTGCTGAAGACACTGCGTGAGCAAAAAGATTCCGGCATCAAGGGTGGGATATATCACCATACGCAGATTGAACCGACCTATAATTCAAACCATATCGAAGGCAGCCGATTGACTGAGGAACAGACCCGATATATATTCGAAACCAATACGATAGGAATCACTGACGATGCGGTGAACGTGGATGACATCATTGAAACCACCAATCATTTCCGCTGCATCGACTTCATAATAGATCAGGCAAAAGAACCGCTGACCGAAAGCATGGTTAAACGACTCCACGGATTGCTGAAAAGCGGAACGTCAGATGCCTCGAAGTCCTGGTTTGCGGTCGGTGAGTACAAACGGCTGCCTAACGAGGTCGGAGGAATGGAGACTGCTTCTCCGCAAAAAGTCGGCCTTGAACTTCGCGTATTGCTGAAAGAGTATAGAGGCAAAAAGATGATTTGCTTTGAGGAGATACTTGACTTTCACCAGCGTTTCGAATCCATTCACCCGTTTCAGGACGGCAATGGCAGAGTCGGACGCCTGATAATGTTCAAGGAATGTCTGAATCACAACATCGTTCCGTTCATCAGGCCGGTGCGCACTTCATAAAGGACCGCCCACGGCAAGACTTGATGCCGACGGTTATCGGACTCTCAGCTGCCCGCGTACGACGGGTGACGGCTACTATGAGAGCAGCGTGAGGGGATTCGAGGGAATCCTGCTGGAAATCAACGGGTAAGAAGGTGCTGAATCAATGTGGATGGGACACCTCCCCGTCCTTTTCCATGTCGGCGCGGCTACGGCTGGCAGTGACCAGATACACGCCGCCGAAGATGAATATTACCGCCACTGTTTTTGTAAGATTGAAGGAATCCATACCCCAACATGCGGCAACCACGCAGGCTACAAGCGGCTGGATGTAATTGTACATTCCGGCGACTGTCGGCCGCAGCCGCTTCTGACCCACGACGATCAGCATGTAGCTGACGAATGTCGCCCCGATCACGACAAAAGCCAGTCCGGCAATCTCGGCAGGGTGCAGACCGCTCCAATGCGCGGCCGCCAGATCTTTAGCCGAGAAAGGCAGCATGCAGATGAAGGAATAGGTGAACATCCACTTCATGATGGTCACCAGGGAGTATTTTTTCACGAAGTTCTTGTAGAACACAATGTAGAAGGCATAGCACAACTGGGCGAACAGCACAAGCAGATCTCCCCAGATCGCCGTGTTCCCGCTTCCCGGCGATGTCGTCCGGACATTGTTCCCGCTTCCCAGAATAAGCAGCAGAGCACCTCCCGCACCGAATGCGATGCCCAGCACTTTTTTACCCGTTATGGGTTCTTTCAGGATGAACGCGGCCAGTATCATGGCCCAGAGCGGCATGCTCGTCGTGATGATGGAAGCGTCTCCCGGCGAAGTCAGACTGATTCCGAACATGAAGCATCCCTGATTGAACACTATGGCGAAGAGTGAAGCGAAAAACAATGTCACCATGTCCTTATGGTCAACGTGCTCGGGTTTTGTGAATAAAGACACGGCCCAGAACAAAACCATTGCTCCGCCAATGCGCAAGTCGCTTACTACCAACGGTGTGACCGCGCCTCCCGCCATGATTATCTTGGAGACCGGAGACATCAGTCCCCACATAGTGTTCGCCCCGAGCATCGAGGCGTGGCCTTTCCAATCAAAATTCATCGTGTTTTATGCAATATAAACTGAATGAATACAATATGACCGTCAATGCAGCCAACCCGGCAGAGACAGCCCCTGTAAAACAGTTGCCCAGCACGAACCAGGCGATTCCGCAGGCAATAAAGAACAGAAGCAACGCCACGGCTTCGTTCCTGTAGAATCTTTTTTCCCCTTTCGCAAAAAGGATGTAATCCAATGAGTATTTGCCCGCCCCCATCAGAAGCTGGATGACATACAGTCCCAAGAAGAGAACCGGCAAGACTTTGACGCTGAACGGGTCGAAGAAATGGTACTTGACCGCGACCAGCATGTTGAATGCAAGAATGGATGCCGACAAACGGGTCTGAAATCCAAGCAACAGCATTATCGGGCAGACGGTCTGCGCGAATATGGTAAGCCATAGGGAAGGGATGTCTCCGAGACCGATGGGATCGCCGAAAAAATCCGCTGCATATTTGTCATAATTGACGATCTTCCCATACCCGTAAGGCAGCATCAACAGTCCGCAGAAGAACCGGAAACAGAGAATGACAAAAGAGCGGAAATTCCCTGATCCGGAATCCCTGCTCAAAAGATAATCAATAAGCCTGTGCATATAGCCGTAAGATTTTTTTGCAAAGGTATAGACATTTATTGTACTTTTGCAGCATATTATCTCATTATAAAAACATTCTCCCGGCACAAGTCTGCCGGGAGGCGGAAAATTACAAATCAAATTTATTGATGGTCTGTGTCAGCTATGCCGGGACGAGGAGGCTCCTAAACCTTGTCCATCATTGCGAAAATCCTTCCGCGGACTTCCTCGATGGTTCCGGTGCCGTCGATTTCCTCGTACTTGCCGGCCTTCCTGTAGTACTCCACAAGCGGTTCGGTCTTCTCGTGGTAGGTCTTGATGCGGTTGCTGATCGTCTCGTCGCTGGCATCGTCGGCACGGCCTTCGATGGCTGCCCTGTGCTTGATGCGCTCCTTGATCATCGTGTCCGGAATCATGATTGAGACAACGGAGGTTACGGCCTCGCCGTTCTTGCCGAGCATCTTGTCAAGAGCCTCCGCCTGGGCGATGGTGCGCGGGAATCCGTCAAGAAGGAAGCCGGAGACTCCCGTCACGGTCTTGAACTTGTTCTCGATCATCCCCTCGACAACCTCATCGGGAACGAGTTCTCCGGCATCGATGAGGGCTTTGGCCTTGAGACCGAGTTCGGAGCCTTTGGCGATCTCGCCTCGGAGAAGCTCCCCGGTGGAGATGTGGCAGAGATTGTACTTTTCAACCATTGCTGAGGCCTGAGTGCCTTTCCCGGCACCCGGAGGGCCGAACAGAATAAAATATTTCATGTCTGTGTCCAATACGTAAATGTCTTTCAGGTTCCTTCCAAGCTCGTTGTAGTCCAGCCCGAAACCCACGATGAAGTCATCCGGAATCTCCATGGCCACATAGTCGAGCTTAACATTCTTGGTGTAGGAGGCGGGCTTGAGGAGCATGGTGCAGATCTTGGTCTCGACGGCTCCATTCTCCTTGAGCAGTTCCTTCAGAGCCACGATTGTGTTGCCGCTGTCCACGATGTCCTCCACAACGATCACGCGCTTGCCCTCGATGCTTCTGGTCAACCCCATGGTCTCGCGGACATTGCCTGTCGTGTGTGTGCCGTCATAGGAGGAGAGTTTTATGCAGGCCAGCTCGCAGTTGAACGTGAGCCTCTTCATCAGCTCTGACGTGAACATGAGGGATCCGTTCAGAACACAGAGAAGTACCGGACAATCTGTGCATCCGGTGAAATCCCGGTTGATTTTTTCGGCTACGTTGTCGATGGCTTTCTCAAGCTGCCCGTTCGGAATGAACGGCTTGAAGGACTTGTCAAACAGTCTGACGTTGCTCATTTGCGGTTCGTTGTTTATGGTAACGGACAAAATTAGACAATATTCCTTAAAAAAAACAGAAAAAACATGCCTATGATTTATTTTTCTTTTCGTTTTTTACGTTTTCTTGACCTATCTTGCCGTCCTGAACTTGAATGAGTCATGAATATCTTGAAAAACTTCATCGCCGGCATCTTCCTGCTGTCTGCCTCGCAGACCGCCCTCTCGGCCCAGGATGACGGACGGATGGCCGCCATCCTTTATCTTACCGGGGCCGGTTCAGAGGAGGAACTTGACGAACAGGAGATGGAAAGGTTCGCCGTTTTCGCCTCCGATCCTTTGGAAATCAATCTTGTCTCAGGAAACCGCATGGTCTCAAGCGGTCTCATGAGCCGGTACCAGGCAGCAAGCCTGACGGACTACCGTTCCAGGAACGGCGATGTGCTCTCCGTTTCCGAGCTCGCCGCCGTTGATGGTTTCGGAGAGGACTACGCCAATGCTCTAAAGCCATTCGTCTCATTTGCGTCCAATGCTTTGCCCGGACAGACGGAAGCCGGCGAAAAGCATCTTGCTCATGAGGCTCTGGCGCGTTCGTCGGTCAAGGGTGAGGCTTTCAACTATGGTGTGAAGTACAGAATGAACTATGGAGAGACGTTCGAATTCTCATCCGCCGCAAGGACGAGATATTCAGACAGAGAGCGGATTCCGCCGTCGGCGTGGTCTATGAACATGACATATTACGGCAGGAGAAGGCTTGGCAAGGTCATGGTCGGGGACTTCAACGCGCGTTTCGGCCAAGGTCTGGCCTTATGGAGCGGAATGTCCCTGTCAGGCTTGTCATCCTCCGCCTCGTTCGGCAAGCGCCCCTCCGGCCTCTCTCCGTCCTGGTCATGGTCGGGAATCGGAAGCCACAGGGGAGTGGCGGCTGATTTCACGGCCGGCCGCTCGGTTCTGTCAACGTTCGTCTCCTTCCCCGGTCTGCGCTCATGGTGCGAGAGCGGCAGACCGGCCGGGATCTCCTTGATGACAGGCGCGAACATCACCCGCTACTCCCGGAACGGGCAATTCTCCCTTACCGGCTACTGCCTGACAGAACCTGTGACCATGTCGGCGAAGCCGAAGACCGGTAAACTGTCCGGAGATTTCCGCTACTCCCGGCGCGGGGTGGATTGCTTCGGGGAACTCGCCTGGGACTTTGCCGGGGAAAGCCCGGGGATGGTTCTCGGGGCCGTGGTTCCTTTGGGAGGGGAGTGGCGGCTCTCGTCAGCCGTCCACGGTTACTCTGCGGGGTTCAGTCCGGATTGCGCCGGAGGAATGCGGGGGTGGACGAAGACTTCGGATGAGTACGGCGCCGCCGTCGGCGTGGAGAGGGCTGGAGCCTTCCTGACCGCTGATCTGGCTGTCAGGGAGAGTGACCGCTCCCAAAGGCAGATCCGGATCCTTTTCAAGCTGCCGTTGCAGTTGACAGGGACATCCGTGCTTTCCGTAAGGGTCACAGAACGGTTTCGTCCTTATGAGGAAATCCTGAAGTATCGCACGGGGGCGAGGTGTGATCTGGACTGGTCCAGTTCCGGAATGTCCGCGCGTTACGGTCCGTCCGACAAGCCGGCGTGGAAGCTCAGGGGCAGGGTGGAGGGGCTTCTGTGCCGTTCTCCGGCCGGTCTGGCTTATCTGGAGGGAGGCCGGAAAACAGGCAGACTCAGCGCTTATCTGAGAGGGACCATGTTCATTGTGGACAATTGGGATGACCGGATATATTCCTACGAGCGTGACGCTCCGGGCAGCTTCACTGTCCCGGCCTATTACGGGCGCGGATGGAGTCTGTCCGCAGTCGCGGGGTGCAAGTTCGTGATCGACAAAAGGGCGTACAAGGTTCTGAAACTTTATTTCAGAGCCTCCACGCTGGCATATTCATTCATGAAAGTCCCGAAGCCTTCTGCCTCGGAGGCGAAGATTCAGGTCGTGATGACGTTTTGACCGCTGACCCGGGCTGCATCACTTGTAGATGCGGATTTTCTGTCCGATGCTGATGTTCGTGGTCTTGAGATGGTTCCATTTCATGAGCTGGTTCACCGTGACATGGTACCTAGCGGCGATCTTTCCGAGCATGTCGCCTTTCTTGACCTTGTAGATGATCGTGCCGTCGGAGGAATATGTCTCGCCGGAGGACTTCCCGGAGTGCGCGAGGGTCTGCGGGTTGAGATACTCGGAAGCCTTGTAGGTGTAGATCGAGTCCTCGTGGGCTATGAAGTCTCCGGAGTAGTTGTAAGGGATGCGGAGGATGTAGGTCTTGCTGTCTCCGGGAATCACATCCTTGATGTACTGCGGGTTAAGGTTCCTGAGTTCATCGACGGAGATGCCGACCAACTCGCTGATCTGCTTGAAATGCAGGTTCCTGTGGATCTCGAACGTGTCCAGTTGGGCAGGCATCCGCATGTCCGCCGGAACCAGACCGTACTCCTTGCTGTACCTGATGGCGTACATGGCTCCGACGAAAGCCGGCACGTAGCCCCTTGTCTCGCGGGGAAGGTAGTTGTAAACCGACCAAAAATCCCTCTTGCCTCCGTTCCTGCGAATGGCTTTGTTGACGTTGCCGGAGCCGCAGTTGTAGGAAGAGATCGCCAGATTCCAGTCCCCGAAGACATTGTAGGAGTCGGTGAGGTAGCGCGCGGCGGCGTCGGCAGACTTGAACGGATCGAGCCTTTCGTCCACGAACGAATTGATCTCCAGACCATAAAGCTTCGCTGTCCGGAACATGAACTGCCACATGCCCTTGGCTCCTGCCCTTGACACCGCCACCGGGTTCAGGGCGGATTCTATGACAGCCATGTACTTGAGTTCGTCCGGAAGGTTGTACTTGCTGAAAGTCTCCTCGAAGATCGGCATGTAGTACTTGCAGAGGCCCAGGATCGTGCTCATCTTGGTCGGCATCTTCTCCGAGTAGAGAATCATGTAGTTGCGTACCTTTTCGTTGTAGGGAAGAGTGATGAAGGAGTTCATCTTCTCCAGCCGGGCTTTCAGGACATCGTCCGGGACGTTTGACGTGAAACGTAAGGAATCCATGTCGTAGCCTGTCCCCTCATTGTTGTCCCTGGCCTGGCGATGCAGGTACCAGATGCTCAGGAGGCTGTCCGTGATCTCCTGTGTGTAGTCCTCCGGATTGAGGCCGGCAGCGGTCTTGAGATTGTTCTCCTCGTAAACGTTGATCATCTCATCCGCTATGCTGTCTTTCAGAAAGTTTTCCCTCTTGATTTCGTCCAGGGCTCTCCGAAGGGAATCGATCTGAAGCCTGAGCTCCCGGTTCTCTTCCTTGGCCTTTCTTCTGAAAACCTGCGCTACGGCATCCCCCTGAGGCAGGAAAACCAAGAGCAATATGATAAGCAGCGTGGCGAATGTGGTTTTTCTCATTCTCGAATGTTTTTGTTAAAATCTCAGACCGACTTTTATCCCGATGGCGTTGTCGCCGAAAGCCCCCGTCCCGAAACCGCACAACGGCGGATTGGAGCGGCTTGCGGACGCGACCGCATATTCATTGTAAGGGGAGACATATTCGTTGTAGGGGGAGATGACGGTCGGGGTTACTTTCATCGTGAGGTCGTCGCCCACCTCGAAGTCCTGCATGTAGGCGAACACGTTGGCGTCGATTATCTGGAGCAGGTAGCTTCCGACGATGGCGACCACTGAATAGTCCCTGTAGCGCCTGTACACGTTCCTGTAGTACAGCGCCCTTTCGGCGGGGATGCTGCCCTGATAGTTTCCGTCAGGATCCGTGGCTTCGTTGTGGATTCTCTTGAACCTCTTGTAGTTCTTGCTGTTGGTGGCGTAGTAGTGGTACGATCCGATCAGCATTCCCCAATAGACAGGGATCTTCCAGTATTCGCCGTTGTACGCCTGACCGAGACCAGGGAGGAGAATTGAATATACGGTCGCCTTCCCAGGCTGGTTCCCCACATTTCTCTTGTAGTTGTACACACCGTCCATGAGGGTCGCCCAGTAGATAAGTCCGGCGCTGGCGAACATATAGGCCGCCATGTCCTTGGAATGCGTGTCCACCGTCAACGTCGTGTTCGGATCAAGGGCGAAGGCTGCGTCATAGTCGCTTTTCGAGGACTTGTACCGGTTCCGGTAGTGGATGCCCATTCCGACGGTCGCACCGAGACCTCCGTAGATGACGGGAAGTTTCCAGTACTGCCTGTTGTGGATCTGTTCCGCCCCGATGAACACCATGGAACCGGCGAACATCGACCCGATTCTCAATGTGGTGTCCTTGTGGCTCACACCTCTGAAGAATTCCCTGAAAGACCACATCCTGTCGATGGAATCCCTTGCCGAGGTTGTGTCGCTCGGATCGTTGTAGGTCTGGCTGAAAGCCTTCTCCCTGAACTGGGCCTTGGCCCCGGTGGAGAATGCGGCAAGGCAGACCAACGCCAGAAGTGTCCGGAGAATCAGATTCTTCATTGTGTGTCTTAGATGTTGGAATCCTCAAGAGCCTTGAGGAAACGGCGCACTTCCTCGTCAGAGTCGAACTTGATCGTCATCGTCCCTTTCCCCGAGGCGGAGCGCTTCAGGCTGATGCTGTTGCCAAAAAACTTGCCGATGTGCTCAAGGACTTTGTGATACTCATCCGGAAGATCCTGCCGCTTCGGCTCCGGTTCGCCGGAATCTTCTTTCGTAATTTTGCGGACCCTTTCCTCCAATTGGCGCACGGAGAGCCCGTTCTTGATCACGAGGTCGCACAGAAGCTCCTGAATGCCGGGATCCTCCACTCCGAGAATCACTTTCGCATGCCCTATGCTTAGGAGTCCGGTCTTGAGGTCGTGCTGAACCTTGGTCGGAAGTTTGAGAAGCCTCAGGTAGTTGGCCACGGAGGCGCGTTTCTTGCCGACCCGCCGCGCCATCATCTCCTGTGTCAGGTCGCAATCGTCCATCAGCCTCTGGTAGCTCATCGCCACCTCGATCGGGTCGAGATCCTGCCTCTGGATGTTCTCCACGATGGCCATCTCCAGCATTCCCTGATCGTCGGCGGTGCGGATGTAGGCCGGAATGATGTCCATCCCCACCCGTTTGCAGGCCTTGAACCGGCGCTCACCGCTGATGATCTGGTAGCGTCCGTTCCTGAGCTTTCTCACCGAGATCGGCTGGATAAGCCCGAATGTCCTGATGGATTCGGCCAGTTCCTCGAGAGCCTCCCCGTCAAAAGCCATGCGCGGCTGGTACGGGTTCGGTTCGATGAGATCCACAGGGATGCGCAGCACGTCACCGTAGTCCTGCTCCGGATTCGCCCCTGCGATCTCCTTGTTTACATAGCCGACCGGCTTCCTTTCCGGTCCGGTTGTCTGGATGTCCCCTAACAATGCGCTGAGTCCCTTGCCCAGCCTGCTTTCCTGTTTATTGTTGCCCATAGTGATCTGCTTTCGCAAGAGTCTGACTACCTGCTGTTCTCGTTCTTCTCCAGCACCTCCTTGGCGAGATTCATGTAGTTGGTGGTACCGTTGCAGACCACGTCGTAGAGGATGATCGGCTTTCCGTGCGAAGGCGCTTCGCTAAGGCGTATGCTCCTCTGGATCACCGTGTCGAAGACCATGTCATGAAAATGCTCATTGAGTTCGTTCACGACCTGCGCGTGGACCTTCGTCCTGCCGTCGAACATCGTCACGACAAACCCCTCGATCGTCAGGGACGGGTTCACTCCGCTCTGCACCAGCCTGATGGTCTGGAGCAGCTTCCCCAGTCCCTCAAGGGCGAAGAACTCCGGCTGCACCGGAATCATCACGGAATCGGAGGCCGAAAGGGCGTTGATGGTGATGAGTCCCAGAGACGGGGAACAGTCGATGATGATGTAGTCGTAGTTGTCACGGATCGGGGCGAGCCTTCTCTTCAGGATCGTCTCCCTGTCCTCCTCCTCGATCATCTCGATTTCGGCTCCGACAAGGTTGATATGTGACGGAATCATCTGAAGATCATGGATTTCCGTCTGGATAAGAGCGTCCCTGATGTCAATCGTTCCGATCATCACCTCGTAGATTGTCCTCTTCTCATCGTTGTCCGGAGAGAAATTCAGCCCGGACGTGGTGTTGGCCTGAGGGTCGGCGTCGATGATGAGAACCTTCTTCTCCAGCACCGCGAGCGATGCGGCGAGGTTGATGGCGGTCGTGGTCTTTCCCACTCCGCCTTTCTGATTTGCTATTGCTATGACTTTTCCCATATTCTGTGATAATTTAAGTCTTGATCCATCGCTACCACAAGAGGTGCGGCGGACACGGTTCAAACCCCAAAGTTACTCAAAATTTCCGGAATATGGGAATATGCCGAAGTCGAAGTTATCAACAATGGTCAGGCCGGATCGACATCAAGCGCGATGTGACCTGAATATTTTCTCTTCTTCTCGAAACGCTCGACCGCTGCCGCCAGCGTCTCCTTGTTTCTCGTCAGTGAGCGGTCCTTCGGCAGCAACACCCTGATCTGACGGATGTTCTGATTGGAGATCCTGTCAATTGCCGGTGAATAGGGTCCTATGACATTCGGCCCGTTCCGCACTTCCGGGGAGAATCCGGGGCTGACGCCAAGCGCGCCACGCAGCGTCTCCGCAAGTTCGCGGCTCAGCGGATCCACCCTTGCCGGATTGTAGTCCTTGATGATGACTCCGATGACCCGGGAATATGGCGGATAACCGAACATCTTCCTTTCTCCGAGGAATCGAGCCATTGTGCCGTTCTCGTCCAGTTGTCTGTTTATGCTTTGATAGACAGGATGTTCCGGCTGGGATGTCTGGATGACGAACAACCCTTTCTCCCCGCGTCTTCCGCAGCGTCCCCTGAACTGTTCCAGAAGCTGGAGTCCTCTCTCGTCCGCCCGGTAGTCCTCCTGAGCGAGAATCGAGTCGGCCTGAAGTACGGCCACAAGGACCAATCCGCTGAAATCAAACCCCTTGGCGACCATCCTCGTGCCGATCAGAATGTCGATTTCACCTTTGGAAAACTTCCTGATCGTTTCGGTCTCGTATTTACTGCTCTGCGCCGTGTCGCTGTCCAGACGTGCGATCCTTGCCTCCGGGAACAGTTTGGCGGCTTCATCCTCGATCTTCTGTGTGCCGGATCCCAACGGTTTCAACCCGCCTCCGCATTTCGGACACTTTCCGGCATATTCATACACCCTGCCGCAGTAGTGGCAGACGAGCCTTTCGCTTCCGTCGGCGCGCCTATGCAGGCTCAGACTGACATTGCAGCAGCGGCATTTCGGGATTTCGCCGCATTCATGGCACTGCACTATCGGGGAATATGCCCGACGCTCCCTGAGGATCAGCACCTGCCGGTGTCTTGAGAGGCAGCCGTTGATGTGATCGATGAGTTTTCGGGAGAAGTCTCCGACCATTCCGTTCTTGCGGCGTTCGGCGATTGTGTCGATGAGCTCGATGTCCGAGTCTGCGGTGTCGTAGAAACGTTTCTTGAGGGTCACAAGCCCGTAGCGCCCGACACTGCAATTGTAAAGCGACTCAAGCGACGGGGTCGCCGACCCGAGAACCGCATCGGCTCCGAATAGCCTCGCCATCATTATCGCCGTTTCCCGGCCGTTGTACCTTGGGGCGGGGGAGTCCTGCTTGTAGGACGTGTCATGCTCCTCGTCCACGATCACCAATCCCAACTCCCTGTGCGGAAGGAAGACGGCGCTTCGGGTTCCAAGGACGACGTAGCTCCGGCGCTTTACATCTCCGGTTTCTTCCGGCGACGCGCCATGTCTCAGGACCGCCGCCGTCTCCCGCTTTCTGGACATCGTCTCCCCGGAGTGGAACACAAGCAGTTCCGCCGGAAATGTCTTGTGGATCCTGTCCTCCAGCTGCCGGCTGAGAGCGATCTCCGGCACCAGATAAAGCACGTTCCTTCCCTTAGCCAGCGTATCCTGCGCCAGTTTCAGATAAATCTCTGTCTTCCCCGATCCCGTCACCCCGTGCAACAGCGCGGGCTTTCCCTTTCCGAAAATCTCCTTGATCTTTGAATATGCCTCCTCCTGCGCCGCCGAGAGCGCAATCTCTTCCCCGGTTATCTCCGCCGCTTCGACAGGTTCAGCATCCTCTTTCCCCATCAACAATCCGATCTCTCTTTCCATCACCTCTTTCTCGGCCAGATACCTCTCCCGGCATTCATGTTTTCTGGCCTTCCCGGCCAGTTCCGCCTTTTTCTGAGCCCTTTCTCTCAGCCTTTTTATCTTGTCCTCGATCCTGACACGATTCTTGTCCACCCTCTCCGCTTTAAGTGCCTCCTTACGTGCCAGCACAGTTTCCTTTTCGACCTTCTGCGCCGGATAAGCCGCCTTGTAAACCTCCCCGACCGTGCACAGATAATATTCTGCGATCCGCCTCCATAGCGCGATCTCCTCTGATGTGACAGGCTCCAGTCCCTCCGCCATTCCGACAACCGGCTTCACCCTGTCCACAATTCCCATAGCCTCAGCCTGTTTCCCCGCATCCACCGTGCTTACCACACCGACATATTCCTTCCCTGCGAAATTCACCCGCACCCGGTCTCCTACCTTCACCTGTTCTCTGCCTTTTTCGCCTTTGGCCACTGAGCCTGCCGAAGAGACCGAAAACATGCCGGACGTGCCTTCCGATGAATTGATCACTCCGACTTCCGTAAAATAAAACGGCTCCCACTCCAACCGGAGCGGAAGAATCACCTGTATGAAAGACCTGCCAGTCATAAAGGCGAATTTAACCAAAAACATCAATTCTGCGAAGAAAAGCATAAATTCTTCCCGGAAAAATTTGCAACCAAAGGAAAAATGCCTATCTTTGCAATCCCGAACGGAATGGTGTCGTAGCTCAGATGGTAGAGCAATGGACTGAAAATCCATGTGTCGGCAGTTCGATTCTTCCCGACACCACAGAGAGGGGCTGACTAAAAAATATCAGTCAGCCCCTCTCTCTTGTTTTCCGGAGAGGTCAATTAGACCTTGTTTGTTTCTCCCTTGCGTCGCTACGCACTGCGCGCTTTTTTTTCTTTCGTGTCCGCTTTCGGATCTTCCTTTCCTACAGTTTCTCCAGAACACAGTCGCCGGGAGCCTTGATGTTTCCGTCGAGGATGATCTCGCCGACGGAGCCGTAGCGGATGAAGCCGGTGCGGGGGTTCTTGATGGACGGGACGTGCCCCTTGACGGTGGCCCGGACGGAAGAATATTCAAAGGCAAGGTCGGCGTCGGCGCCCATCGTGCAGTCCTCAAGGACAAGGTCGTCGCAGTAGCACAGAGGCTGCGTCTCGGTGATGTGGCAGCGCACGAGACGGAGGTTTTTAGAGTACCATGCAAGATATTCGCCATTGATGACGGAGTCGATGACGGTGACGTTCTCCGCCTCCCAGAAAGAATCCTTCGAGTTCAGGACGCAGCCTCGGATCTCCACGTTTCCGGCGTACTGGAAGCTGTAGTTGCCGTTCAGTCTGACGTTTGTCAGCCTGACGTTCTCGCAGTGCATGAACACATAATCCGCCCTGTCTATGACGCAGTCCTCGATGTCGATGTTCCGGCAGTCCCAGAAAGTCTCCGTGCCGCCCGGAATCTGGACGTTCCTGAGCTTGATCCCGTCCATCCTGCGGAAAGTCTTCGGAGCATCTATGATAGTGTCGTAGATCTCGCAGTTTTTTGAATACCAAAGCCCTGAACGCGCGCCTACCGTCAGAAGGCTGTCCTTGATGACGAATCCGTCACATTCCCAGAAAGGGTACTTCCCTTCGAACCGGCAATGGACGGCGGTGATGTCGCCGGTCTCTTTCAAAGCCGACTCTCCGGCGTGTATCTTGACATTCTCAAGATAAAGGTTGTGTCTGCAATACAACGGTCTCTCCCCGCCGAACTCTTGATTGACAATCTTTTCCATATACTCAAGTGATCTTTAGTTTCATCCATTTCTCTCCGCGCAGCCGCCAGTAGAACAGCAGACCGCGGACATTCAGTTCGATGCACATGGCTATCCAGTAGCCGGTGAGCCCCAAATGCGGCGTCAAAATCAGTGCCAGTCCGATGCGTACCACCCACATGCTTCCGAAGTTCATCACGCTCGGCACGAGGGTGTCGCCTCCTCCGACACAGGAACCGTAGCCGGCAATCGAGAAAGCGTACAGTGTCTCGGCGAACGCCTCAATTCTCAACACCTTGGCTCCCAGAGATATGACATCAGGGTCGGAACTCAGAAGCGTCATCAGATCTGTGGCGAAGACGAACATCAATGCTCCCAGCAGCGTCATGATCCCGGCCGCCATCATCATCGTGATCTGCGAGAACCGTTTGGCCACATCCCTGCGTTTCGCTCCGAGGCTCTGTCCGACGAGCGTGGTGGCGGCCTCCTCGATTCCGTAGCCAGGCATGTAGCAGAAGCTCTCGGCGATGATCGCCAGCGAGTTGGCGGCTATGGAGATCGGCCCGAGAGGAGCCACGATGACGGTGCTCATGATGTGTGACCCCCTCATGATGATGTTCTGGAGCCACATCGGGGCGGTGATGCCCCAGGCGTTGCCCA
>CAVFMX010000052.1:0-5625 GCA_963623745.1 Bulleidia sp.
GAAATGGCTGAAAAGAAATTCAATGTGAAGTACTGTGTGCTTCTGCCAATCGTTCTTCTGGTCACACTGTTCCTTTGGTGTGTCCCTACCTCTTTCTTCGGCATCGACGCACTGACAGTTGTCCAGCAGCGTGTGATCGCCCTTTTTGTCTTCGCCGCCCTGATGTGGGTCTTCGAGATCATCCCGAACTGGACCACATCGGTGCTGATCATCGTGATCGCCCTGCTGACTGTGTCCGACAAGGGATTCGGGTTCTTCTGCAACCCTGAGTTCGGACAGCTCGTCAGCTACAAGAAGATAATGTCCTCTTTCGCCGATCCTGTCGTGATGCTGTTTCTCGGCGGATTCGTGCTTGCGATCATGGCCGAGAGATTCGGATTGGACGTGACACTGGCGAAGTCGCTCCTGAGCATATTCGGAACCAAGCCGAAGATGGTTCTGCTTGGCTTCCTCACCATAATCTCCGTGTTCTCGATGTTCATGAGCAACACGGCCACAGCCGCCATGATGCTGGCTTTCCTCGCTCCGGTGCTCTCGAAACTTCCGAGCGATGACCGCGGCAAGGTGGGTCTGGCTCTGTCCATCCCTATCGCGGCCAATCTCGGCGGCATGGGAACTCCGATCGGAACACCTCCGAACGCCACGGCCAAGGGCTATCTTGAGCAGGCGGGGATTGATGTTTCCTTCGTGGACTGGTGCGTGCACATGATTCCTTATGTCATCATCATGGTTCTTCTGGCCTGGATTCTCCTGCTTATCTTCTTCCCGTTCAAGACCGAGAAACTCGTGCTTGAGATTCCGGAGAACACAAAGAAGAAGGACTGGAGGAGCAAGCTTGTCTGGGTGACCTTCGCCGTCACGATCCTTCTTTGGGTCACGGAGCAGCTCCATCACATCAGTTCCAATGTCGTGGCTCTGATCCCTCTCGGAGTGTTCACGGCCACCGGCCTTTTCGGAAAGGAGGAGATCAAGGAGATCAACTGGTCCGTGCTCTGGCTCGTCGCCGGAGGATTCGCCCTGGGCTACCTGCTTCAGGACACGGGTCTTGCCAAGGTGCTGATCACGGCGATTCCTTTCGGCACGATGTCGGTTGTCCTTGTGCTGATCATCGCCGGTCTTGTCTGCTACGGCCTGTCTAATTTCATCAGCAACTCGGCGACCGCCGCGCTTCTCATCCCGATTCTCATAGTCGTGGCCGAGGGCATGGCCGATCCAGCTGCGGCGAACAACTCGGCATTCATCGCGATGGGAGGTTCACAGGCAATGATCATCTTCATCGCCGCCTGTGCCTCGCTCGCTATGGTCCTGCCGATTTCCACACCGCCGAACGCCATCGCCGCCTCCACGGGGCTTGTGGAGACCAAGGACATGGCCAAGGTCGGCATCATCATCGGCGTGGTGGGATTCATCTTCGGATTCTTCTGGCTTACCAAGATCTTCCCGTTCGCCCAGTAATATAGGAATATTGTCGAGAAGCTGTTTTGGTGAGGACATCAAAGCAGCTTCTCCATGTAAAAACTAAATTGTTGTTGTAAAATGAACAGAATCGCTGTTTCACTTGCCGCTTTGGCTGTCTGCGCCTCACTTGGCGCGCAGGAGACCAAGCCGCGCGTGAGTCTCTACGGATTCATCCGTAACTACTATGCTTTCGACACCCGCGAGAGCGTTGCCGGAACCGAGGACTTCTTCTACTACCTTCCAAAGGACGAGAACAAGAAGGGGGATGTCGATCTGAATGAGCAGAACTCTTTCCGCTTCGCCGCCCTAACCTCCAGAATCGGTCTCAATGTGACCGGTTATGAATATGACGGTTTCAAGATCGGCGCGAAGATCGAGACCGACTTCTACAACGGCCTTTCCGGCTCCACCGGAACTGCCGTCCTCCGTCTCCGTCAGGCCTATGCCACGATCGGCAGGAATGACTGGCTGGTGACGGCCGGACAGGCATGGCATCCGATGGCGGCCGACATGCCGGACGTCTTCTCGCTGAACACCGGCGCTCCTTTCGGGGCGTTCAGCCGCACGCCTCAGGTGAAACTGGACTACAGCCTGAGCGAGACTTTGTCATTGACAGGTGCCGCCATCTGGCAGATGCAGTACACTTCCGCCGGTCCTGGCGGAGCGTCCGCGGACTACATCCAGTACGGCTGCACTCCGGAGATCTATCTCGGTCTGAACTACAGGAAAGACGGCTTCCTCGTCCGGGCCGGAGTGAACATGCTTTCGATAAAACCGAGGAACAACAACGGCACCGTCAAGGTTGATGACCGCATAACCACCTTCACGCCGTTCCTCTACGGACAGTACGGCAAAGGTCTCTTCTCCGTCAAGGTCAAGACAGTCTTCGCCGAGGCCGGCGAACATGTCAACCTGAACGGTGGCTACGGAATCTCCGGAGTGAAGTCTGACGGAGTGAGCTATGAATATACCCCTACCCGCAACTCCTCCACCTGGGTCAGCCTCATGTACGGCAAGAAGACCCAATGGATCCTGTTCGGCGGCTATGTGAAGAATTTCGGAACCAAGGCCGACCTTTACACCGGCAATGGATTCGGTGTCACCGATCTGAACGGCCACACCTACGCGAAGGCCGAGAACCTCTATTTCAGCAAGAACAGTTTCTCGAACATGAATCAGATGTTCAGGCTCACTCCTACCGTGATCCGCAACATCGGCAAGTTCGCGATCGGTCTTGAATATGAGCTCACAAGCGTTCAGTACGGCGATTACAAGACGATTGACGGTGTGAAATGCATCGGAGTGGACGGCCTTGCCAAGGACAACCTCCACTGGATCACCAACAACCGCATTCAGGCACTTGTCAAATTCACATTTTAATCGTTGACGACAGGTCAGGGCCGTCGGCCTTGACGCAGAAGAAATGATGGTATGAAAAGAACACTTATGACACTGGCTCTGCCCATGCTGATCCTCACTTTGCCGGTCAGCGCCCAAAGCCATCTGATAAAGCTCACAAATCATCTGGAACCGTATGGTTTCTTCCGCACGAGCGCGGCGTTCGACGCCCGCGAGGTCAAGGCCGACACCGAAGACTTGTTCTACTACCTGCCTTACGACAGCGAGTTCAACAAGAACGGCTACGACATCTGGTACAACCCCTCATTGACGGTGTCCGCCCTGACGACCCGTCTTGGCTTCAATCTTACGGGGCTCAGGTACGGATCCTTGAATGTGACCGGCAGACTGGAGACTGATTTTCACATTGTGGGAAGCGGAGCCGCGTCGCTTCATCTGCGGGAGGCCTACCTTAATCTCGGCTGGGACGAACCCGACGGGATTGTCGGATCTTACAGTCTGAAGATCGGACACGCCTGGCATCCGATGTCTATGGACATGCCCTACACCATCGGCTATGAGGCCGGATCTCCGTTCAATCCGTACGCAAGAAGTCCTCAGCTGATGGCGGATGTCTCTTTTCTTGAACATCTCACCCTCACCGCAGGATTCCTCTATCCGATGGAATTCATGCCGACCGGCCCGCAGGGAGAGTCCGTTGACTATGTGAAGTACGGTCTCATTCCAGAACTCTACGCCGGACTGTCATTCGCCACGGAACATTTCACGGCGAAGATGGGAGCCGATTTCCTCAGCATCAGGCCTCGTTGGCGTACCCTTGACAACAGCGGCTCCTACTACAAGGGATCCGCCGTCAAGGACAGGCTCTCGATGATAAGCCCGATGGGTTATGTGGAATATTCCAAAGGGCTTTTCAAGGTCAACGCCAAGGCTGTCCTCGCGTCCGGAGGAGACCATCTCCGCCTGATGGGCGGCTATGCTCTTCGCGACTACAGCGACCAGCTGAACTACAAGTACACGCCTCTGCGTTCCGCCACCGCTTTCGTGTCGGCATCCTACGGAAGCCAATGGCAGTTCATGCTCATGGCCGGAGGGATGACGGCGCTCGGCTCTGCGCAGGATCTTCTGACGGACATCGACACCGGTGCCGCGATCACAAGTTACATCTACTGCTTCTCCGGCGGGTTCAAGAACATCCGCGACATGTTCCGCGTAGTGCCGGCCGTGGCCTTCAATCTGGACAGGCTGACATTCGCTGTTGAATATGACTGCACCTGTGTCCGCTACGGAGACATCAATACCTTGGACTCAAGGGGACTTGCTGTCAATGACCTTCATAACATCATGAACCACAGGGTTCTGGGTGTCGTGCAATATTCCTTTTAACGGTTGCCGTCGCGATTGTGACGGAGGTCTCCCCGGACGGATTGTTGCAGGGAGTCAATCTTGAGTTCAATGCCGTACTTCAGCAGAGGTTCCCCGGCGTGGAGATCATAGTGCGCGGGGAAGTGTCCAGCTCGAGGCTTCGGATCCGGTCTATCGTCTGCTTGTGCTTCTTGTCAGCAAAGGCTACGGCATCGCCGACCTTGAAAAGGAACTGGAGAAGAGGCATCGGTAGAGGGTGGCCTGTTTTCTTTGTCGTGAATTTTGTGTAAGTTTGCAAGTCAAACAGACTTGCAGGAAATGTTCAGGAAACTTGCGGACAGAATGAAGGAGTTCAGGCTCACGATGAGGATGAAGCTGACGCTGAGCCTCAGTGCGATAGCCGTCACTCTGCTCGTCTCCAGCGTGATCTCCATCCTGGAGTACCACAAGATGAGCGACTATGTGTCGGATCTCATCGCGGACAACATCCGCAGCGTCAACATCGCCCAGAGACTGTCAGAGGCCGCGAACCGGTACAATCTTGATCTGCTGGCCGTCATCGGAGCCGATTCGGTCGGCACTTTCCCGGACTTCCATCAGAAGGAGTTCATGGATCGATGTGATTCCTTGCGGGGCTCGTTGACTTCCGACAAGATGACTCCGCTGACGGATTCGGTGGCCTGCGCCTGTTCGGACTACATGCTGACCTCGCTTGAGCTGGACGATGTGCTGCTCTCGGACTTCATCGACACCCGGGTCTGGTACTTCGACAGGCTCCAGCCGGAGTTCCGCCGGCTGAACTCGTGCATCGACGCGCTCAACAACGCCATCTATGCGGATCTCAAGAAAAATTCGCTGACATTCCAGAGAGGGTTCTACAGGAGCATCATCCCAGGGGCTGTGGCCGTGGGGGTCGGGCTGCTGCTCGTGCTGATGCTGATGTTCTTCATCCTTGTCTATTATGTAAATCCTGTCTATCGGATGCTTGCGGGGCTGAACAACTACCGGTCGTTCAACAAGAAATATTCATTCTCCTTTGAAGGGGATGACCAGCTCGCGGAACTGAACGACGGCATCACCGAGCTGACCGGAGAGAACCAGATGCTGCGCAAGAGGGTGGCCAACCTTCGCTCCAAGGCCGCCACCTCGGTCACTGAGCCTGCCGAAGCGACCGGGGCAATCAGGAACGAAGACTAAAAGAACATCCGCATGAACATCAAGGTGATCTCCAGAAATGTGGGCTACGCTCTGCTTGTCAGTGCGCTGTTTATGTTCCTGTCCATACTGGTCTCTATGGCCAACGGCAACGACAGCGCCTTGGCCGCCCTGATGATCAGTTTCACGATCACCTTCACCGTCGGAATATTCCCTTTCATATTTGTCAGAAAGTCCGCAGCCATCTCCTTGAAGGACGGCTATATGATCATCGCCCTCTCGTGGCTC
>CAVFMX010000053.1:0-5928 GCA_963623745.1 Bulleidia sp.
GGATGACGCTGATCTTCGGCATCGTCTTCTTCGTGCTGGCCAAGTGGGGATTCCCCATGATCACCGGCTCGGTCGAGAAGAGGGCGGCGAGGATCAATGATTCCATCAAGGCTGCGAAAGAGGCGGAGGAGAAGCTCCGTGATCTGGCCGGGGAACAGTCCCGCCTGATCGAGGAGACCAGGCAGGAGCAGAACCGGATTCTGAAGGAGGCCGCGGCTTCGAGGGACAGCATCGTTGAGCAGGCCAAGGTCCAGGCCCGGGAGGAGGCCTCCCGTCTTCTGGAACAGGCCCGCGCGCAGATCGCCGCCGAGAAGGAGAGCGCTTTGCGGGATGTCCGCAGGGAGGTCGCGCTGCTTTCGGTCAGTGTGGCGGAGAAGGTTCTGAAGAAGAGCCTTTCCGATGCTGACGGACAGTCCGCCCTTGTGGACAGGCTTGTGGATGAGGTCACTTCGTCCGGGGAACTGAAGAATTGATGCAATGAACACAGGGATTATCGCGACACGCTATGCCACAGCTCTGCTGAAGTTGGTTGACGAGACCGGCTCCGGCGAGGTGGTGGCGGCTCAGGTTCAGACCATCGGAAAGGCTCTTGACGAGTCTCCGGACTTCCGCCGCACAGTGATCGATCCGGCTGTCGCTTCCGCCAAGAAAATCGCCCTCCTTGATGCGGCGATTTCTCCGGTCGCCGGCTCTTCCGAAGCGACATCCCTCGTCCCGGAACTGCGAAAATTCCTGACCCTGCTGATCCGCAACCGCCGCATCGGCGACATCCGGCTGATTCTGACGACCTTCCTCACTGAATATTACCGCTCCCGCCACATCAGGCGCGCCCGGCTTGTGGTCGCCGACCCTGCGCTGCTGGATTCCGTGGCTGCATCTTCGGATCCTGCCGAAGGGCCGTCGCTTCGACAAGCTCAACGGCCGGCGGAACCGGTTGGTGACCCTGCCGAACCACAGCGGCCGACCCTTGAATCCCGTCTCCGGGATTTGATCGAGGCGAAGACCGGCTGCACGCTGATCTTGAAAACCGAGGTCAACCCGTCCCTGATAGGCGGTTTCGTCTTCGAGGTCGAGGACACCGTCCTTGACGCCAGCGTCTCCCGTCAGATAGACATCATCCGGCGTCAATTCATTGAAAAGAACAGAAGAATAGTTTAGAAGCTGTTTTGAAATGATTCCCGAATTTTATCATGTGGAATTTTCGAGGCAGTTTCGGCTTTGGAAGAGGGAGCGCGGCAGTAGCTACGTGACCGATGGGGAAGATGAAAATGGCCGGAAAGGCCGTGTAAGAAAAGAGAGAAATTATTTCAAAACAGCTTCTTAGTATGGACAACATAAAACCAAGTGAAATCTCCCGGGTGCTTCTGGAGCAGCTGAAGGACATCGACACCTCCCTCCGGTTTGAGGAAATCGGCAAGGTGCTGCAGGTCAGCGACGGTGTGGCAAGGATGTATGGTCTTGGCAACGCTGAGGCCGGTGAGCTGCTCGAATTCGGGAGCGGAGTGATGGGCGTGGTGATGAACCTTGAACAGGACAACGTCGGAGCCGTGTTGCTCGGTCCGACGGATGAGGTCAAGGAAGGGATGACGGTCCGCAGGACCGGGCGCATCGCCTCCATCAAGGTCGGCGAGAAGATGCTCGGAAGAGTGGTCGATCCGCTTGGCGTGCCTCTTGACGGGTTGGGAAAGATCGAAGGGGAGCTTACGGAGATGCCTCTTGAGCGCAAGGCTCCGGGCGTGATCTTCCGTCAGCCTGTGACCGAACCTCTCCAGACGGGGCTGAAGGCAATCGACGCGATGATCCCTATCGGCCGCGGCCAGAGGGAACTCATCATCGGCGACCGCCAGACCGGGAAGACGGCCATCGCCATCGACACGATCATCAACCAGCGTTCCTGCTACGAGGCCGGAAATCCGGTTTACTGCATCTATGTGGCTGTGGGACAGAAAGGTTCCACGGTCGCAAACATCGTGGAGACCCTCCGTGCCAAGGGTGCGATGGACTACACGGTCGTCATCGCCGCCACCGCCGCCGATCCCGCCGCCATGCAGTATTTCGCTCCGTTCGCGGGAGCCGCCGTCGGGGAATATTTCCGTGACACCGGCCGCTCGGCTCTTGTTGTCTATGACGACCTCTCCAAGCAGGCTGTGGCCTACCGCGAGGTTTCCCTGATCCTGCGCCGTCCTTCCGGACGTGAGGCCTATCCGGGAGACGTGTTCTACCTGCACTCAAGGCTTCTCGAAAGGGCTGCCAAGATCATTGACCAGCAGGAGGTCGCCGAGCGGATGAACGATCTGCCGGACTCCCTGAAGGGCAAGGTCAAGGCCGGAGGCTCGCTCACAGCGCTGCCTATCATCGAGACACAGGCCGGTGACGTGTCCGCCTACATCCCTACGAACGTGATTTCCATCACCGACGGTCAGATCTATCTGGAGTCGGGGCTGTTCAACCAGGGTCAGCGTCCGGCGATCAATGTCGGGATCTCCGTGTCCCGTGTCGGCGGTGCCGCGCAGGTGAAGTCGATGAAGAAGGTGGCGGGTACCCTGAAGATCGACCAGGCGCAGTTCAACGAGCTGGAGTCGTTCTCCAAATTCTCCTCGGACATGGACAAGGTTACTGCTATGACCATCGACAAGGGCCGCAAGAACAACAAGCTTCTGATCCAGCCGCAGTACTCTCCGATGCCGGTGGGGGAGCAGGTCGCGGTTCTCTACTGCGGCACGCACGCCCTCATGGGTGACATCAGTGTGGAGCAGGTTCCGCTGTTCCAGTCGGAGTTCCTGACGAGGATGAGGGCGGCGCATCAGGCTGATGTCCTTGAGCCGTTGGCGGAGGGCAGGATCGACGGGACCATCACGGGGATCATCGAGGCCGAGGCCGCTGCGGTGGTGAAATCGGTTCTGGCACAGGGAAACAAGTAGGAAGATATTCATAAGATGGCGTCTCTGAGGGAAATAAAGGACAGGATCGCGTCGGTGGGCGGCACGCTGAAGATCACTTCGGCGATGAAGATGGTCGCGTCCGCCAAGTTGCACAGAGCGCAGCAGGCGATCGGGAACATGCTTCCGTACGAGAAGCGTCTGCACGGCATGCTCATCGACCTGATGGGTTCCATGAACGTGTCCGCTCCGGCTTCGGAAGATGGCTCTGACCGGTTGTCGGGCCTGTCTGACCAATCTGACAGGGCGGCGGCCGAGGGGGCATATTCATTGATGGTTCAGCGTAAGGTCCGCAGGGTGGCGGTTGTCGCCTTCGCCTCCAATTCGTCGCTTTGCGGGGCGTTCAACTCCAATGCCGTCCGGGAGGCTTCGGCGGTGGTCAATGAACATCTTGCCGCGGGTCTCCGGCCTTCCGACATCGTGGTCTATTCCGTCGGCCGCAAGATGGCTGAGGCGATGAGGAAACTGGGCTTTCCGAGTCCGGCCGACTTCACGAAGATGTCCGGGTCTCCGTCCTACGAGGCGGCCTCGGTCTTGGCTCAGGAACTGCTGGACGGCTTTGTCTCCGGCCGGTTCGACAAGGTGGAACTCGTGTACAATCACTACAAGTCCACCTCCTCCCAGCCCACTGTCCGGCAGACCTATCTGCCCCTTTCCCTGACCTGCGCCACCGCCGACCTTCATGCCGGCAGGATCGCGGAGGCTTCTGCCGAAGCGCTGTCCTCTGCGGCGGTGGCATCCTCGGAAGGTTCTGTTCCGGACGTTTCCGTCTCGGGTGAGGCTTCTGCTGAAGCGCCGGCCTCGTCCGCAGTGGCTCCCCAGCCGGTTGCCGGACCTGTCGAGGTGCCGGCATCATCAACGGTGCTCCGGCAATCTCACCATCCTGGTGCCGGATCTGCCGAAGCGCCGGCTCCTTCTGCCGCCGGAACTCCCGACCTGATCATCGAGCCGTCTCCGGAGGAACTGATCAAGGTTCTGTTGCCGAAAGTGGTCCGCCTCGGAATCTTCTCGACCCTTCTGGACAGCGCCGCCGCCGAGCACGCCGCCCGCACCGTGGCGATGCAGCTCGCCACCGACAACGGCAACGAACTCCTCCAGGATCTTACTCTTGAGTACAACAAAGGCCGCCAAGGCAAAATCACCTCCGAAATCCTCGACCTGATCGGTGGCTCGATGCAGTAAGAACTAAAGGGACTTTGCGGGGGGGGCAAATACCTCCCTTCGGTGATTTTTCAAAAAAACGGGCATCTGTTTTAGGGACAGACGCCCGTTTTTATTTGCCAAATATCATATCATGATGATCTGTCACAAAGGTAACGATTATTTCGGAGAGTCAAAATTTTTCACACAGATTTTCGTATCTTGAGCCTTGGAAACGGACAATGATCATGAGATGTGGTTTTAAGGCTTTGATTGTCATCGCGGTGGCGATGCTGCAGGTCGGCGCGGCCGCCGCCCGGACATATTCGGAAAAAGTGATTCTGGGAGACGAGAGGTTCGAGGAGTATCTTCCTTTGCTGAAGGGGAAGAGGGTGGCGGTGTTCAGCAACCGGACGGGGATTGTCGGGGACAGGGTCAGCGGCTCCAGGCTGGCTGACGCGCTTGCGGAGTATGGCGGATGCTTCCCGGAATGTCTGCGGTCAGACATGCACACCGACCGGTCGCGGAGCCTGTCGAAGCGTACCGGCAGGAAACATCATTCCGGCAATCTCAGAGACCGGGAAAAGTTCGACGGGATCTCGCTGATTCCGTTTCTGGAGCCTTCCGTGCCGGGAGGAAGGATCGAGTACGGGCGGCATATCGTCGATGCGCTGATTGAGAAGGGCGTGGATGTCAGGGCGATTTTCTCTCCGGAACACGGGTTCCGGGGCAGCGCCGATGCCGGAGAGCATGTCGGAAGCAGCGTGGACGATAAGACCGGGGTGGAGATCCTGTCGCTTTACGGCGGAGGGTCGAGGATTCCGGATAAGGAGAAAACCGACCGGTTCGATGTGCTTGTGGTTGACATTCAGGATGTAGGGCTGCGGTACTACACCTACTACATCACCCTTCACCACCTGATGGAGGCCTGCGCCCGTGACGGCAAGCAGGTTGTCATCCTTGACCGTCCGAATCCGAACGGCTTCTACGTTGACGGCCCTGTGCTGGACATGAGCCTCAAGTCCGGAGTCGGCTGGCTGCCTGTCGCGACCGTCCACGGAATGACGCTCGGGGAACTGGCCCGGATGATCAACGGCGAGGGCTGGCTGGAGAACGGCATCTGCGACCTGACAGTCATCCCGTGCCTGAACTACACCCACCGGACCCGCTACGCCCTCATCCTGCCCCCGTCGCCGAACATCAAGGACATGCGTGCGGTGTACCTCTATTCATCGACATGCTACTTCGAAGGGACTGTGGTCAGCCTCGGCCGAGGCACGGAATTTCCGTTCGAAGTGTACGGACACCCTGCGATGACCGGCTGCCCGTTCTCCTTCGTGCCGCAGAGCATCCCCGGCGCGAAGACCCCGCAGTTCCTCGGCGAGGAGTGCCACGGCGTGGACCTCCGCCCAAGGCCGCTCGGCAGGATCTGGGCGGAAAAGATCAATTTTGAATATCTCATCGACGCCTACCGCAATCTGAACATGTCTGCGGAGTTCTTCGGCAAGAACAATTTCTTCGACCTTCTCGCCGGCGTGGACTGGCTCCGCCCGATGATCGTGTCCGGCTCCTCCGCCTCGGAGATCTCCGCCCGCTGGGCTTCCGCCGTCGAATCCTTCAAGTCCCGCCGCCAGCCTTACCTCCTGTACCCGGAGTAACCCCTCCCTCACCGGAGCGTGAACGACAACCATTTAATCCACAGTAATATGCTAAATCGTGCCCTTCCAAACGTCCCGGCACTGATCCATAAATCGTTGAGCATCAACCTGTGGCGCTTCACCTCTTAATTGTCAGGGAGTTACAGATCGGTGCCGGGGCGAACCTACCCGGCATGATTTACATGTTATTG
>CAVFMX010000054.1:0-5085 GCA_963623745.1 Bulleidia sp.
ACGCCATGAACAGCAACGGTTCGGCCGCATGGCAGTGCTACAAGAAGGGAGCGTATTTTGCGAATCCTTGCTTCGCACAGATCCACCCTACCTGCATCCCTGTACACGGAGACCAGCAGTGCAAACTGACCCTCATGTCAGAGTCTCTGCGTAACGACGGACGTATCTGGGTTCCTAAGAAGATGGAGGATGTGATGAAGCTCCGCAAGCACGAGATCAAGCCTTCACAGATTCCTGAGGAGGATCGTGACTACTATCTTGAGCGCCGTTACCCTGCCTTCGGCAACCTCGTGCCGCGTGACGTGGCTTCGAGAGCCGCCAAGGAGAGATGCGACGCCGGCTACGGAGTCAATGAGACAGGTCTCGCCGTGTTCCTTGACTTCTCCGAGGCCATCAAGCGTCTCGGTCACCAGAGGGTGCAGGAGCGTTACGGCAACCTCTTCGACATGTACTTCAAGATCAATAACGTAAGCCCTTGGGAGGAGCCTATGATGATCTACCCTGCCATCCACTACACGATGGGAGGCATCTGGGTTGACTATGATCTTCAGACCACCATCCCTGGACTCTACGCCATCGGTGAGGCCAACTTCTCAGACCACGGCGGAAACCGTCTCGGAGCGTCAGCTCTCATGCAGGGTCTCGCTGACGGTTACTTCGTGCTGCCTGTCACAATCGCCGACTACCTTTCGCACAAGTTCGCCGAGCCAAAGACCGACATCAACGATCCTGCCTTCGACAAGGCCGAGAAGGATGTTCAGGCCAGAATTGACAGGCTCTTCTCCATCAAGGGCAAGCAGACTGTCGATTCCATCCACAAGAAGCTTGGAAACATCATGTGGGAATATGTGGGCATGGCCCGCAATGAGGAAGGCTTGAAGAAGGCCATTCAGGAAATCAATGACCTCAAGGCTGTCTTCTACAAGGATGTCTGCGTTCCTGGAGAGCAGAATCAGTTCAACCAGGAACTTGAGAAGGCTCTCAGGCTTGAGGACTTCTTCGAGATAGGCGAGCTCATGGCACGTGACGCCCTTAACAGGAAAGAGTCCTGCGGAGGTCACTTCCGTGTGGAGAGCCAGACCGAAGAAGGAGAGGCCAAGAGAGACGACGCGAACTACATGTATGTAGCCGCCTGGGAGTACAAGGGAGAAGGCCAGGAGCCTGAGCTTCACAAGGAGCCTCTCAAGTACGAGTTCATCGAAGTTAAAACAAGAAATTATAAAGACTAGAATCGGCTATGGATTTCAATCTTAAGATATGGCGTCAGAAGAACGCCAGGGAACAAGGTCATTTTGAGACTTATCATATTTCCGGAATAGAGGAGGATGCCTCTTTCCTCGAAATGCTTGACATCCTTAATGAGCAGCTGATCCGTGAGGGTAACGATCCAGTAGCCGTTGACAGAGGTTGTCAGAGCAGCGGTCCTGTTTCTTTCGACCATGACTGCCGTGAAGGCATCTGCGGTGCCTGCTCGTTGTTCATCGACGGCCGCGCGCATGGACCGGACGATCACGTCACGACCTGCCAGCTTTTCATGCGTCATTTCAAGGATGGCGCCACCATCACTGTGGAGCCGTTCAGAAGTGCCGGTTTCCCTATCATCAAGGATCTGGTTGTTGACCGCAGCGCATTCGACAAGATTCTTCAGGCCGGCGGATTCATCTCTGTCAGAACAGGTTCCGCTCAGGATGCCAACAACATCCTCATCTCTCACGAGAATGCTGAGAAGAGCATGGACGCGGCCGCGTGCGTTGGATGCGGCGCTTGCGTGGCAACGTGCAAGAACGGCTCTGCGATGCTGTTCGTGGCTGCAAGGGTAAGTTCCCTCGCTCTGCTTCCTCAAGGTCGTCCGGAGGCTGCAAGAAGGGCAAGGAATATGGTCGCGAAGATGGAGGAGCTTGGTTTCGGCAGCTGCACGAACACCCGCGCCTGCGAGATGGAATGTCCTAAGGGAATCTCCATCGACCACATAGCCCGTCTCAACCGTGAGTTCCTTAAGGCGAAGTTCGCAGAGTAAGAATTTACACTGAATATCTTGGGTCGGAAAGACAAACGCCTTTCCGACCTTTTTTTTTCTGGTTACAGAGCTTATGAAGCTACCATATATTTGTTATATTACATCTACTTCAGAGGGGCAGAAAAAACGAAATTTTCAAATTTTGCACGTTACCAAAATTTGAAAATTTATTTTTATGCCCTTGGTGTTTACCAGAGGAAGTTGTTGAACGGATAGCGGCCGGCGTGGATCTCAGCCACCATCTTGTAGATGTCGTTTCGGAGTTTATCGATGTTGGTCCTGTTGATTGCTGACATGAAGATGCACGGGGTCTTTTCCTGCGCTATCCAGCTGTTTTTCAACTCGTCCAGAGAACGGTTCTCCTTGCCTTTCGGGGTAAGCGAGAATTCATCGTATTCCTCGTAGGTGTAGGCATCTATCTTGTTGAAGATCACATAGACAGGCTTGTTGCTGGCATCGATTTCCTGAAGTGTTCTCTCCACTACCTCCATCTGCTCCTCAAAACCCGGATGCGAGATGTCCACGACATGCAGAAGTATGTCGGCCTCCCGCACCTCGTCCAATGTGCTTTTGAAGGCCTCCACGAGCTGTGTAGGGAGTTTTCTGATGAAACCTACGGTGTCGCTCAGAAGGAACGGTACATTCTCGATCACGACCTTTCTGACGGTCGTGTCGAGTGTGGCGAAGAGCTTGTTCTCGGCAAAAACGTCAGATTTGGCCAGCAGATTCATTATTGTGCTCTTCCCTACATTTGTATAGCCTACAAGGGAAAGTCGCACCATAGAGCCTCTATTGCCCCTTTGCGTGGCCATCTGCTTATCGACTTTCTTCAACTGTTCCTTCAGCCTTGCTATTCTTTCCTTGACGATCCGGCGGTCTATCTCGATCTGGGTCTCACCCATACCTCCTCTCGTACCCATGCCTCCTCTCTGTCTCTCAAGATGGGTCCACATTCCGGCCAGTCTTGGCAGCATGTAGTTGTAGCGGGCGAGCTCGACCTGCATCTTGGCGTAGGATGTCTTGGCGCGCTGCGCGAATATCTCAAGAATCAAGCTGGTTCGGTCAATGACTGAGCTGCAGCTGATTACCTTCTCGATGTTCCTTTGCTGCATTCCGGTCAGCTCGTCATCGAAGATCACATACTTTATCTCGTTTTCCTCGCAATACTCCGCTATCTCCTGTAGTTTTCCGCTTCTGATGTAGGTGGCCTTCTCCGGTTTGTCAAGCCTCTGAATGAACTTCCTGTCGCCCTTGGCCCCTGCCGTCTCCGCCAGAAATTCAAGTTCGTCAAGATATTCCATCACCTTTCTGTCGTCATCGTTCTGCCTGATGATTCCGACAAAGACGGCTTTCTCTATTATTTCTTCCATATTTAGAAGCTCTTTTGAAATGATTCGGTCGCTGAGTCTGTCGAAGCGACAATACTTTTATATTCAAAAAAAGGCCATCCGGTTGGGGACGGCCTTAATATTCATTTAGTTTCTAAATTATCTCAACTGGAAGATAACAGGGAAAGTGTAAGTTACCTTCACAGCGCGGTCACGCTGCTTTCCAGGCTTCCACTTCGGAGACATGGAAACCACTCTGACGGCCTCCTTGTCGAGTGAAGAGTCAACTCCACGAAGAACCTTCACATTGCTTACGGTACCGTCCGGATTCACAGTGAACTGAAGAGTGACACGTCCCTGCACACCGTTTTCCTTTGCGATCTCAGGGTACTGAAGCTTGGAGTTCACCCACTTTGAGAATTCGTTGGCATCCCCACCGTTGAACGAAGGTTTCTCCTCAACGAGCTGGAAAGGAATAGCCTCTTCCTCAACGACTTCCTCTTTTACTTCCTCAACATAGTCCATAATCTCGACTCCGAGGTTGGCATCATCCTCAAGACTCATGAAGTTGTCTTCAACCTTGATGTCGTCCTCGACAATGTCGATCTGGTCAGAGAGTACAGGAATCTTCGGTGCCTCTGGAGGTGGTGGAGGAGTCTCCTGAGTGATAGGAACCATGTCCTCGACTTCAACTACCATAGTGTCTTCACCCAGACTGGCGACAGCTTTCTCCTTTGTGCTGTAGGAAAAAGCTCCCCAGACTACGAGAAGGGCTACCACGAGTCCGATCTCCGTGTAGAGAGTTCTTCTGTTCTCAAGATCGGCTTTTGGTGTTTTCTTGATTTCCATATCAGTAATTAATTTTAACAATCATTTCTTATGTGCCTTGAAGCAAAACCTTCCAATAGGCTTTCAAAGATAGAAATAATAATTGTCATTTCAAATTTTTTGAATTATTAGTTGTAGATTTGCGTAAAATTCAGGGTTATGGTCAGGTATTATTGCGAGGACATCAAGTTCCTTCTTAAGAACAAGATAGCAAACAACAGATGGCTCAAAATGGTCGCAGGAAGTGAGATAAAGACTCTTGGTGACATCTCAATCATTTTTTGTTCAGACAATTACATTCTTGATGTCAACATCCGTTACCTGCACCATGACTATTTCACCGATGTCATCACCTTTGATTATTGCGAAGGAGACAAGCTTTCCGGCGACTTGTTCATAAGCATAGACAGTGTGCGTGAGAATGCGATCGAGTTCGGAACCGAGTTTGATGAGGAACTTCACCGGGTGATTGTCCACGGTCTTCTTCATCTCATAGGCTATGATGACCACACGCCTGAAGACCGGAAGGTGATGCGCGCCAAGGAGGACTACTACCTTAGTCTGAGGGATAAGGCATAATGAATATATTCATAAAACAAGTGCCTTGCGCGGCTGTAGTTTAAATTTTCTTGAATATGACATATTCCTATGATGTGATAGTTGTCGGCGGGGGACATGCCGGTTGTGAGGCTGCCGCTGCCGCCGCCAATCTCGGATCTTCCGTTTTGCTGGTCAATGCCGATCTCAACAGTTTCGCGCGCATGTCCTGCAATCCTGCGGTCGGCGGAATAGCCAAGGGACAGATCGTCCGGGAGATTGACGCTCTCGGTGGAATTATGGGTCTTGTCACAGACGCATCGACTCTCCAGTTCAGGATGCTGAACCGTTCGAAGGGTCCGGCGATGTGGAGTC
>CAVFMX010000055.1:0-24992 GCA_963623745.1 Bulleidia sp.
GGACAGACAAAAGTTCTTTTTGTTGTCTATTTGTTAAGTTCGTTTTATATACAACAGGCCGTCGCTTTGGGGAAAGCGGCGGCCTATCCGTTTTCCCCTTCCGGCGAACGGTTCACGTACCTGCTCAAGGGCACTGCACCTCGCGCTCTAAATCAATTCAAGGAACGGGCCGGTGACGGAGTCCGGGTTTTGGGAGAGGGCTTCCGGAGTACCTTGGGCAACGATCCGGCCACCGCGGCGGCCGCCGTCAGGACCGAGGTCGAAGATGTAGTCCACGCTTTTGAGGACATCCAGATTGTGTTCGATGATGATGACGGTGTTGCCTTGATCCACAAGTAGCTGCAACACGTTGAGCAACACCTTGATGTCTTCAAAATGGAGACCGGTCGTCGGCTCGTCCAGAATGTACAGGGTGTTGCCTGTCGCCTTTCTGAACAGTTCTGCGGCCAGTTTCATCCTCTGGCTTTCGCCGCCGGAAAGCGTGACGGCGGACTGTCCCAGATGCACATAGCCGAGCCCTACATCAACCAGAGCCTTAAGTTTCTGGGCGATGGCCGGAATCGGTCTGAAGAACTCGTAGGCCTCGCTGATCGGCATCTCCAGCACGTCGTTGATGCTCCTGCCCTTGTAATGCACGGCCAGCGTGTCCTCCTTGTACCGCTTGCCCCTGCACTCGTCGCAGACCACATTCACGGAAGGCAGGAAATTCATCTCGATGACCTTGATTCCGGCACCCTTGCATGCCTCGCAGCGGCCGCCGGCCACGTTGAACGAGAACCGTCCGGCCTTGAATCCGCGCACTTTCGCGTCCGGAGTTTCGGCGAACAGATTGCGGATGTCGTTGAAGACTCCCGTGAATGTCGCCGGATTGGACCGGGGCGAACGCCCGATCGGACTCTGGTCGATTTCGATCAGCTTGTCGATGTTCCCGATTCCCTCGATCGAATCGTAGGCCAAAGGATGAAGTTTCGCCCTGTATAAACTGTTCTTGAGAATCGGCATCAGCGTCTCGTTGATGAGCGTGGATTTGCCGCTCCCGCTAACTCCGCTGATCCCGATGAAGCATCCGAGAGGAAAATCGACACTGACGTTCTTCAGGTTGTTGCCGCGTGCTCCTCTGATGCTTAGGAACTTGCCGTTTCCGGTACGGCGCGCGGACGGCACCGGGATGGAATCTTTCCCTTGCAGGTAATCCAGAGTCGTTGACTTTCCGAATATGCAGTGGCGGGCGGTCTCCCTGTCCAGCGAAGCCGGAATCTTCCCCTTGTCTGATGAATATTCCATCAGAGCATTCAGGGGAGCATTCAGACATATTCTTCCTCCTTCCTCGCCGGCTCCCGGACCCACATCCACCAGCCAGTCGGCATTGATCATCGTCTCGTAGTCATGCTCCACGACCATCACGGAGTTGCCTTCGTCCCTTAATTCTTTCAACGAGCTGATCAGTTTCCTGTTGTCCCTCTGGTGCAGCCCGATGGAAGGTTCGTCCAGAATGTACAGTACATTGACGAGTTTGGAGCCGATCTGCGTGGCGAGCCTTATCCTCTGTCCCTCGCCTCCGGAAAGCGAAGCGGTCGGGCGGTCAAGAGACAGATAGTCAAGGCCTACGTCAAGCATGAACTGAACCCTTTCGCCGAGTTCCTTGAGGATGTCCCGCGCGATGTTGTTCTCCCTTGCGTTCAGTTTCTCCGGCAGGGAAGCGAACCAGGCCTTTAGCTCGGTCATCTCCATCGCGGCCACCTCGGCTATGGTCTTCCCGTCAATCCTGAAACATAAGGCGTTCTCGTTCAGTCTGGTTCCGTGGCAGACCGGGCACACGATCTTCTCGTCGATGTCCTCCACGATTCCGCCGAACGTGACCATCTCGGACAGATTCCCCTCTCCGACACGGAACAGCTCGTCGCTCCCGAAGATGATGTGGGAGACGGCTTCGTCCGGAATGGAGCCGATGGGGTCGTACAGGGAGAAGTTGTATTTCCGTGCGATGGAGCGGATCACGTCAAATTTTTTGGTCTCCCGCATCTTTCCGAGCGGAACTATTCCGCCGTCCGATATCGAGACGGAACGGTCCGGGATGATCGTGTCCATATTCACATCCACTATCATTCCAAGTCCTTTGCAATGAGGGCAGAAGCCTTCGGGAGAGTTGAATGAGAAAGAGTGGGGAGCCGGTTCCTGCAAGGATATTCCAGAATCAGGATCGACCAGATGCTTTGAAAAATGCCGGAGTTTGCCGGAGCCGGATTCAAGCAGGGCGACAGAGCCTTTCCCCAGATTCAGGGCGGTCATGACGGAATCCCGTACCCGCTTTTCGTCTCCCTCCGACGGCTTGAGCTTGTCCACGACCAGTTCGATGAAATGGCTCTTGTAGCGGTCAAGAGCGTCCACCTCGTTCAAGGACAGGATATTCCCATCCACCCTGACATCGGTGTAGCCCCGCTTGCGTAGCTGGTCGAACAGTTCGCGGTAGTGTCCCTTGCGCCCTACGATCAGAGGAGCGAGCAGGAAGCACTTCTTCCCCTTGTATTCGTTCATTATGAGGTCCACGATCTGCGCATCCGTGTAGCGGACCATCTCCTTCCCCGTGACCGGTGAATATGCTCTTGAGGCTCTCGCGTAAAGCAGCCGGAGGAAGTCGAAGATTTCGGTGATGGTCCCCACGGTCGAGCGGGGGTTGTTCCCCGTGGTTTTCTGTTCGATCGCGATGATCGGACTCAGCCCCTTGATGCTCTCGACTTCGGGTTTCTCCAGAATGCCCATGAAGTGCTTTGCGTAGGTGGAGAGAGTGTCCATGTACCGTCTCTGTCCCTCGGCGTAGATCGTGTCGAACGCCAGCGAGGATTTCCCGCTGCCGCTCAGTCCCGTCACCACCACCAGTTCTCCTCTGGGGATGTCCACGTTCACCCCCTTGAGGTTGTGCGCCTTCGCCCCCCGAATCTCGATATATTCTTTCTTTCCCATCATTTCCTCTTTATTCCGCAAATTTAACGAATATTCAGTAATTTTGTAGTCAAGACAAAATCGGACAAGCAATGGGTCAGGATCATCAACTTAACATAAAGACGTTTGTGTTCAATTCGTTCCGGGAGAACTGCTACGTACTCTGGGACGGAGAGGGTAATTGTGTATTCGTGGATCCGGGGTGCTACCGGCCGGAGGAGTTCGCGCGGCTCAAGGAGCTGGTGGTGGCGGAGCGGCTGACCCCGAAGGCGGTGTGGCTGACGCACGGGCATTTCGACCATGTGCACGGCGTGATGAAGGTTGTGGGGGAATATTCAGTGCCGGTGCTTATGTCGCCGGATGACAGGATGATTCTGGACGGCAATCCGGCTGCTGTCAAGGCATTCGGGCTCACGGTGCACGATTCCTCTGAGATCCGGACGGTGGACATCAGGGACGGTGAGGTTCTGGACACGCTGACGGGTTCGCCGTTCAGGGTGATAACCACACCGGGACACACACCGGGAGGGGTCTGCTACTACAGCGAGGCGGACAAGGTTCTGCTCAGCGGTGACACTCTCTTCGCCGGGACAATCGGCCGTACGGATCATCCGGGAGGGGACTATGACCGCTTGATAATCAGTGTTATGGACAAACTTATGGGGCTGCCTGGCGATGTGGATGTGCTTCCGGGCCACGGACATCGCACAACAATCGCCGATGAAAGGACCCACAACCCGTTCCTCCAGCCGTTCAATGAACCGGAGGAGGATCCCGACTGGGACGGGGACGGGATAGAGATTGACCCGATCGGTCGCTGAGGAAAAAGAAAATTACAATGCACATAGGAATAGCAGGCAACATAGGCAGCGGCAAGACCACCCTCACAAGGATGCTCGCCGCCCATTACGGATGGACACCGAAGTACGAGTCGGTGACCTACAACCCCTACTTGGAGGACTACTACAAGGACATTCCACGCTGGTCGTACAATCTGGAGACATATTTCCTCGCCCAGAGGTTCAAGGATGTGCTGGAGATAGCCAAAAGCAAGGACGTGGTCATCCAGGACAGGACGCTCTTCGAGGGAGTCCATATCTTCGTCGCCAACAACTACGCGATGGGCAATCTCACCAGGCGCGACTACGAGACCTACATGGAACTTTACAACGTGATGGCTGCCACCGTGCGCAAGCCGGACCTGCTGATCTACCTCAAGGCATCGGTGCCTCACCTCGTGGCGCAGATCCAGAAGCGCGGCCGCGACTACGAGCAGACCATGAGCCTTGAATATCTCAGCGGACTGAACGAACGCTATGACAGATGGATCAGTGAATATGACGGCAAGGTCCTGACCATCGGGACCGACAGTCTCGATTTCGAGAACCGCCCCGAGGACTTCGCCTCCATCACCGACCGCATAGACGCTGAACTCTACGGACTTTTCCCATTGGAGAAATAATGTTATTTTTGAGACCATAAACACATCAAGGACATGCACATCGCGATAGCAGGCAACATAGGCAGTGGCAAGACCACCCTGACGAAGATGCTGGCAGCCCATTACGGCTGGACTCCCAAGTTTGAGTCGGTTGACTTCAACCCTTATCTTTCCGATTTCTACGCCGACATGGAGCGTTGGTCGTTCAACCTCCAGATCTATTTCCTGAACAAAAGGTTCAAGGATGTCGTGGACATCTCAAGATGCAGTGATGTCATCATCCAGGACAGGACGATCTACGAGGACGCGCGCATCTTCGCCCCGAACCTCCACGACATGGGGCTGATGAGCACAAGGGATTTCGAGAACTACTCGGACCTCTTCGACCTGATGATGTCGCTTGTCAGCAAGCCCGACCTGCTTATCTACCTTAAATCCTCCATCCCTAATCTGGTGGCGCAGATCCAGAAGAGGGGACGGGAATATGAAAGCAGCATCCGGATCGACTACCTTACCGGCCTGAACAAGCGCTACGACGACTGGATTTCGAAATACGACGGACATCTTCTGGTCGTCGATGTGGACAACATCAAGTTCGAGAACCGCCCGGAGGATTTCCAGACCGTGACCGACAGGATTGACGCGGAACTCTTCGGCTTGTTCCCGGAGATCAGACAGATTGACGAATAACGGCTCGGCAAGCGGCAGGAAATGAACTTTTCCCGCCGCAGTTCTGACAAAGCCGCAAATGGCCGGAAAGACCGCATAAGAAAAAAAGAGGGATTATTTCAAAAACAGATTCTTAATATGTCATCTACAAGACCTACAATAATCGAATTCGTGGAGCGGTACACCCGTGAATACTCTTCCCACGTTTTTCTCCGCGAAAAGGTGGACGGAAAGTGGACGGAGACCACATTCGAGCAGACCCGCAAGGAAGGCAGCCGCATCGGAGCCGGTCTCATGGCGATGGGTCTCCGCAAAGGCGACAGGGTTTCGCTTCTGTCGGAAGGCAGGAACATGTGGATTCTTGCCGAACTGGGCATCCTCTATGCCGGAGGAGTGAGCGTGCCTCTGTCCATCAAGCTTGAGGAAAGCAACGACCTGACTTTCAGAATCCGGCACTCCGAGTCAAGGTTCGTCATCGTGTCCGGCCAGCAGCTGCCGAAGATCCGCAAGATCCTCTCCATGCTTGAAGATGTCGAGAAAGTGATCATTCTGGATGACATCCCTGCCGCCAACGACAAGGAGGTCTCGATGGAATGGGTCCAGGCTCTCGGTGGCAGCTATCTGTTCGACCACAAGGCCGAGTTCGAGGAGCGTTACAAATCCGTGGAGCCGGACGACTACGCCACGATCAGCTACACTTCCGGTACCACAGCCGACCCGAAGGGTGTTCTCCTGACGCACCGCAACTACACGGCGAATGTCGAGCAGGCCCATTCCGTGATCAGCGTCAAGCCTGACTCCACCATGCTCATCATCCTGCCGTTGGATCACTGCTTCGCCCATGTGGCCGGGTTCTACACGATGATGTCCTACTGCGGCAGCATAGCCACGGTTCCGGTCGGAGCCAATCCGCTCGCCACGCTCAGGAATATTCCGCTCGCCATCAAGGAGATCCGTCCGCATGTGATGCTGTCTGTACCGGCGCTTGCCCGCAACTTCAGGAAGAACGTCGAGACCGGCATCCACAAGCAGGGACCGAAGGTCGGGCGGCTGTACAACTTCGCTTTGAATCTTGCCATTTCCTACAACAAGGAGTATTACAACCGTGGCGGTTTCCTCCAACTTTGGAAGAGACCGTTGATGGCCTTGTTCGACAGGGTCATATTCAAGAAAGTCCGTGAAGGCTTCGGCGGCAGGATGGAGTTCTTTGTCGGCGGCGGCGCCCTTCTGGACATCGAACTTCAGAGGTATTTCTGTGCCATCGGCATCCCTATGTTCCAGGGCTACGGTGTGTCCGAGGCCACGCCGATCATCTCCGCCAACTCCACCGGCCACGCCATGTTCGGATCCTCCGGCCGCGTCGTGAAGCCGCTCGACATCAAGATCTGCGACGAAGGCGGCAAGGAGGTTCCGCTCCGCGCGAAGGGTGAGATCGTGGTTCGCGGCGAGAACGTGATGGCCGGCTACTGGAAGAACCCTCAGGGTACCGCCGAGGCTCTCCGGGACGGTTGGCTGCACACCGGCGACATGGGCTACATGTATGATTCCGAGTATCTTTACGTAGTCGGCCGCTTCAAGTCCCTGCTGATTTCTTCCGACGGAGAGAAGTACAGCCCGGAAGGCTTCGAGGATTCCCTGACGGACGGCTCCAAGTACATCGAGCAGGTCATCCTGCACAACAACCAGGATCCTTACACCATTGTCCTGATCGTCCCGGCGAAAGATGCCCTCAAGGAATATGTTTCCTCGAAGGGTCTGGATCCGGTCTCGCGTGAGGGCAGGGAGTCGATGCTGAAAAAGATCCAGGAGGAGATCGACTCCTACAGGAAGGGCGGTTCCCACGAAGGGATGTTCCCGGAGAGGTGGCTGCCGGCCGCCGTCGCAGTGCTTCCGGAACCTTTCACCGAGCAGAACGGTCTGGTGAACAGCACGATGAAGATCGTGCGCGGCAAGGTCGAGAAGCACTACGCTGACCGCATCGGGTACGCCTACACAGCCGAGGGCAAGAATCTCCTCAACGAGAAGAATCTCGAAAGCATCCTCTAATCGAGGGTGTGGATGGCGAGGCCGGAACGGAGTTTCGGCTCGAACCAGGTGGTCTTCGGAGGCATGATGTTTCCGGTGTCGGCGATGTCGATGAGTTGCTGCATGGAGACAGGGTAAAGGGCGAAGGCAACTTTCATCTCTCCGCTGTCAACCCTGCGCCCAAGTTCACCCAGACCTCTGATCCCTCCCACGAAATCAATCCGCTTGTCCGTGCGCAGATCCTTGATTCCAAGCACTTTGTCAAGCACGAGATTCGAGAGGATCGTGACATCCAGAACTCCGATCGGATCCTTGTCGTCGTACCTGCCTGGAAGAGCCTCCAGAGAGTACCATTTCCCGTCAAGGTACATCGAGAAGTTGTGCAGATGGTCAGGGGTGTAGATTCCCTCACCCGTCTCGCGTACCGTAAAGTTCTCCTCAAGCGCCGCGATGAACTGTTCTTTGGAAAGGCCGTTAAGATCCTTCACGACACGGTTGTAGTCCAGAATCTTGAGCTGGCTTTCAGGGAAGCAGACCGCCATGAAGAAGTTGTACTCCTCGTCACCGGTGTGGTTCGGATTCTGCGACCTCTTCTCGGCTCCGACGCGCGCTGCCGCAGCGGTACGATGATGACCGTCAGCTACATAGAAAGCGTCAACGTCGTTGTTGAACAGCCTTGTGATCTGGTCGATGGTCTTGTCATCATCAATCACCCAGAACTTGTGCCCGAACTTGTTCTCGTCGATGAAGTCGTACTCCGGAGCCTTCATGACTGTCTGGGCGACGATCTCGTTCAGAATGCGGTTATCCTTGTAGGCGAAGAACACCGGCTCGATGTTGGCGTTCTGGATGCGCACGTGAACCATCCTGTCATCCTCCTTGTCCTTGCGGGTAAGCTCGTGCTTCTTGATCTTTCCGGAGGCGTAGTCATCCGTGTGGGCGCAGAGGACGAGACCGTACTGGGTGCGGCCTTCCATCGTCTGGGCATAGACGTAGTAGCACTCCTTAGGGTCACGCTTGAGCCAGCCCTTCTTCTGCCATTCCTTGAAATTCATCACGGCCTCGTCATAGACCTTCGGGTCGTGATCCTCAAGGATGGGGTTGAAGTCGATCTCGGGTTTGGTGATGTGGAGAAGGGATTTCTCTCCGGCCATCTCCTTGGCTTCTTCGGAGTTGAGCACGTCATAAGGCGGTGCGGCCACTTCTGTCACGATGTCTTTCGGCGGCCTGATCGCCGCGAACGGTTTTACTCTTACCATAATGTCATGTGGTTTTCAAAAGAAGCGGCTCCCGGTACCGGTGGACCTGCAAGGGAGCCGCTGACATATTCATAAAATTACTTGTTGACCTGGAAACGTGTGTCGCCGGTGGCGAAGAAGTCCACGATCTGCCGGGCGGCCGCGAGACCCGCGTTCATGTTGGCCTCGGCTGTCTGTGCTCCCATCTTCTTAGGTGTGGCGAAGATGCGCACTCCGAACTTCTCTTTAAGAGCCGCGTAGTTGTCCGGCGCCACATCGGTTATGTACTTCAGATCAGTCCTCTCCTCAAGAGCTTTCTCCAGTCCGGTCTCGTCGATGACCTCCTTGCGGGCGGTGTTCACAAGGCATGCTCCTTCAGGCATCCTGGTGATCAGGTCGTAGCCGATCGACCCGATGGTCTCGGGAGTGGCCGGAATATGCACGGAGATGAAGTCGCATGAGGCGTACATGCTCTCCAGCGAGTCGGCCGGTTCCGCTCCGGCTTCGCGGATCTTCTCCGCCGGGATGAACGGGTCGATGGCCATCACGCTCATTCCCAGAGCCTCGGCCTTCTTGCCGACCAGCCTTCCCACATTGCCGAAAGCCTGGATCCCGACTTTCTTGCCCTGGATCTCCGATCCTGTGGCAGGAGTGAACTGGTTGCGGCACATGTAGATCATCATCGCGATGGCGAGCTCTGCGACAGCGTTGGAATTCTGCCCGGGAGTGTTCATCACGACCACTTTGTGCGCCGTGGCGGCGGCGAGATCCACATTGTCGTAGCCGGCTCCGGCACGAACGACGATCTTCAGATTTTTCGCCGCGTCTAGCACCTCCGCCGTGACTTTGTCAGACCGTATGATGAGGGCGTCCACGTCTGCGACGGCGGCGATGAGTTCCGCCGCGTCGGCGTACTTCTCAAGAGCGGCGAACTCGTGTCCCGCTCCCGTTACAATCTCCTTTATCCCTGCGACGGCGGCAGCCGAGAAAGGCTTCTGTGTTGCGACTAATATCTTCATTGTGGGTTATTTCTTAAGTTCCTCGAATTCCTTCATGCAGCTGACAAGAGCCTGAACGTCCTCGACTGTGCAGGCGTTGTAGAGGGAAGCCCTGAAGCCGCCTACCGAGCGGTGGCCCTTGATGCCGACCATGCCGCGCTCCTTGGCAAAACTCAGGAACTCGTCCTGAAGATCCTCGTGTCCCGGAGCCATCACGAAGCAGACGTTCATCAGCGAGCGGTCCTCCTTCGCGGCTGTGCCGACAAACAGAGGGCTGCGGTCGATCTCTGAATATAAAAGGTCAGCCTTCTGCCGGTTGATCTTATGGATGGCAGGCACGCCGCCGATGCCCTTGAGCCACTTGAGGGTCTCGTTCATCATGAAGATCGAGAACACAGGAGGCGTGTTGTACATGGACAGCTTCTCGATGTGGTTGCGGTAGTCAAGCATCGAAGGGAGGTACCGTGACACCCTTCCGAGAGAGTCCTTCCTGATGATGGCGAAGATCACTCCGGCAGGGCCGACGTTCTTCTGCGCTCCACCGTAGATGAGGTCGTACTTGCTCACATCCACAGGACGGCTCATGATGTCGGACGACATGTCGGCGATCAGAGGAACAGGGCAGTCGATGTCCTCCTTGATCTCGGTGCCGTAGATGGTGTTGTTCGTGGTGATGTGGAAGTAGTCGATGTCGGTAGGGATCTCGTAACCCTTCGGAATGTAGGAGTAGTTCTTGTCGGCAGAGCTTGCGAGAGCGTAGGCCTCACCGATTCCCTTGGCCTCCTTGAGGGCTTTCTTCGCCCAGACGCCTGTCTCAAGGTAAGCGGCTTTCTTCTCAAGGTAGTTCATGGCCACATAGAGGAACTGCAAGGAAGCTCCTCCTCCGAGGAACACGACCTCGTGAGTGTCAGGAATATTCAGAAGCTCTCTCCAGAGCGCGCGGCACTCGTCCATGGTCGCGTCCCACTCCTTTGTGCGGTGGGAGATGCTGAGAACTGAGACGCCTGTGCCCTTGAAATCCTTGAGGGCTTCGATGGCATTGTCGATGGCCACCTGCGGAAGCAGGCAAGGTCCGGCATTGAAAACGTGTACTTTCTTCATTTCTATTAAAGTTTCAAAGCGTTATTAACAGGATGCGTTCCAAAATAACCACAAGGAATAGCCGATAATGATTTCAAAGTCTTATCGGCATTATTCTTTATGCCTACAAATCAAAACTGATTCGGTGGTAAAGATAGACAATTAAAAGGATTTGCCAAACGTTTGCCGCGAAATTATAACCTATCTGTAGCCGAGCAGATACGAGATGATCGCCATCCTGACGTACATGCCGCCTCCGGCCTGCTGGAAGTAGTAGGCATAAGGAGTGTCGTCGATGTCTGTGGAGATCTCGTTGACCCTTGGCAGCGGGTGCATGATCTTCATGTTCGGCTTGACGGAACCCAACATCGAGGCCGAGAGACGATAGACATCCTTGACCTTGTCATATTCATCCATGTCCGGAAACCTCTCCTGCTGGACTCGGGTCATGTAAAGGATGTCGCACTCGTCGAGACCATCCTCTATTCTGTCGGTCTGCCTGTAGTCCACACCCTCGCGGTCAAGCTTCTCAAGATACTTCCTCGGCATCTTCAACTCTTCCGGGGAGGTGAAGATGAAATGCGGGTCGAACCAGCGCAGGGCCTCCGCGAGCGAGTGGACGGCACGTCCGTACTTGAGGTCTCCGACCATGTTCACTGTCAGCCCGTCGAGTCTGCCTTGCGTCTTCCTGACGGCGTAGAGGTCGAGCAGGGTCTGTGTAGGGTGCTGGTTCGCTCCGTCGCCGGCGTTGACCACAGGCACGGAGGCCACCGATGCGGCGATGTCAGCCGCCCCGGCCTGAGGATGTCTCATCACGATCATGTCCACATAGTTTGACACGATCTTTATGGTGTCCTCAAGGGTCTCTCCCTTTGTCTGGCTGGTGTTGCGGTTGTCCGGGAAGCCGATGACCCTGGCTCCCAGCCTGTTGACCGCCGCCTCGAAGGAAAGCCTGGTTCTGGTCGAAGGTTCGAAGAACAGGCAGGCAATCACCTTGCCGGCGAGGAAATTCTGCTCTCTGTCGGCCTCGAACTCCTTGGCCACATCAAGGATGTGAAGGATCTCATCCTTCGAGAAATCTTGGATTGAAATCAGACTTTTAGGCATAATATATTCATGATTTAAAGTTCGTTTATTCCGCAGTTTTCAATTTTGCCGATTCTTGACCGGAAATCCTCCTCGGCGGAGAGCCTGACCCGGACATTGAGTGTGCATTCGCTCCCGAAATCCTGCCCGCGCTGCTTCAGATCCATGTCCTTGAGGATCTTCATCACGCTGTTCATCGCCTCGTAGCCGAAGCGGACTCCGAACCATTTCCCGGCGACCTTCTCGATGCTTCCGGCATTGTCAAGCGCTTCCGCAGCGGATGTCCTGTAGGCGCGGATAAGTCCCGGAATCCCGAGTTTGATCCCGCCGAAGTAGCGCACGACCACCACCAGAACATCGCTCAGCCCTCTGGAGTCGATCTGCCCGAGAATGGGTCTGCCCGCGGAAGATGAAGGCTCTCCGTCGTCATTGGCTCTGAACTTGTCTCCGAGGTAGCCCAGACGGTAGGCGTAGCAGTGATGGCGTGCATCGTGGAACTTCTTCTTCAGATCGCTGACGATGTTTTTGACCTCATCTTCTGTCTCGACCGGAAAGGCGAATGAGATGAAGCGGCTGCCGTTGTCCTTGAACAGCCCCTCGGCCGGCTCTGAAACGCTCTTGTAGGAGTCTCGGATGATGTTTTCTGGTGTCTCCATTCCTAAGACACGAAATTAGCGTTTTTCACATAATTTTGCAACCGAACGGGAAATTTTGTAATTTTGAGATGGTTTTGAATCAAAAATATTTATGGTTTATAAATTCAGGGTGACTCTTGCCGGGATCAAAGGATTCTACCGGGTTTATGAGATGAGGGGCGAAACGACTCTTTACGAATTCCACAAACAGATGCGCGCGGACATGGAGTTTCCGCAGGATCAGTTGATTATGTTCAAGGCGATGGACTGTGGCGGCGGTGTCGTCGCCCGTTACGGGCTTTTCGATCTTGGCGGTGGGACCGTGGACAACGTCACTGTGGCCCGGACCGTCAAGGATGGGGTGGCGTCGTTCGTGTACTTTTACGATGTCCCTAACCGCAAGAGCGTGATAATCACCTTCGAGGGAACCGAGGAGAAGCCTGAATGCTCCCCGGTCATTGTCGAGGTCAAGGGACCGAATCCCATCGAATTCGAGAACGGCTATGTCGCCTTCGAGGATCTCCCGGACTCCCAGAGGCATCTGCCGGGCCAGAAGCCGGATTGGGGTCCGGATGACGATGATGATGAGGGCGCTTCCCCGGTCTCTCTCGAAGATGACAGGGAAGAGGACGATGATGACGATGATGACGAAGACGATGAGGATGAGGATGGGAAGATTGTCTTCGACGGAACAGAAGATCTGGACATCTGACGCTTTCGTTGAACATGCCCCGGAGGCTTCTCATAATCCTTGGACCTACCGCTGTCGGCAAGACTGACTTCAGCGTCTCGAAGGCTTTGGAATATGGGTCTCCGGTGATCTCCTGCGATTCCCGTCAGATCTTTATGAACATGTCGATAGGGACTGCCGTCCCGAATGCCTCGCAGCTTGCCGCCGTGAGGCATTATTTCATCCGGACCGTTCCTGTGACGCGGGTCTACACGGCCGGTGATTACGAGTCGGAGGCGATAGCCTTGATTGAAAGGCTGTTCGAGGAGGGACATGAGACCCTTGTGATGACCGGTGGATCGATGTTCTACATTGATGCCGTGTGCAATGGCCTTGACAGTCTTCCGGACGGGGATCCGGCTCTGCGGGCGGAATTGTGGGAAAGGCTTGAGTCAGATGGTGTCGAGTCTCTTGCAGAGGAGCTGAAATCGAAAGATCCGCTGACATATTCGCGGATCGACACGCGCAACAGCCAAAGGGTGATCCGTGCGCTGGAGGTCTGCCTTGTCTCGGGCAGGCCGCTCTCTTCGTTCAAGACATGGAGCCGGCGGAAGCGTTCTTTTGAGATAGAGAAGATCGGACTTGCCCGGGATCGTGAGGAATTATATTCCCGGATAGACAGGAGGGTCCTGAATATGATTGACTGCGGCCTCGTCGATGAGGTCCGCTCGCTGCTGCCGTACCGGAAGTGCCAAGCTTTGCAGACCGTCGGCTACAGGGAGATCTTTGAACATCTTGACGGAAAAATTCCTCTGGAGGAGGCTGTGCGTCTCGTCCAGAGGAACACTCGTCATTATGCCAAGAAACAGATGACCTGGTGGCGGCGTGATCCTGACATCCGGTGGATCGACGTTTCCGGCCACTGATCCTGTAGAGCCTCTTTGTCCTGCATGTTCGGACAGGTTCAGAAGCTGTAAAACTTAAAAAGGAAGATCGTTGCTCGGATCTTCTGCCGGTAGATCATCGATTGTCGGATCCGGAGCCGCCTGAGGCCGGACACCGTAGGTCTGTTGAGGTTCCGGGTTCCGCGGAGCCGGACCGCTTCCCTGCCGGGTCTGTTCCTGCTGTCCTGCCGGAGAGATTCTCCAGACACGCACGTCGTTGTACCAGCGTCCGTTGTACTCTCTGGCCCGGAGGTTGAACGCGACCCTTACCTGATCCCCGACCTGATACTTGTCCAGATCCGCCACCTTGTCGTTGCCGAATGCCGTGAAGCACACCTCCGCAGGGTAGTTCCCGTCTTGGTACTCAAGGACAAAATCCTGCCTTGTCCACGATCCTTTCACGCCTTGTCCGTTCAGTTTCGCGAGTTTCTGCCTGATGCGCCCTTCTATTTCCAAATTTGCCATATTTTTCTGATGTTTTCGGTTTCCATAAAAAAACCTGCTTGGCGCCGATGACGCGAAGCAGGCTCTGTTCCGGTTGGCCTGAGCGGTTATTGCTCCGCCGGAGCGACATAGTGCTTGACGGAATCAAGCTGGATGTCGAACACGAGGGTTGAGTGAGGCTCGATGTTGTTGCTTCCGCGCTCTCCGTAGCCAAGCTCCGAAGGAACGTAAAGAGTGGCCTTTCCGCCTTCACCGAGAAGCTGGAGACCTTCTGTCCAGCCAGGGATGACCCTGTTGAGGGTGAGCATGACAGCGTCCTGATCGTCCTTGACCTCCTCGATGACCGTGCCGTCGGTGAGGGAGAGCTTGTAGTGAACGTAAACCGTGTCCTTGTCGGAGGTTGGCTTGACCTCGCTTCCGGCCTCGGCGATGATGTACTGGAGACCTGATTCCGTCTCCTGCACTCCGGCCTTCCCGCGGTTGGCGTCGAAGAACTTCTTCTCCTTCTCCCTGTTGACCGCTCCGACATATTCGGACCTGCTCTGGATGAAATCGTTCATGATGCGGTTCATCTCCTGAGGGTTGACCTTGAACTGCTTGGTGAAATCCTCGTCGCGCGGGTTGCCCTTGGAAGCCACGAAGTCGGCGGCTCCCTTCTTGATCATGTTGAAGTTGAGTTCGCCCATGTTGTAGCCCTTGATCATGGATCCCAGCTGGATGCCAAGAAGGTAGCTTACAGAGTCAACGGTGGCTTTTGAAGGAAGGAGATCCTTTGCATTCACCGGTTTCTGAGGCGCGGCGGCCACTGCCGTGCTGTCCGCTCCGTCAACCTTGCCGTCAACCTTGTTTGAGCTGCAGGCCGCGGCTGAAAGAACCATCACCGCCACAGCAAACATTTTGATTGTCTTCATACTATTAATTTTTTATAAGTTGTCAGTCTCTGTTTTTGGGCATAAGTTCCCAAAGATTCTGCAAATATCGCAAAAATAATTGACTTTATTCCTTATAAAGGGTCAAAATGCTTGTTTATCCCGAAAAGAATCACTATTTTTAAAAACAATTAGGGAAATTCTATGGGGATTGACTCGTCATCGCTGAATTCCAAACTGAAAGAGTTCTTCGGATTCGATTCCTTCAAAGGGGATCAGGAGAAGATCATCGGGAATCTTCTGGAGGGCAAGGACACGTTTGTCCTCATGCCTACCGGCGGTGGAAAATCCCTGTGTTTCCAGCTGCCGGCCTTGGTGATGCCCGGCACCGCCATCGTGATCTCCCCTCTGATCGCCCTGATGAAGAATCAGGTGGATGTGATCCGGGGGTTCGTGGAGGAGCGGAACGGAGTCGCGCATTTTCTGAATTCTTCGCTGAACCGGGCGCAGATCCAGACAGTCCGCGAGGATGTGCTCTCAGGCGTGACCAAACTTCTCTATGTCGCTCCGGAATCGTTGAATAAGGATGAGAATGTGGAACTTCTCCGCGAGGTGAACATCTCTTTCTACGCCGTTGACGAGGCTCATTGCATCTCCGAATGGGGGCATGATTTCAGACCGGAGTACCGCCGGATCAGGGACATGATCCGGACAATAGGCCGAGCTCCGATCATCGCCCTGACCGCCACAGCCACTCCGAAGGTCCAGAATGACATCCAGAAGAATCTGGGGATTCAGGATGCCACCGTCTTCAAGTCATCCTTCAACCGGCCTAATCTTTACTATGAAGTCCGGGACAAGGTCGACCCGGACAAGGACATGATCCGCTACATCAAGCAGCGGTCCGGAAAGTCCGGAATCATCTACTGCCTCAGCCGCAAGAAGGTCGAGGAGATCGCCGCCCTGCTGGAGATAAACGGGATCCGGGCGCTCCCTTACCATGCCGGGCTGGACGCGAAGACACGCGCGGAGAATCAAGACAGGTTCCTGATGGAGGATGTGGATGTGATCGTGGCGACGATCGCATTCGGGATGGGGATCGACAAGCCGGATGTGCGGTTTGTCATCCACTACGACATTCCCAAGAGCATCGAGGGCTACTATCAGGAGACCGGCCGCGCCGGCAGGGACGGACAGAACGCGGAATGTGTCACCTACTACAGCTACAAGGACATCCGCAAGCTTGAGAAGTTCATGCAGGGCAAGCCTGTCTCCGAGCAGGAGATCGGCCGGCAGCTGCTCATGGACACCGTGGCCTACGCGGAGTCGAGCATTTGCCGCAGGAGGATGCTGCTGAACTATTTCGGAGAGCATTATCCGAAGGACAACTGCGGTCTTTGCGACAACTGCGTCAATCCGAAGGCAACATTCGACGGACGCGGGGAGATGTGTCTGGTGATAAGGTTGATAAAGTCGCTTCCGGAGCATTTCAAGATCGAGCACCTTGCCTCTGTCCTTGCCGGGCAGACCAATGCGCTGATCAAATCCTACCGTCACGACACGCTTCCGCTGTTCGGAGCGGGAAGCGGACATGGTGTTGGATTCTGGTGTGCGGTCATCCATCAGGGACTCGTCCTGCACCTCCTTGAGAAGGAGATAGAGACTTACGGCCTGATCTATGTCACGGCGGAGGGCGAGGATTTTTACAGAAACCCACGTACGGTGCGTCTTGTGGAAGACAGAATCTTCAAAGGGAAGGAGGCCGGCGATGAGGATGACGAGGACGCTCCGTCTCCGGCGATGAAAGGTGGCGGAGGCGATGCGGCGCTGCTGTCCATGCTGAAGAACCTCAGGAAGGACATGTCGCGGAGGATGAAACTCCAGCCTTGGATCATCTTCGGGGATCCTGCGCTTGAGGACATGTCCATCCTCTACCCGGTCACCTACGATGAACTCCACAACTGTCAGGGTGTCGGCGAGGGAAAGGCCAGAAAGTACGGCAAGGAGTTCATAGACCTGATCCGCAGGTACGTCGAAGATAATGACATCGTCCGCCCCGAGGATTTCGTTGTCAAATCGGCTCCTACCAAGAGCGCCGACAAGATTTTCATCATCCAGAGCGTGGACAGGCGGATGTCGCTGGAGGACATCGCTGAGGCGAGGGGACTTGAACTGGACGAACTGGTGGGGGAGATCGAGGGGATCGTGTCTTCCGGAACAAAACTTGATCTGAACTACTACATCACTCAGACAATCGATGATGATGCGGTGGATGAGATCTATGAGTATTTCAGGAGCGAGGCCACATCGGACTCCGTGGAGGAGGCTCTCAAGGCGCTTGGCACCGACTGCGAGGAGCTGGAGATCCGTCTTGTAAGGATCAAGTTCCTCTGTGAGATCGCTTCTTAGATGGTCACCATCTTCAGCCGGCGGCCTTCGAAGTGGCCGAGCCGTCTGAATCCGAACATCTTGATGTACTGCGCGAAGTAGTCGAACCTGTCTCCGACCTGTTCAGGCGTGTGCGAGTCGGAACCCAGACAGATGATTTCACCTCCCAATTCCATGTACCGGATCAGGATGTCCCTGTCAAGCTGCGGAGTGCGAAGCCCGTAGGTTCGGTAGCTTTTCGTGTTGACTTCCAGTCCTTTGCCGTTCTCTATCAGGTACTTGAAGATCTCGTCGAACAACCCCGGGAAATCCCTGTACAGCACACTCTCCTTGGGGTAGGGAGCATAGCGGGCGACATAGTCGAAGTGTCCCATGATGTCGAAATCCCCGAGCCACCTCATCTCTCTCAGGAGGGTCTCAAGGTAGCGGCCGTAGGCCTCCTTCCAGTTTTTTCCTTTGTAGTACGCCCCGAAATAAGGATCAGTCTCCTCCAGATAGTGGACCGAGGCGATGATCTGGTCGAACCTGTACTTCGAGAGAAGTTCCCTTGTCAGGTCGTGGTTCCTTTCTCCGAGACCCAACTCTATTCCTTTGAATATCCTGAACTTACGCAGGGTGTCCTTCCCGAACGCCCCGTCTGCGATGAGTCCGTTCACCCTGTCGGCCTCGGCCTGCTGCGCGTCCACGTCGAAGACCTCGCTGACAATAGGCTCGAAATCCTCCTTCATCTTCGGGACATGGAAATCACAGTGGTCGGTGAAACATATTCCCCCGAAACCTTTTTTTGCCGCCGCAGCGGCGCTTCTCTCAATGGTTGTTCCCTTGCCGTCGAATGAGAATTGGCTATGATTGTGCGTGTCGAAAAACATAGACACGAATATAGCATTTTTTACTTAAATTTGTGGATTGCATCATAAATGAATATGTCTATGTTCACATTTGGCTACAAAACTTCGTTCAGCAGCATCCTGAGGGCGCTGGCCGCCACCGGCATAGGTCTGGTCATGGTTTTTGACAACGAGGCTTCGGTGACGGTCGTGAAGGTCATCGCCGCTTTCCTTTGCGCCTCGGGAGTCGTCTCGCTGCTCTACGGTGTCATCCGCGGCAGGAAGGAGGGGACGCTTCCGCTGATGACCGTGAACGCTGTTGTGGATGTCGTGATCGGTCTGCTGCTGTACATGAACCCTGTCTGGGTGGCGGGCTTCATCGTCACATTGATCGGAATCGTGCTGATCCTGTTCGGCGGTCTCCAGCTTTTGGCTCTGGCCGGAACTCTTTCCCTGCTGGGAATCGGATTCCCGACCTTGATCCTGTCCATCTGTGCCGTGATCGGTGGAGCGTTCCTGCTCTTCAACCCGTTCGGCGAGAGGGTCATGAGCATCTGCGCCGGAGGTTTCCTGATCCTGTACGGAGTTTCAGAGCTGATCTCCTCGTGGCGGATCCGCAAGGCCAGGGAAGCTTATGAGATCCGTTTCAACACGGCTGCGGAGCCGCAGCCGGACCAGAACGCGGTGGAGACTTCGGGACTTGACGATGCCAAGGAAGTGAGCTACACGAAAGTGGATGAATAAGAATGATAAGGGATGATCCCGCAGGAAACGGTACAGAAGATCCTTGACACCGCCCGGATCGAGGAGGTGATAGGCGACTTCGTGACTCTCCGGAGGCGCGGGGCCGACCTTTGGGCCTGTTGTCCGTTCCATGGCGAGAAGACCCCGTCATTCCACGTCATCCCGTCAAAAGGTCAGTACTACTGCTTCGGTTGCCACAAGGGCGGTTCCGCTGTCGGATTCGTCATGGACTACGAGCATCTGTCCTATGCGGAGGCTCTGCGGTACCTCGCCAAGAAGTACAACATCGAAGTGGTTGAGAAAGAGGAGACCGCGGAGGACATAGCGAACCGTCAGCGTAACGAAAGCCTTCTGTTGGTCTCCGAATATGCCGGAAATTTCTTCAGGGAGCAGCTCCGCACCGACGAGGGGCGGGCCGTGGGACTTGAATATTTCCATTCCCGCGGTCTGGAGGACTCCACCATTGAGAAATACGGTCTCGGATGGGCTCCATCAAGCCGTCATGCCTTCACGGATGCGGCAAAGGCTGCCGGGTACAAGGACGAGTATCTCCTTGAGACAGGTCTGTGCGCCGCCTACGATTCGGGGGACAGTCTGCACGACAGGTTCTACGACCGCGTGGTCTTTCCGATCCATTCGGTGAGCGGAAGGGTCATAGCGTTCGGTGCGAGGACATTGAAGTCCAAGGAGGCCGGAAAGCCTTACGCGAAATACGTCAACTCCAAGGAGTCGGACATCTACGTCAAGAACAGATCCCTCTACGGCATCTGGTTCGCCAAGAACGAGATGGCCCGCAGGGACAAGTGCTATCTGGTCGAGGGCTATCTGGATGTGCTCTCGATGCACCAGCTCGGAATCACAAATGTGGTGGCATCCAGCGGCACGGCGCTTACCGAAGGCCAGATAGGTCTCATCAAGAGATTCACGCAGAATGTCACGATCATGTACGACGGGGACTCCGCCGGTGTGCATGCCGCGTTGAGGGGCATTGACATGTTCCTGCGCGAGGGGATGAACGTGAAGGTCGTGCTGATCCCGGACGGGGATGATCCGGATTCATATTCCAGAAAGCACACTCTTGCCGAGGTCGAGGAGTTCCTTGCCGGGGCGGAGATGGATTTTGTGGATTTCAAGGCTTCGCTGCTGATGAAGGACACGTACAGGGATCCGCTGAAGCGGGCGGAGGTGATCAACGACATCGCCGACACGGTCGCGGACATTCCTGATGCGGTCAAGAGGTCGGTCTATGTGGATTTTCTGAGTGACAAGTTCGAGATCCGCAGGGACATTCTGGACGAAAGGATCGGTGCGACCCGTTCCAGAAGGCTGATCGAGGAGAAGAAGGCTGCGGACCGTGAGCGGGAGAGGCTGCGGAATCGGGAATCGACGATGGATTCGGCGGATTCGACAGACTCAACCACCGCCGAAGCCGCCGGAACTGCCGAAGCGTCACGCCCTGTCCGGCGCACAGGTCTCGACGCTCTTGTCGAGAACCGCATCATGGCCACCGCCGAGCGCGATCTGCTTAACTTCATCCTCACCTACGGCACAACGAATCTGGAGTTCCAGAGTGATTCGGATTTCTACACCGGATCGGACGAGGATGTCCAGACGGTCTTCGATTTCATCGACCAGGCCTTGGAAGGGGACAAGGCAAGCTTTGTCAACCCTGTCTATAGGAAGACCTACGACTCTTATGCTAAAGATTACTACGACGGCTACTCTCAGGAGGAGATCGTCAAGCGTCTGATGGATGGGGAGGACAGGGACGTGGCCTATGTGGCGGCCCAGCTTTCCACCGACGAGAGGTACGAGCTCTCGGTCAGGAATCTGCGCCAGTCGATGATGTCCAAAGGCTCGTGGCTGACGCTCTATGTGCCGAAGGCGATTCTGGTCTTCCAGCAGTGCCGTCTGGAGAACAGGGACAGCGAGCTCAAGGACAGGCTCCGTGAGGCGCAGACTGCGTCGGGCGGCGATCTTGCCCTTGGGATAATGCAGGAGATGCTCAAGGTGCAGAAGGCTCTAAAGGCCGTGAAAGTGAGATTGGGAAGAGAAAAATAACATTCATGAATATGGAAGGTAAATTCAAGAGAACACTTGTGACCTGCGCGTTGCCTTATGCCAACGGACCGGTTCACATCGGGCATCTGGCCGGGGTGTATGTGCCGGCGGACATCTATGTCAGGTACCTCAGGATGAGAGGGGAGGATGTGCTTTATGTCTGCGGGAGCGACGAACACGGAGTCCCGATCACCATCAAGGCCCGCAAGGAGGGCTGTACCCCGCAGGACATCGTGGACCGCTACCACAAGATCATCAAGGACTCATTCACAGGCCTTGGAATAAACTTCGACATCTATGGACGCACTTCGTCCGAGGTTCACGGGAAGAATGCTTCCGAGTTCTTCCGCAAACTGTACGATGAGGGCAAGTTCATCACAAAGGAATCCGAGCAGTACTATGACCCAGAGGCAGGGCAGTTCCTCGCCGACCGTTACATCGTGGGCACATGTCCCAAGTGCGGAGCCGAGGGTGCGTACGGTGACCAGTGCGAGAAGTGCGGAAGCACGTTGAGCCCGGAGGAGCTCATCAACCCGAAGTCCAAACTCAGCGGGGCTGATCCGGTGAAGAAGAAGACCACTCACTGGTACCTTCCTCTGGATCAGTACGAGCCTTGGCTCCGTGAATGGATTCTTGATCAGCACAAGGAATGGAGGAGCAATGTCTATGGTCAGTGCAAGAGCTGGATCGACGGCGGCTTGCAGCCGCGTGCCGTGAGCCGTGACCTTGACTGGGGCGTACCTGTGCCTGTCGAGGGAGCCGAGGGCAAGGTCCTCTATGTCTGGTTCGACGCTCCGATCGGGTACATCTCCAACACTCAGGAGCTTCTTCCGCAGTCGTGGGAGAAATGGTGGAAGAGCGGGGACACCCGCCTTGTCCACTTCATCGGCAAGGACAACATCGTCTTCCACTGCATCGTGTTCCCTTCTATGCTCAAGGCCTACGGCGACGGCTACATCCTGCCTGACAACGTGCCGGCGAACGAGTTCCTGAACCTTGAGGGTGACAAGATCTCCACATCCCGCAACTGGGCCGTCTGGGCTCACGAGTATCTGGAGCAGTTTCCGGGCAAGCAGGATGTCATGAGGTACGTCCTCACCGCCAACGCTCCGGAGACCAAGGACAATGACTTCAGCTGGAAGGATTTCCAGACACGCAACAACAGCGAGCTGGTCGCCATATTCGGGAATTTTGTGAACCGCGCTGTCGTGCTGACCCACAAGTATTTCGAGGGTAAGGTTCCAGCTTGCGGAGAGCTTCAGGAAGTTGACCGGGCCGCCCTTGCGGAGATTCCTGCGCTCAAGGCTTCGCTGGAGAGGAACATCGAGGGCTATCATTTCCGCGAGGCTCTGAAGGATGCGATGTCGATCGCGCGCGTGGGCAACAAGTACATCTCCGACACGGAGCCTTGGAAGGTTGCCAAGACGGACATGGAGCGTTGCGCCACCATCCTCAACGTCAGCCTCCAGATCTGCGCCGACCTTGCCATAGCGTTCGAGCCGTTCACTCCGTTCGCGGCTGAAAGGCTCCGCAAGATGCTCGGGGTATGCCTTTGTGCGGGAATTGATCACCGTAAGGGTGAGCAGGAGACAGTCAACACCTATAAGGAAGGCGAGTGCGCCGCTCTGCACACCGTTTCATCCGTCGCTGCTGATCCGGAGAATGGCTCGGCTTGTCCGGGCATCGGCAAGTGCGTGTGTCTTGAGTGGGATGTTCTTGGCAATGAGAATATCCTTCCTGCGGGACATGGGATAGGTGCCGCCGAGTTGCTCTTTGCGAAGATCGAGGACGATGCCATCGATGCCCAGCTTGCCCGTCTTGCCGCCATCCGCGCCGAGAGGGAGGCCGCCGAGAAAGCCGAGGCCGCGAAGAAAGTGGCTCCTCAGAAGGAGGAATGCACTTTCGGGGACTTTGAAAGGATGGACATCCGCACCGCCACAGTGCTTGCCGCCGAGCGTGTGCCTAAGACTGACAAGCTGCTGAAACTCAGCATTGACACCGGCATCGACAAGAGAACGGTCGTTTCGGGTATAGCCGAGTACTACTCTCCGGAGGACATGGTGGGCAGACAGATCTGCATCCTTGCCAACCTTCAGCCGAGGACGATCCGTGGCATAGAGTCCCGGGGAATGATCCTTATGGCGAAGCAGGGTGACGGCAGGATGAGGTTCGTCACTCCTGCGGAGGCTCTTGACAATGGTTCGATTGTAGGTTAATATATTCACAATACATCATGAAAAGAATTTTTGCCTTTTTCGCCGCAGCCGCATCTGTCATCGGTTGCGCCCAGAGTCCGTCCCTCACAAAGTCGGGACTTGACCCTAAGAATTTCGAGACGGAGCGCGATGGCGCCAGAACCTCCCTCTACACGCTGACCAACAAGTCAGGGATGGAGGTCTGCATCACCAATTTCGGTGGCAGGATCGTGTCAGTGATGGTTCCGGACAGGAACGGGGACTACAAGGATGTCGTTCTCGGCTTCGACAAGGTCTCGGACTATTTCCCGGAAAACAACCAGACGGATTTCGGTGCCTCCATCGGACGCTACGCCAACCGCATCAATGGTGGCAGGTTCTCCTTGGACGGAATTGAGTATCAGCTTCCTCAGAACAACTATGGGCATTGTCTGCACGGTGGACCGGACGGGTGGCAGTACAAGGTCTATGATGTAGTTGAACATGACGCGTCGCACCTTCGGCTGAAGATCGACTCTCCCGACGGGGATGCGAACTTCCCGGGCAATGTGACGGCGTTCGTGACGTTCTCCCTTACCGAGGACAACGCCATCGACATCAGGTACTCCGCCACGACGGACGCTCCGACTGTCATCAATCTGACCAACCACTCCTACTTCAATCTGTCCGGAGATCCCGCAGGCCATCAGATCACGGCCGATTCGCTGTACATCAACGCCTCGTACTACACTCCGGTGGATTCCACATTCATGACCACAGGAGAGATCGCTTCCGTTGAGGGTACTCCGTTTGATTTCAGAAAGATGAAGCTGATCGGCGAAGACATCGACTCTGACGATGAACAGGTGCGTAACGGCAAGGGCTTCGACCACAACTGGGTTCTCGACTCCAAAGGCGATGACACCGTGCTTGCCGCCGAGGTCTATTGCCCGGAGACAGGCATCGTGCTTAAGGAATACACCAGCGAGCCGGGTGTCCAGATCTATGCCGGCAACTTCCTTGACGGCACGGTTACAGGTAAGAAAGGCGTGGTTTACGGTCACCGTACCGCCATCTGCCTTGAGTCCCAGAAGTACCCTGACACTCCTAACAAGCCGGACTGGCCGTCAGCGGTTCTTCGCCCGGGAGAGACCTATGCCAGCCATTGCGTCTTCGCTTTCGGCGTGAGGTAGTTCTTATAATTTACGGATTATGTTGAGTCCGTCGCGGACGGGGAGAAGGACGGACTCGACTCTCCGGTCGGAGACGACGAGTTCGTTGAAGGCTGCTATGCCTTGAGTCTGTTTGTCTTTCGGGACGGGATCCTGCCATGGTTTCCCGTCCCAAAGCACGTCGTCGGCGATGATGAGGCCGCCGGGACGGACCAGATCGAAGACCAGATTGTAGTAGGTGACATATTCCCGCTTGTTGGCATCCATATAGACTAGATCGTAAGGGCCTTTCAACAAGGCGAGTGTCTCGCATGCATCTCCGATGCGGAGGGTGATCCTGTCCGCCACTCCGGCGCGTGACCAGCCTTCCCGGATAAGATCCTCCAGTTCGTCGTTGATCTCCAGCGTGTCGATGTGACCGTCTTCCGGAAGCCCGTAGGCCAGACAGGTCGCCGAGTACCCGGTGAATGTGCCGATCTCAAGGATGCGTCTCGCCCCGGAGATCTCCGCAAGCATAGTCAGCAACCGTCCCTGAACCGCCCCCGAAAGCATCCGAGGGTAGTTCGTGTGGATGTTCGTCTGTTTCT
>CAVFMX010000056.1:0-9226 GCA_963623745.1 Bulleidia sp.
CACATCGGTGATGTTGCGCACATAGCGCACCTTGTAGCCCAGATGCCTGAGCAGTCTGAAAAGCACGTCATAAGTCACGCCAGGGCGGGCGTGTCCGAGATGCGCCTCTCCGTAAACAGTCGGCCCGCAGACATACATGCCCACGTGTCCCGGTTGGATGGGCGTGAAAAGCTCCTTCTTGTGTGTAAGAGTATTTGTCAGAAATAAAGGTCTCATATTCAATGGTGATTATGTCGTTCCACTGTAGCCGTCCGATTCCCGGTCAGGCTTTTTTGCCGGTCAGCCTTTCGAACACGGTCTTGTAGGCGTCTCCCACGTGCCCGTTGTCCCTGCGGAAGCGGTCTTTGTCCAATCTCTCGCCGGTGGCGATGTCCCAGAAGCGGGCGCTGTCCGGAGTGATGTCGTCGCTCATCACGAGCCGCCCGTCCGACAGATGCCCGAACTCGATCTTGAAGTCCACCAGCGTGATGCCGATCTCCTTGAACACCGGCGTCAGGATGCCGTTGACCTGCTTCGTCAATGAATATATCCGCTCAAGCTCTTCCTTGGTGACAAGGCCGAGAGCCACGGCGTGGTAATCGTTGATGATCGGGTCGCAGAGGATGTCCGATTTGTAGCAGAGGTCATAGACCGGCTCCTTCGGCACGATGCCTTCCTCCAGTCCCAACCTCTGGGCCATCGATCCCGCGATCACATTCCGCACGATCACCTCCATCGGGATCACCTCGGATTTCCAGCAAAGCTGCTCCGTGTCGGAAATCTGCTCAATGAAATGAGTCGGCACTCCGCCCTGTTGCAGCAGCCGTGAAATCTCGCTCGAAATTCCGTTGCAGTAAACGCCCTTGCCCTTGATCACAGCCTTCTTGATCTTGTTGAATGCCGTGATCTCATCCGTGAAATGAATGATCACCTTTTCCGGATCATCCGTCTCAAAGATCTTGATGGACACCCCATCGTGGATTATATTCCTTTTTTCCATCTACCCTATAAAATACCTGACGGCGTTCTCGAACAGCGGCTGCTCAAGGTCGGCCTCGATGTTCTTCAAAAGGTTCTTCTCGTACCTCTCGCTGTGACCCATCTTTCCGAGAATCTGACCGTTGCGGCTGATGATCCCTTCGATGGCGTAGTACGACCCGTTAGGATTGTAAGGCGACTCCATAGTCGGTTCGTCCGTCAGCGGATCAACGTATTGGAACGCCACCTGACCGTTGGCGAACAACTCGCGTGCCAGCTCCTCGCTCACCACAAACTTGCCCTCGCCGTGGCTGACCGGGATAGCATATTCATCCCCGATCGTCATCCCCTTGAGCCAAGGGGAGTTGGTGGATGCCACACGAGTCGTCACCATCTGCGAGATGTGCCTGTTGATGTCGTTGCGGAACAGGGTAGGGGAGTCCTTGGTCACCTTCCCGAGTTCCCCGTAAGGCAGCAGACCCGACTTCACAAGAGCCTGGAATCCGTTGCATATTCCCAGAATCAGACCGCCACGGGAAAGCAATCTTTCAATCGCCTCCGCGATGTCCTTGTTGTTCAGTACATTGGCGATGAACTTGCCGCTTCCGTCCGGCTCGTCACCGGCAGAGAAACCGCCGCTGAGCATCAGAATCTGGCACTCATCGATGTTTCTCTTCATCTCGGCGATGGACTCGAACACATCCTTGTCCGAAAGGTTGCGGAACACGGAGGTGCGGATCTCCGCGCCGGCCTTGCGGAATGCCTTGGCCGAGTCGTAGTCGCAGTTCGTACCGGGGAAGACCGGAAGGTAAGCGGTGACCTTGTCAACCTTCGGACCCTTATATTCAAGATCCGCCTTCTTCGCCTTGAACGGCTTCACATCCTCCATCCCCTTAGGCAGCGGCCTCTTGAAGTCTGGCTTGCTGACCGCCGGATAGACCTTCTCGAAGAGCGAGGCGTTGAAATCCATCATCTCGAAGATGGACAGCTTCGTGCCGTTCACCCGCACATTGCCGTCTTCGCCGGAAGTTACGGTGCCGATCTCGACCGCATTCTCGAAGTTGAGCGCGCTGCCGTCGGTCTCCACCACGATCGTCCCGTAGCCCAGATTGAACAGGTCGTCCTCCGGAAGGTTCACGTCGAATCCGAATGCGTTGCCGAAACTCATCTTGCAGAGAGCCTCGGCGACTCCGCCGAATCCAACGGCCCAGCCGGCCACGATCGTCCCGTCCTCTATCTTTTCCTGAACGTGATTCCAGTTCCTCTTGAGCTGCTCAGTGTCAGGCATCCTGTTCGCGAGCGGAGTATGCTTCACGAGATAGAGACGGTCACCCTCCCATTTGAGTTCCGGAGAGATGACCTTGTCCGCCTTTACCGGAGTGATGCCGAATGCGATAAGGGTCGGCGGAACGTGGATGATCCCGTTTTCTGTCTCGAAGGATCCGCTCATCGAATCCTTGCCTCCGATGGAAGCCAGACCGAGTTCTTTCTGCATCTTCAGCGCGCCGAGCAGAGCCGCCGTCGGTTTGCCCCACACCTTAGGGTCGGAGGTCATCTTCTCGAAATATTCCTGACAGGAGAATCTCATCGTCTCCCAATGGCCGCCCGCCGCCACAACCTTGGCGCAAGCCTCTATGAAAGAATATGCCGCACCGTGGTACGGGCTCCATTCGCAGAGGTCCGGGTTGAAGCCGAACGCCATCATGCTGGCTGTGTCCGTGTAGCCTTTGACTGGAAGTTTCTGCACAGAGACCTGAGTCTCTGTTGTCTGTAGCTCGCCTCCGAACGGCATCAGCACGGTCGAGCGCCCGATGGTCGAGTCGAACATCTCAATAAGGCCTTTCTGGCAGGTCACGTTCGGATCCTGCAGGTTGGCGAACAGTCTCTCTTTCAGATTCTTGCCCGGAACATCGCGGAAGAACGGATCCCTGTCCTCGACCGCTCCGACCGTGGCCTTTGACCAATGCCTGGCTCCGGCACTGTCGATGAACGCCCGGCTGAGATCCACGACCACCTTGTCCCCGTAGAACATCCTCATTCTGGCCGTGTCTGTGACCTCGGCGACGTGCGTCACCTCGATGTTCTCGCTGTGGCAGAGAGCCTTGAACTCTTCCTCGTCCCCGGCCTCGACAACAACCGCCATGCGTTCCTGGGACTCGCTGATCGCCAGCTCGGTGGAGTTCATTCCGCTGTATTTGACAGGGATGCGGTCAAGGTAGATGTCCAGCCCGTCGGCAAGCTCACCGATGGCGACGCTCACTCCGCCCGCCCCGAAGTCATTCGATTTCTTTATCAGCCGAGTGACCTCCGGCCTTCTGAAAAGCCTTTCCAGCTTCCTTTCCTCCGGAGCGTTACCCTTCTGAACCTCGCTTCCGCAAGTCTCCAGAGACTCCTCCGTGTGTTCCTTTGACGAGCCGGTGGCTCCTCCGATGCCGTCACGGCCGGTCCGTCCTCCGATCATCAGCACGACATCCCCGGCCTTCGGACTTTCCCTTCTCACATCCCCGGCCTTCACGGCTCCCACCACGGCTCCGACCTCCATCCTCTTGGCGGTGTAGCCTTCATGATAGATCTCGCGGACGTGGGTCGTCGCCAGACCGATCTGGTTGCCGTAGGAGGAATATCCATGGGCGGCTTTCCTGGTGATGACCTTCTGCGGCAGTTTGCCCGGAAGTGTCTCGCCGACAGGTTTGTAGATGTCTCCAGCTCCGGTGACGCGCATAGCCTGATAGACGTAAGAGCGGCCGGAAAGCGGATCCCTGATGGCTCCTCCGAGACAGGTGGCGGCTCCTCCGAACGGCTCGATCTCCGTCGGGTGGTTGTGGGTCTCGTTCTTGAACATCAGCAGCCATCTTTCAGTCTGCCCGTCAACATCCACGTCAATGAACACGCTGCATGCGTTATTCTCCTCGCTGGCCTCCATGTCTTCCAGAAGTCCGTTCTTCCTGAGGTATCTCGCTCCGATCGTGGCCATGTCCATCAGGTTCAGCCCATTCTTCTCACGGCCTGTCTCCGAGCGCATCTTCAGGTACAGGCTGATCGTGCCGTCGATGTCTTCCTTGATGAAGGAGTCCTCCACGTCGATACTTTCCAGTTCCGTTGTGAAGGTGGTGTGGCGGCAATGGTCGCTCCAGTAGGTGTCCAGAATCCTGAGTTCGGTCTCGTTCGGATCCCTGCCTTCCCCTGTGAAGTACCTGACAACTTCGGCGAGGTCATCGGCGTTCATCGCCAGCCCCGTCTTTCTGCAATAGGCCTTCAGCTCGTCTCCGCCCATGTTCCGGAATCCCTCCAGAACCGGAACAGGCTTGACTGCGGCGTGCTCCGTGTCTGCGAGTTTGCCAAGGTCTTTCGTGCGGGACTCAACCGGATTTATGCAGTAGTGGCGGATCTTCTCGATCGTCTCTTCGGAAGCGTCCGGGTCAACGATCAGGAGTTTGGAACTCTTGATGCTGATCTTTGCCGACGGCTCGATCAGATGCACGCAGTCCACAGCCGAGGCTGCCCTCTGGTCGAACTGGCCGGGCAGGTACTCGACCGCGATGTACTTCGCTCCCTCAAGATCAACAGAGTCTGTCACAGAGTCTGTCACTATCTCTCCGAAGACGCTGTAACGGCTCTTCTCCAGAAGTTCCGGCGTGAATCCGAAAAGGTCATAAACATTAAGCAGCCGAAGCGTTTTCAGCTCCAGCTGCAGATTCTCGTTGAGTTCTCCAAGAAGGCTCTTCGCCTCCACTTGGAACTCCGGGTGTTTCTCCACGAAAATGCGGTAATCGGACATCGTTGCAAGTTCTGTTTAAGACTGTCGCAAACCTTAGATTTGCAGAGTGGTTCACTCTGCCAAGGTTTGTACGGCAAAGTTAGCCTTTTCACCTCACATTTACAAAGATTATCGCTGGGTGTTTCTCATCTGCGCGCGTCTAGTCGATCCATTGGGAGAAGAAACGCCAGATTTCGGAGCAGGTGTCCATGTCCTTGTCGGACCAGGAATGGCCTCCGCCCTCGACTTTGTAGAGCCAGACTTCGGTCGGCCTGCCGCCTTTCACCGCCGGTTTGCCGGCCTTGAACTGGTACAGGGTGACTTGGTTGCGGCCCTCGCGGCGTGGAAGTTCGGTGACATATTCCTCGTTGCATCCGTTGACGGCGATGATTCTGCTGACCGCGGCGGGTACTGGGATGTAAGCTCCCCATCCGCCTTTGTTCTCCGGATCTCCCAACCACTCCGACGTCCGGTCCTGAGTGCCGTGGACTTCCATGAAAGGAAGCGGATGTCTGTAGGAATATTCCGTCTCCATCCAACTGAACTGCAATCCGGCGATCGATGCCATCGCTTTGAAGGCTTTTGGAGCCCGCATAGCGATCAGGTAGATTATGTCGCCGCCATTGGACATTCCGGTAAGGAAAGTGTTCCCGGGGCTGAGGTCAAACTTCTTCTGCAGTTCCTTTGAAAGGGCGATGATGAATTTCACGTCATCGGTCTTCATCCCTTCCTGTGAAGGGTACCGGACGTTCCAGCCTGTTTTGCCTTTCGGATTCTTGATTCCTTGAGGATAGCAGACTGCGAATCCGTTCTTGTCTGCGACATCCATCATTTCGGTTTTTCCTTTGAGGGCGGAGCCGCCGTAGCCGTGAAGGACAATCACGAGCGGCGCGCCGGCCTTAAGGCTTTCCGGACGGTAGAGGTAATACTCCCGCTCAAGTCCTTGATCTTTCATTGTGTAACGCTCGCACCGTTCCTTTACTCCGCGCTCTTGGGCGGGACTTTCACTGGATGTTGAAGTTTTGACAGGCTCGGCGCCGGGTTTCGCATCGAAGCTGTTTATGCCCACAGCACAGACTATGGTCAGAAACATTGTACAGATTGTGGAGGATAGCATGCTGATGGTTTGCTGTTTAATGAATTTCCTCCCGTCTGGCACGGCGGGAGGAAAGTGTTTACAATAGTGAAATATAACCCATTAGCCTCCACGTACTATTTGTTCTCGGCAGCCTCGACGGCCTTGAAATAGCGGTAGGAGTTGACCTTGAGTTCACCGGCGGCCGGCTCGTCAAGCACGATGGTGCCGTTCTCGTGGAGCTGGAGGGCGGAGAGAGTGACGTAGTGGCTGACACAGCCTTCCACGGCCTCCCTTACAACTCTTGCCTTTCTGCTTCCGAAAGCGAGGATGAGAACCTCCTTCGCTCCGCAGACGGTGGCCACGCCCACTGACATCGCACGCTTGGGCACGAGGTTCACGTCTCCGCCGAAGAATCGGGAGTTGACCTCGATGGTGTCCTGAGTCAGGGTCACGACTCTTGTCCTTGAGTTGATGGAAGAGAACGGCTCGTTGAAGGCCAGATGGCCGTCCTCTCCGACTCCTCCGAGGAACAGATCGATTCCTCCGGCCTCGGCGATCGCCTTCTCGTAGTCCTCGCACTCCTTGTCAGGATCTGCGGCGTTGCCGTTGAGGATGTGGATGTTGCCGGCCGGGATGTCGATCTTGTCAAACAGATTCCTGTGCATGAAACTGTGGTAGCTTTCAGGGTGGCTTTCCGGAATTCCGACATATTCATCCATGTTGAATGTGATGACATTCCTGAAGGAGATCTCTCCGGCGGCGCACATTCTGACGAGTTCGGCGTAGGTGTCCAGAGGGGTGGATCCCGTAGGCAGGCCAAGCACGAAAGGCTTGTCTGTCTTTCCGGCCTTCGCCTTTATGGCCTCTGCGATGTGGCGGGCGGTCCAAAGGGAGCCTTCTTTCTTCGTGTCTCTGATGATTACTTTCATGATGATATTCTTTTAACTATTTCAATCTTAGGAAAACCTCCATTGCCTGGTACTCGGCCATTCCCAACTCGTTGTAAAGTCTCGCTGTGTTCTGCGTGCGTTCCTCGGCTCTCTGCCAGAACTCTCTCGGGTCATCGCCCGGGAACGGGACGATGTCCTTTTGGGAAAGGTGGCGGAAGATGGCGTGACGCTTCTCTATGAGCTCGTCAGGACTGAGCGGAACCGCCATGTCCACCCTCCAGAGTTCCCACTCCATCCAGGCTCCTCTGTAGAGCCAGATCGAGGTGTTGTCCAACCAGCCGTTGCCTTCTTCCTTGAGCTGTTCGATGGCCTCAAGCGCGGCTTCCGTGCAGACCCTGTGCGTTCCGTGAGGGTCGGCGAGGTCTCCTGCCATGTAGATCTGGTCAGGACGCAGTTTGACAATCAAGGCCTTGATGATGTCGAGGTCCTTTTGCGTGCGCGTCAGTTTCGTCACTCCGCCCGACTCGTAGAACGGCAGGTTGAGGAAATGGACGTTGGTCTTGTCGTTGAGGCCGAAGCTCCTGTCGGCTCCGCGTGCCTCGCTGCGGCGGATTGCCGCCTTTATCGCCAGAAGTTCCTTAGGCTCCGGCTCGCCCGGCTTCTTGGAGTCAATGATCTTCTTCACATCGTCGAACCGGTTTCCGAAACCGAGCTGGAAGGCGGCGTCCATGTGCTGAAGGACCACGTCGTCGTGGACGGCAAGGTCTCCTGAAGTCTCGTAGGCGACGTGGACATCGTGCCCCTGATGGACAAGGCGGATGAACGTGCCGCCCATCGAGATGACATCATCGTCCGGGTGAGGGGAGAAGATGAGGACTTTCTTAGGGAACGGGGTCGATTTGACAGGTCTGGTGGAGTCTTCGGCGTTCGGCTTTCCGCCCGGCCATCCGGAGATGGTGTGCTGGAAGTCGTTGAAGACATCTATGTTGATCTTGTCAAACGGCCCGTAGAGTTCGATCAGTTCCCCGAGATAATTCTCAAGGTAGTCCTGCTGGGTGAGTTTGAGGATAGGCTTGCGGACTTTCTGGCAGAGCCATACGACAGCCTTACGGATGAGTTTCGGAGTCCATTCGCATGGTCCCACGATCCACGGGGCGACGGATCTGGTCAGCATTGAGGCTGACATCTCGTCGGTGTAGAAAGAGATGTTGTCGTGCCTCTGGAGCCAGGATGCCGGGCATGAAGGGTCGATGTCCCCCTCGACGACTTTCCTGACTATCTCGGCCTTGTCCTCGCCCCATGCCATCAGGATGATCCTGCGCGCGCTCATCATCGTGCCGATGCCCATTGTGAGGGCTGTCCTGGGCGTGTCGGCCATGTTGCCGTTGAAATTGCGGGCCTGTCTCTTTCTGGACTGGTAGGAAAGCGGAACCGTGCGGGTCTGGCTCCTCTCGGAAGATCCGGCCTCGTTGAAGCCGACCTGCCCGCCCTCGCCGACTCCGATCACCAGAAGGTCAAGACCTCTCGCTGCCTTGTCGAATTCGGCGCAGTAGTCGGAGATCTGCTCTTTAGGAATAGATCCGTCAGGAATATGAATGTTCTCCTTCCCGACATCGACCTGATCCAGAAACTCGGCGTGAAGCCTGTGGTTGCGGCTCTGGATGGAGGCTCTGTCGTAAGGGTAGTACTCGTCGATGGAGAACACCTCTACATCGGCGAAGGAGACGTTGCCTTCCTTGAACTGCCTTGTGAGGTTGTTGTAGAGTGACACGGGAGTCTTGCCTGTGGTCAGACCAAGTTTGAACATGCGTGGAAGCGAGGCTTTCGCATGATCCTTGATTGCCTTGACAATGATGTCCGCCACACGGTCGCTGCCCGTGGCCGCATCGTTGAAAATCTCGGTGGTGATCTTCTCACAGGAGTGGAGAATGCTCTTCGGCAGGTTCTCTTCAATCAGTCCACCGTCCTTTGGTAAAGAAAAGTGTTTCATTTTGTTGAGCTTAAAATTTCGTTGGATGTGATATGTTTCGCAGTCCGTTTCCGGACCAAAAGCTCTATGTCGTCTCCGCATGCCGGCCGGGTGCGGATCCCGTGCCTGAACCACGGTTGTTATGTGGTTGTTGGCTTAAACCATGCAAAGATAATCAGTTTTCCCGAAAGGTGTGCTTCAGTGCCGGTCAGATTTTGATGAAAAAAAATACGGTGGTGTATTCCGGCAGAAAAGCAAAAACAAGCGCTCGTCGTCATTTCAAAAGAAAGGAAAGCCCGTAACATCACGTCATCCGCATTTGTACGGGAATATTCCCTCTCATCCGCAAGTTCAGTCAATTCGGTAGTCAAAGGCTTACAGTACAAAGGGTTGCTGACCTGCAACCGAGGGGCTGTCAAGTCTATGACCTATTTCCGGACATCTGGATCCGAGAGCGCTATTTAGAAGCTGTTTTGAAATAATCCCTTTCTTTTCTTATACGGCCTTTCCGGCCATTTCCATCTTTGTCATCGGTCACGTAGCTACGGCTACGCTCCCTCTTCCAAAGCCGAAAC
>CAVFMX010000057.1:0-34421 GCA_963623745.1 Bulleidia sp.
TCGCCGAACTTGCGGGCGATCTTTGTGCTTGGACCAATATATCTTGCCATAGTAATTTTGTTTTAATTCATTGATTAGACTTTACGACGGCCTTTTGGTCTACATCCGTTGTGCGGCATCGGGGTCACATCGACAATCTCTGTGACAACGATTCCAGCGTTGTTGATGGTTCTGATCGCGGACTCACGGCCGGCGCCAGGACCCTTGACGAAGACTTTCACCTTACGGAGACCTGCGTCGAAAGCGGTCTTCGCGGCATCCTCGGCAGCGACCTGGGCAGCGTAAGGGGTGTTCTTCTTGGATCCCCTGAATCCGCTCTTGCCGGCTGAGGACCAGCTGATCACCTGACCTTGGTTGTTGGTCAGGGAGATGATCACATTATTGAAGGTTGATGAAATATGGGCCTGACCCGTAGCCTCAACCTTGACAACTCTCTTTGATGATGTTGTTTTCTTTGCCATAATTCATCCGGTTTTACTTGGTCGCCTTCTTCTTGTTCGCGACAGTCTTCTTCTTACCCTTTCTTGTGCGGGCATTGTTCTTTGTGCTCTGACCGCGCACAGGAAGACCGATACGATGACGGATGCCTCTGTAGCAACCGATATCCATCAGTCGTTTGATGTTCATCTGGACGGAGGAACGAAGCTCACCCTCGATCTTGTACTCTTCATTGATGAGAGTACGGATGGCGGCAATCTGATCGTCGTTCCATTCACCGACCTTGATGTCGTAATCGATTCCGCACTTCTGGAGAATCTCTCTCGCGGAGCTGCGGCCGATACCGTAGATGTAGGTGAGACCTATCTCGCCCCTTTTGTTGTTCGGTAAATCAACACCGGCTATTCTTGCCATAATTTATCTTAGACTTTATTTGTTTTACAACTACTGTTATCCCTGACGCATCTTGAACTTAGGGTTCTTCTTGCAGATGACATAAAGACGGCCTTTGCGTCTGACGATCTTGCAATCATCGCTGCGCTTCTTGATGGATGTTTTGACTTTCATATCTTGAACTATTTTTATTTGTACCTGAAAGATATTCTTCCTTTTGTCAAATCATAAGGTGAAATCTCAACCCTCACCTTGTCTCCAAGGAGGATGTGGATGAAGTTCATTCTCATCTTGCCGGAGATGTTGCAGAGAAGGACATGACCGTTCTCAAGCTCCACCTTGAACATCGCGTTAGGAAGAGTCTCGATCACTTTTCCGTCTTGTTCTATCGCTACTTGTTTGGACATTGAAAAAACACTTTAAAATTTACCAGTACTTTCTATATAATCAAACGTTGACAGTTGCTCCGCCTTGCCTTTACGGACAACAACCGTAAGCTCATAGTGAGCCGCGTTCCTGTGGTCGGATGTGTGTACAGCCCAGCCATTTCTGGCCACATACACTCCTCTGCCCCCTGCATTGATCATTGGTTCGATGCAGATGACCATTCCATCCACAAGCCTGCATCCATGCCCCTGACGCCCGTAGTTCGGGACGCCCGGAGCCTCGTGCATCTCCTTTCCAAGCCCGTGCCCTTCAAGTTCACGGACCACGGAGAAGCCGAATGACTCAGCGTACGATTGCACCGCGTGTCCGATGTCACCGGTCCTGTTGCCGGCGACCGCAGCCTCAATGCCCTTGTAGAGCGAAGCCTTGGTCACCTCCATAAGCTTCCGGGTCCCGGCATCCACTTCCCCCACAGGGAAAGTGTAGGCCGAGTCACCGTTATAGCCTTTGTACAGGGTGCCTATGTCAGCAGTCACGATGTCGCCTTCCTTCAGGACGTAGTCCGACGGGAACCCGTGGACAACGACATCATTGACCGATGTACATATCGCGGCTGGAAAACCCTCGAATCCAAGGAAACTTGGAATGGCTCCGTTGTCGCGGATGAAAGTCTCGGCCACCTCATTCAACCTCACGGTTGTCACACCCGGGGCGACCACCTTTCCGACTTCCGCCAACGTCTTGGAGACGAGTATGGCGTTCTCGCGCAACAGCTCTATTTCCTCTTCTGTCTTAGGCTTAACCATCAATCCTGTGATTATCAAAAATTACATTCCGGAACGTCCGCTGATACGCCCGGTCTTCATCAGACCGTCATAGTGACGCATCAGAAGATAACTCTCAATCTGCCGAAGCGTGTCAAGGACAACACCGACAAGAATCAACAGCGAAGTACCGCCGTAGAAGCCCGCGAACTGATCCTGAACACCCATGATCCTTGCAAAAGCAGGGAGTATGGCGATTATGGCGAGGAATATGGAACCAGGGAGAGTCACCTTCGACATGATCGAGTCAAGGTAATTCATCGTGGCCTTTCCTGGCTTCACGCCCGGGATGAATCCGCCGTTCTTCTTCATGTCCTCCGCCATCATGGTAGGGTTTACCGTGACGGCCGTGTAGAAGTACGTGAAGATCACGACGAGGAATCCGAAGATCAGGTTGTACCAGAATCCGGTGTAGTTGCCCAAAGTGGCCGCGAGACCTCTTGTCGCGTCAAAACGCGAGAACAGGAGCGGGAACAGCATCAAGGCCTGGGCGAAGATGATAGGCATCACACCCGCGGCATTGATCTTCAAAGGGATGTACTGACGCACACCGCCGTACTGTCTGTTGCCCACAACTCTCTTGGCGTACTGCACAGGGACTTTTCTGACACCCTGCACAAGGGCGATGGTCGCCACGATGACAAGGAACCAGATGATGAATTCGACAATGAGGGCGATAGGACCGCCGCCTTCCGTCGTGCTGAGTTTGGTACCCACCTCACTGGTGAGGGCGAAAGGCAGACGGGCGACGATACCGATCATGATGATCAGGGAAATACCGTTGCCGATACCCCTGTCCGTGATCCTCTCACCGAGCCACATGACGAACATCGAGCCGGACATCAGGATGATGGTGGCCACAAGGTTGTACATGAACGGACTCCAACCGAGCTGGGTCTCCGCAAGGAAAGCGGCACCCGGGATCTGGCTGTGGATCGAAGCGATGTAGGCCGGACCCTGAATGCAGAGAATGAGGACGGTGAGGTACCTGGTGAGCTGATTCATCTTCCTGCGGCCGCTCTCACCCTCCATCTGGAGTTTCCTGAAGTAAGGGACGAACATGCCAAGTAGCTGAATCACGATCGATGCGGAGATGTACGGCATCACTCCCAGCGCAAAGATGGAAGCGTTACCGAAGGCACCTCCGGAGAACATGTTCAAGAGACCGACGAGTCCCTGCTGGGTGCTGTCCTGAAGGGAAGCGAGCAGAGTCGTGTCAATTCCCGGCAGCACGATGAAGCAACCAAGCCTGTAGATCAGGACGAGAAGGAACGTGTAGCCGAGTCTCGTACGGAGTTCCTCGATCTTGAAGATGTTCTTTATTGTCTCAATAAACTTCTTCATCGCTATTTGCCGATTACGATTGTCTTACCGCCGGCAGCCTCGATCTTGGAGACAGCGGAAGCCGAGAAAGCATCCGCAGTGACAGTGACGGCCGATGTGATCTCACCGTTGCCAAGAACCTTCACGAGTTCCTTTGTGTCAGCGAGCCCGGCCGCCTTGATGTCCTCTATGCCGATCTCAACCTTTCCGAGACCTTCGGAAAGAGCCTGAATGGCAGCCACGTTGACCGCCTTGTACTCAATTCTGGTCGGATTCTTGAATCCGAACTTAGGAACACGTCTCTGAATAGGCATCTGACCACCCTCGAAACCGATTTTGTGTTCGTAGCCGGCACGTGCCTGAGCACCCTTGGTACCACGGGTGGAGGTGCCACCCTTACCGGAACCCTGACCACGGCCAAGACGTTTGCTGTTATGAGTCGAACCTTTTGCAGGCTTCAAATTTTCCAGTTTCATCTATTCGTCCTCCTGATTAGATTTCTTCCACTTCAACAAGGTGACGGATCTTGGCGAGCTGGCCTTCTGTCACCGGAGTCTTCTCGACCTCAACGGTCTGGTGCATTCTGCGGAGTCCAAGGGTGGTCAGATTCGCTATCTGCCTCTTCGTGGCTCCGTTCTTGCTTCTTACCTGTGTTATCTTAAGTTTTGCCATAACTGCGATCCTCCTAACCGTTAAACACTTTGCTCATAGGAATGCCGCGGAGACCGGCCACAGTGTAGGCATCCCTCATCTGGGTAAGGGCGGTGACAGTCGCCTTCACAAGGTTGTGAGGGTTTGACGAGCCCTTTGACTTTGCAAGGACGTTCTGAACACCGGCTGACTCAAAGACGGCACGCATGGCACCACCGGCCTTCACACCGGTACCGGGGGCGGCCGGCTTCATGAACACGACAGAGCCTCCGAACTTGGATTCCTGCTCGTGAGGGATGGTTGTGTTGATGATAGGAATCTTCACAAGATTCTTCTTGGCATCCTCGACACCCTTAGCGATGGCGGCAGTTACCTCATTGGCTTTTCCAAGACCATAACCAACAACGCCGTTCTCGTCACCCACAACCACAATCGCGGCGAAGCGGAAGTGACGACCACCCTTAGTGACCTTAGTCACTCTCTGGATGGCGACCAATCTGTCCTTCAATTCAAGATCAGATGTCTTTACTCTTTTAACATTTGTATTTGCCATAGTCTTTCAATTAGAAAATAAGGCCACCTTCACGGGCAGCGTCGGCCAAACTTTTAACTCTACCGTGATAGAGATAGCCTCCACGGTCAAAAGAGATAGTGGTGATCCCCTTCTCCTTGGCACGCTCCGCGATCGCCTTTCCGACAATTGCGGCAGCCTCGATTCCGTTCTTGCCCTTGCACTCGGCGGCAAGAATCTTGTCATTGGAAGCGGCGGCCACGAGCGTCACGCCCCTCTCATCGTCCACAACCTGGACGTAGATCTGCTTGTTGCTTCTGAAGACAACCATCCTTGGCCTCTCGGCAGTCCCGTTGACATGCTTGCGGATGCGGTAATGGATCCTTCTTCTTCTTTCAATTCTATTCAATGCCATATCTATGTCCTCCTATTATTTAGCACCGGCTGTCTTACCGGCCTTGCGGCGAAGCTGCTCGCCGACGAACTTGATACCCTTGCCCTTGTAAGGTTCAGGCTTGCGGAGTGAACGGATCTTGGCCGCAGCCTGTCCGATGAGCTGCTTGTCGATGCTCTTGAGGATGAGGACAGGGTTCTCACCCTTCTTCACATCCGGAACTTCAGCCTTGATCTCCGGTGCGAGCATCAGCTGGATGTCGTGCGAATAGCCGAGTGAGAAGGTCAGGAGCTGTCCCTGTGCCGCCACACGGTAACCCACGCCGACGAATTCCTGCTTGATCTCGTACCCCGTCGAGACACCGACAACCATGTTGTGGACGAGGGCGCGGTAGAGACCGTGCATCGAGCGGTGCCTTGGCTGGTCAGTAGGGCGGGTGAATTTGATTTCATTATCCTCGATGGTGACAGTGATGTCCGGATCAACTTTCTGGCTCAACTCACCAAGAGGTCCTTTAACCTTCACAACGTTGCCAGGGAGAACTTCTACGCTCACCTTGTCCGGAAGGCTTACAGGCAATTTACCGATTCTTGACATTATTCTTTTCTTTAATCGTTAATAAACATAGCAGATGACCTCACCGCCGACATTCAGGTTCTTGGCCTCCTTGTCAGTGATGATGCCCTTCGAAGTCGAGAGAATCGCTATGCCGAGTCCGTTCAGAACCCTTGGCATGTTCTCAACGTCCGAATATACCCGCATACCTGGAGTTGACACGCGCTTGATTTTCTTGATCGCGGCCATCTTGGTCTGAGGATGATACTTCAGAGCGATCTTGATGGTGTTGTAAGGGGTCCCCTCAACAATCTTGTAGCTGAGGATGTAACCCTTCTCACAAAGGATCTCCGTGATCGCGGCCTTCATCTTGGAGGAAGGGATCTCAACGATCTTTTTCCCTGCCAGATAGGCGTTGCGGATCCTTGTAAGATAATCTGCAATTGGATCAGTCATTTTTTTTGAGTTTTAAGATCGACATCCCGCAAGGGAGATGCCCGATATCCGATTGTTAATGATGAAATAATATGTCGCTGTTACCAGCTTGCTTTCTTGACACCCGGGATGAGACCGTTGCTGGCCATCTCACGGAACTGGATTCTACTGAGACCGAAAGCCCTCATGTAGCCCTTTGGACGGCCGGTGAGAGAACAACGGTTGTGCAGACGTACAGGAGAAGCGTTTTTAGGGAGCTTGTCAAGAGCAGCCCAGTCACCGGCCTCTTTGAGAGCCTGCCTCTTGGCGGCATACTTGGCAACCAGTTTCGCGCGCTTGACCTCACGGGCCTTCATTGATTCTTTTGCCATATTCCTTAATTATTATGTTTCTTGAAAGGCAGACCGAACGCGGCGAGGAGAGCGTGAGCCTCTTCGTCTGTCCTCGCTGTCGTGACGAAAGTGATTTCCATTCCGTGGATTCTCGGGTTCTTGTCGATGTCCACTTCAGGGAAGATGATCTGCTCCTTGAGACCGAGAGTGTAGTTTCCTCTGCCGTCCATCTTCTCGGCGATGCCGTTGAAGTCTCTGATCCGAGGGAGGGAGACGCGGATGAGCCTCTCAAGGAACTCATACATCTTCACGTCACGGAGGGTGACCTTCACGCCGATAGGCATGCCCTTACGGAGACGGAAATTGGAGATGTCCTTTCTCGAAGTGGTGAGAAGAGCCTTCTGGCCTACAATCTTGCTGAGCTCCTCGGCAGCCTCCTCAACAAGCTTCTTGTCCTGAGTAGCCTCGCCGACACCCTCGTTGATGGTGATCTTGACGAGTTTCGGAACCTGCATGACTGTCGTGTAGGAGAACTGCTTCATGAGCTTCTCCACGATCTCTTCCTTATAAACCTTCTTAAGGGAAGGAACATATCCCGTAGGAAGCGCCTGCGCTTCAACCGGGGCGTTTGTAGCTTTCTTTGCCATGATTACTTGATCTCCTCTCCTGATTTCTTGGCGTAGCGGATTTTCTTTCCGTCCACGAACTTGTAACCCACTCTTGTCGGCTTGTTCTGGGCAGGATCAATGAGCTGGACATTCGAGACGTGGATGCCCGCCTCCTGCTTGATGATGCCGCCCTGAGGCTGCTTTGCGTTCGGCTTTGTGTGCTTGCTTACAACGTTGACGCCTTCAACGATGACGCGATCCTTGGCTGGGATGACGGTCAGGACCTTCCCGGTCTTGCCTTTGTCGTTACCGGCATTCACATACACGGTGTCACCCTTCTTAATGTGTAACTTTTTCATGATTCTCAATGATTAAAGGACCTCCGGCGCCAGTGAGACAATCTTCATGTAGTTCTCACGCAGCTCTCTGGCCACAGGACCGAAGATACGTGTTCCGCGAAGTTCGCCGGCATTGTTCAGAAGAACACAGGCGTTGTCATCGAAACGGATGTAGGATCCGTCCTGTCTGCGGATTTCTTTCTTGGTACGGACCACGACAGCCTTTGAGACCGTACCCTTCTTGGCGTCACCGCCAGGAAGAGCGCTCTTGATCGCCACTACGATCTGGTCGCCCACTGTCGCATACCTATGATGCGTACCGCCAAGCACACGGATGCAGAGGACCTCCTTTGCACCGCTGTTGTCGGCAACCTGTAAACGTGTTTCCTGCTGTATCATACTACTTAACTTTTTCTACGATTTCAACTAATCTCCACCTCTTGGTCTTGCTGAGAGGGCGGGTCTCCATGATGCGGACGGTATCACCCTCGCTGCACTCGTTCTTGTCATCCTGGGCGACGAACTTGGTGGTCTGCTTGATGAACTTACCGTAGAGAGGATGCTCCTTCTTGGTCTCGACCGCAACGATGATGGTCTTGTCCATCTTGTTGCTGACCACTACGCCGATTCTTTCCTTACGAAGATTTCTTTCCATAAGACTGATGATTATTTCTGTTCATTTTCTTTCTCAGCGAGGATAGTGAGCATACGAGCGATATCCTTTCTGACTTTCTTGAATTCCGATGTGTTCTCCAATGGAGAGATGGCGTGGTTGAGCTTCATCGTGTCAAGCCTGTTCTTTTCAACCTGGATGCGATCCCGCAGATCTGCGATGGACATCTCGCGAACTTCAGATGCTTTCATTATTCTTTCTCCATTTTATTATTCAACATAATCCCTGCGGACCACGAACTTTGTGGCGATAGGGAGCTTGTGGGCGGCGAGACGCATCGCCTCCTTGGCGATCGCAAGCGAAACACCGTCAGCCTCGAAGATGATACGGCCCGGGGTCACAGGAGCCACGAATCCCTGAGGATCACCCTTACCTTTACCCATACGGGTGTCCAAAGGCTTCTTGGTGAAAGGCTTGACCGGGAAGATCCTGATCCAGATCTGCCCCTCACGGTTCATACAACGTGAAATAGCCTGACGCGCGGACTCTATCTGCTGCGCCGTGATCCAGCAGTTCTCAAGGGTCTTGAGACCGAAGGAACCGAACGCGAGCTGGTTGCCCCTCTGGGCCATACCCTTCATCACGTTCTTCTGTTCTCTTCTGAACTTAGTTTTCTTTGGTTGTAACATTGCTGTATTACTTTAATAATTTCCAAATTCTCCAAAACCTATTGAATATCAATAACTTACGCCATTATACCATAGAATTTGGGACTGCAAAGTTAGTAAAAAATCGCGAATTTCAAACATAATCATAAAAATATTTCAACTTTTTCGACAGCGGAATCCTCAAAAGAAATCCGTCACTTTCAACACTTTAGATTGCAGCCTAAAAATTATTCCCCACCAATTTCGACACGGAGGGATCTCGGTTATCCGGGAATATAGGCGTGGCACACTTTTTTCAGCGGAATCCTGCCTTTGCAATCATAGACAAATGACCGGTCAGAGGGCATACGCGATCTGCGTTCTCGCAGGATTCCTGACGGTGACGACCATCGCCGCCGGGCAGACTCCTGACGTGCCTCCTCAGACCGGAAGGAACGGCCGGTCCGGCTACATGGGCTACCGTGTCGAACGCGGCGACACATCCTACTACGACAGCATCGACCCGGCGTGGGTCTTTCCGAAAGGCTACCGTGGAAACAAACGGGATCTCAGGAAATACTACCGCCTGGTCTATAATTTCAACAAGGTCTATCCCTACGCCCTCCTCGCCTGCGACATGGAAAGGCAGGCCGGCAGGCACATCACCGAGAGCAGTCTGCGCCGGCGCAGGAAGGAAAAGTACGTCAACCGCCTTCAGGAGGAACTGATGGATGCCTACGAGAAGCCGCTCAGAAGCATGACCATCTCGCAGGGGAAACTGCTCATCAAATTGGTGGACAGGGAGATCGGCAAATCGCCGTACTTCGTGATCAAGAACTACAAGAGCGGCATCTCGGCCGGTTTCTGGCAGGGCGTGGCCAAGATCTTCGGCCAGGACCTCAAGAGCCACTACGACCCGAAAGGCGAGGACAAGATGACCGAATATCTTGTCGAAAAATGGCAGAGAGGCGAGTTCGACGCCCTGTACTATTCGATATTCTGGGAGATGCCCAAGCATCCCGACATCGTGTCGAAGGAGATAAAGTTCGACGAGTGAGGCGCCATCCAGTCCTTGAGGACGAGAAGCCTGGCTCCGGTCGGGAGCTCAAGGTTCTCGCTCACATGAAAATGTCCGAATATGAAATAGTCCACATGACACCGTGTCGAGAAATCCACGGCGAACTTGTACAACGGCTCATCGGCTCCGCGGAAGACATATTCCTGACTCTTCGCCACGCGGCTTTTCTTTGACCAACCCTTGCCGAAGCGGAAGGCGAGATAAGGGTGCAGCAGACTGAAAACGCTCTGGAAGAACTTGTTGCGGAAGCCCCAGCGCATCAGTTTATACCATTTGTGACCGGGTCCGAGACCGTCTCCATGACCGAGACAGAATGTCTTGCCTCCGATCTCCACGACGTAGGGCTGCCGGAGGATTCTCATTCCGAGTTCCTCGAAATAACGGAAGCACCAGATGTCGTGGTTGCCCTGGAAGAAGCAGACCTCAACCCCGGCGTCCATCAGATCCATCAAGGCGGCGAACACCCTCACGTATCCTTTGGGAACAACATCGTGGTACTCGTACCAGAAATCCCAGATGTCGCCGAGAAGGTACAGAGTCTTCGTCCTGTCCTTCGGGACGGATCTCAGGAATCTGACGAAACGGGCTTCCCTGTCGGCCGGATCATTGACATCAAGGCCGAGGTGCACGTCAGACACAAAGTACGAAAGCGTTCTGTCAGCCATAAATCCCACCTACGCGAAGACAAGCAGCAGGAGCGAGACGGCAAGGCAGTAGATGGCGAACCACGTGAGCCTGGCCCTCTTCACGATGGCGATCATCACTTTGCAGGCAAGCAGGCCTGAAAGGAACGCGGCCAGGAAACCGGCCACTAGACAGGCAGGGCCGAGTCCTCCGCCGAAGACCGCTCCGCCGGCGAGGCTTGAGACGAGATCAAGGAACTGCTGGCCGACGATCGGCGCGAGAACCATCAGAAACGAGAACTGGGCCATCACCTCACGCCTGACCCCGCACAGAAGTCCGGTGGCGATGGTGGTGCCGGAACGGGAAAGACCCGGAACCACGGCCACGGCCTGACTCAGGCCTACGACAAGAGCCTGCCAGTAGGAGATCCCGTTTCTGGCTCCGTTTCCCGGACGCGCCTGCCTCCGGCTGCCCGAAAGATCGGACAGGTACAGAAGAATCGCCGTGACAATCAGACAGACGGCCACCGTGAACAGGTTCTCGGCGAACAAGGCTTCGACCTTGTCCTTGAAGAGCAGTCCGACAACCGCTATCGGAACCATTGAGACCACGATCTTGAACACATAGTCGGTCTCGTCGTTGTAGGTGAACCTGAACAGACCGGCCAACAGCCTGCAGATCGGCTTCCAGAAGACAATGACAGTGCTGAGGACCGTGGCGAGATGGACGGTCACCGTGAAATCCAGAAAACCTTCACCGTCAACTCCGAGGAGTTCCCTCACGATCATCAGATGACCGCTGGAACTGACCGGCAGGAACTCCGTGAGCCCCTGCACTATTCCCAAAATAAGAGCCTGCAACCAATTCATAGCCTGTTATTTTTCGTTGTTCTCCGAAGATTCCGGACGGCGCATGATGGCCACGATCTCGATGACTATCCCGCAGGCGATCACGATCGGGGCGGCCACAAGTCTGCGGAAATCAAACATGGACCAGTTGAACTTATCGGGATCTGCCGTCCCTCCGCCCATCATCAGCACGAAGCCGGCGGCCATCACGAGAAGCCCCATCAGAAGGAGTCTCAGTCCCTTGCCGGTGATCGGCATTCCGGTGTTCTCAGACATATTCATAAAGAATTAATTGTTAGCAATAAAGTTCATCCTTGGACAGAGAGACGAGCCGTCCCACGACAATGGCGGTGCTGACGGTGCAGATGACGATCCCGGAAAACACCACCACTCCGATCACGACCAGAAGCAGATCCAGCCTGAACACCTCGAAGAGCCGGGCGAACTCGCTCCGCACGAAGAAAAGGATTCCGAGCAGCATCACTGTCGCGATGAGGGCGGAAAAGAGCCCCTGGAACACAGCCTGTACCAGGAACGGCGCGCGGATGAAGGACTTGGTGGCTCCGACCAGCCTCATCGTGTGGATCGTGAACCTTCTGGAGAAGACGTTCAGCCTGACCGTGTTGCCTATCAGCACGAAAGAGATGAACAGCAGCAGGACGATGAACACGCCCAGCACGACCGAGATCTTTCTCAGGTTGGTGTTCAGTTTCTCGACCAGAGACTGCTGATAGACGACCTCATCGACAAGCCCGGATTTCTGAATCACCCCCTTGACCATCTTCAGGCTGTCAGGGGACACATAATCCGCCTTCAAAGTCACTTCCACGGAGACAGGGATGGGAGCCGTCTCGAAGACATTCAGGAAATCGTCCCCCAGAAGCTCTGCCATCTCCCTGGCGCCCTGCTCTCTGGAGACGAACTTGCTGCTCTTGACGCAAGGCATCGCGTCCAATTCGGAGACATAGTCCATGGCCTCATCCTCATCGATTTCCTGCTTCATCAGCACGGAGACCTGCATGTTCTCCTTGAAATAATCCGAGACGCTCCGGGCGTTGACCACAAGAAGGGCGGCCAGCCCGACGAGAAGCAACACCAGACTGATGCTGATGACCGTGGAGAGCCAGGCTCCGACGAGCCGCCTGCGTATCAGTTTGTTTTCACCTGCCGTCATTTCGCACATTCCTCCAAATTGGTTTCAAAGATAGTGAAATATCTAAATATCGAAAAAAAATGTTACCTTTGTAAGTCAAGAAAATTACTATGGGAAAACCCGTCAACAGAGTTTTATTCGTCAATTCGGAGATCATGCCGTTCCTTCCGGAGACCCCGGTCTCGAAGATCGGACGCTGCCTGCCTCAGGGCATTCAGGAACGGAAGAAGGAAATCAGAGCGTTCATGCCCCGCTACGGATGCATCAACGAACGCAAGAACCAGCTTCATGAAGTGATCCGGCTCTCCGGGATGAACATCATCATCGGTGACGTGGACAGGCCTCTTGTGATCAAGGTGGCGTCCATCTCCTCGGCCAGGATCCAGGTCTATTTCATCGACAACGAGGACTACTTCCGCCGCAAGCAGCTTGTCCGCGACACCGACGGCAAATTCTTCGAAGACAACGGCCAGAGAGCCATCTTCTTCGCCAGAGGAGTCCTTGAGACCGTCAAAAAGCTCCGTTGGGCTCCGGACGTGATCCACTGTCAGGGTTGGATCTCCCAGCTTGTGCCCCTCTATCTCAAGAAGGCCTACAACGGGGATCCCATCTTCAGCGGAAGCAAGGTCGTGACATCACTCTACGGGGAGATTGCGGACGAGCGGTTCCCGTCTTCCTTCAAGGACAACATCCTGTTCGGGGGGATCAGGCCGGAGGATGTCGCTCCGCTGGACACCCCTGCTGGCATAAATCTTGCGAAAACAGCCGCCATGTATTCCGACGGGATCATCCTCGGCGACAAAGACGTTGACCCGGAACTGGTCAGGTTCTGTCAGGAGCGGGGAATCCCGACGCTTCCTTTCAGCGAGGAGGCGGTCAGCAGCGGACGCTACATTGAGGAATACGACGATTTTTATCAACAGTTGCAGTAAATGAGAAAGCTCACAGCAATAATCGCCCTGGCGGCAGGTCTCGTGTCCTGCGTCGGGGTGGATCATAGCCTCGGCGGGGATTTTATTCCCATTGATCAGAAATATGACTTCCACACGGCCGAATTCGACCTTGACGAGGTCTGGATGAAGTCGATCGACAGCCTCACGGCATATTCCTCAAGAAGAATAACCATCGGTTCGATCAGGGACGAGACTTTCGGCCTTTTCAGCCGCGGCAGCGTGGTGACGCTTGTGCCGGTGCTGGACACGGTTGATTTCGGGAAAGATCCGGTGTTCCGGAGATTCAAGTTCAAGGCGGCCGTGGACTCGGTCTCAGTGGCCGACGAGAGCCAGGCCAACATCCTGCAGAATGTCAATGTCTATGCCCTCACCGAGCCGCTCGGCTCCAAGGACTATTTCTCCAGGGCCGAGGTCAAGCACGGGGCAAAGAGGATCACCAAGGGAGTCCCTATCGCCAACGGACAGGACTCGCTGACATTCGAGTTCACCGAGGACTACGGAAAGCAGTACCTGAACATCACCCAGGACGACCTCAAGGATCTTGAGACCTACACGAAGAAATTTCCGGGAATATACCTCTGCACCGATGAACCGACCGGCAACGGCGGAAGGTTCGACATGTACGAGTTCGACATACTCAGGACGACGTCCAGCACCAGCGGATCCTACATCTCCAGGACAGACAACTACGCGATCCTCTACTTCAACGGGGAGTTCGACGGAGAAAGGAGGGATTCCAGCCTGATGTTCTACTTCAGCCCTGTCGAGATGCAGGATCTGGACTCGCTGATCAACGCCAGCAGCCTGCCGTCGCAGTACGTGTTCAACGTGGACCGTCACGAATCGGACCATCTTGTCGGCCTTGCCGGAGACAAGATCTACATTGAGGGCGGAAGCGGCGTGAAGCCTATGGTTCCGGCCAGCGAGATCCGCAGGCTTGTCAATGCAGAAATTGTAAGACAGGGCGGAGATCCGGCCACAGCCCTGATCTCAAAGGCCACGATCGAGATGCCGTTCGACTTCCCGGACGACTACACGACAATGTTCCGCTACCCGAAGGTGCTCAGTCCGACCATAAAGATCAGCACTGACACCACCGTCACGTTCGCCGGACTCACCGACGCCAGCGCTTCGGACGAGAACCAGGGGGACATCAACCGCTCCCTGTGCAACTATGCCCCGGACATCACACACCACGTGCAGCAGATCATCAGAAAGGAAGATGACGACAAGAATCTCTCCAATTACGACATCTGGTTCCTTATAATGTGGTACGAGACCACGACCACCACCGATTCCCAGGCGCAGGAACTGGCCAACTACTACCAGCAGCTGGCCTATTACTCCTACTACAACCAGCTCTACGGCGGCTACGGCAGTTACTATGGCGGCTATGGCTACAGCGGCTACGGCAGTTATTACAACAACTACTACAACTACTCGTCGATGGCGCAGTACGCCTTTGCCTCGGCGACGACCACGACCTCAAGCACGGAGCTGGACAAGGACCGCTACTACCGCGCCGTTCTCCGTGGCCCGGAAGCCGACGGCAACAAGCCCAAGTTGAAAGTGACGTTCGCAATCCCGAAAGGATATCCTGAGAAATAGATTCGGGCAGCGGGCCGAAAAAACGAAAATGGCGGATTTTGCACGTTATCAAAATCCGCCATTTTATTTTTCGGCCACCGTCATGATGATTTCACAGCAGAAATCAAGATGGCAAAAAGTTGCAGAACCGGAAGCGGCACGACAATGTGTGGCACAACAGAAAAGAGGATGACTTCCGTCACCCTCCTGATTCTTTTCCGTCAAAGGATAATTATGCTTCCTCCTTGCCGGCGAGCTTCTCATTGACCTTGTCGATGGCATCCTTGACGGTTGCGATCGTACTTGTCTCCTCATCAGGAATCTTGATTCCGAACACTCTCTCAAACTCCATGAGAAGCTCGACCGTGTCAAGTGAATCAGCTCCGAGGTCATTTGTGAAGTTGGCGCTCTCGGTCACTTCGGACTCCTCAACGCCCAGCTTGTCAACGATGATCGCTTTGACCTGCTTTACAATTTCTTCTTCAGTCATAATTGAATAAATTTAATAAGTATATTCCTGCTAACTATGCTATTACACATAATCCCCGGGTAAGCCGGAAACAAATAGCGTCGCAAAGTAAGTAAAAAATAGTCAATTATCCAAATCTGCGTACAGAGGCCACCGTTGGCGGAGTCATCAGTCCCTGCGGCCGAGGGTCAGCCATATTCTCAAACCATTCAGAGAATTAAGCAGATAGAAGATGTACTTGATGAGCATCACGACGGCATTGCCTGATCCGGCCCCGCTCATGAGGGCGACGCTCCACAGCGAGATGGAGGATACATTCACCAGAATCCAGAGGTACCACTGCTCTGTGAACGCGAGACTCATCAGCACCTGTCCCGCTATGTTCAGAATCATCACCACCGCATCCAGCAGGATCTTGGCCTTGTCGATGCTGTCGATCTTCCCTGCGGCCAGTTTCGCACCGTCCACATATAATAATATAAGGTACAAGGCGGTGATGCCCGTGAGGATTCCCGTGACCAGCCAGGCCCACTGTCTTCCGGTCAGCCGCCGCGCCTGAAGATGCGTCCCGCCGTCACCGGAACGGACCTTCGCTCCCCTTTTGCTCCACTGCCAGAACCCCACGAACTGCATCGGGAGGAAATAGAACGCATGCAGGGCGAAGTTGCCCATGATCCCGTTGTCAAGACAGACTGCCGCACCGATCAGAACGTTGATGAGGCCGAAGACGAAAGTCAGGATCTTCCCGTTGGCCGACATCACCGTGTTCACGATCCCCATCACCGAACCGAACGCCGCCAGAAGCAGCATGAAAGTCCCCACCCCCGGCTGCCGGAGTTTGAATACGGTCGTGACGGTCACCGCCAACAGCATCCCCGTCACAAGGAATACGTTGAACGCCAGATTGAACCTGTCCGTTTTGGAGGATGCGGTCATATTCATAAGATGTTGGAAACGCTCCGAGGTTATGGCTGCAAATGTACATAAAATCCGCGATTAAAAACTGTTTTTGCCGCGGACAACTGAAGATTTCCGGCCACGGCGGAGAATACCTATTGATAGTGATTGTATAAATCTGACAAATTGAATAATTTTGTGGAATCTTGGTTTTTTTGTGTCGCAGGCGAAGTCAGGAAGACTGTCCTCACAGCTTGCGGAAATGAAAGGTTATTTTTAAAGATCAACAGATGAAAGCAGCGAATCTCATAACGACACTGGCCGTGATTCTGATGTTTTCAGTCTCCACCCGGGCCTCCGGACCGCGTAAGGTTAGCGGAACAGTCTTGGATGCCAAGAACGGAGAGGCGGTGGCGGGAGCGGTGGTCAGGCTGGATGGGAATTACCTGTGGGCTGTTTCGGACACCGACGGCAAGTTCACCCTTGACGAGGTTCAGCAAGGAGACTACGACATGAACGCCTCGTGCCTCGGCTATGTTGACGAGAATCGCCGGATCTCTGTAAAAAAGGACATCCTCGGTCTGGAGATCAGGCTGTCGGTCAACTCTTTGGCGCTGGAAGGCGTGGTAGTGACAGCGGAGAAGTCAAAGGACAACATCAACACGACCCGGAAGATCGGGCGTAACGCACTGGACCACTTACAGATGTCCAATATGGCCGACATCGGGGCGCTTCTTCCGGGAGGAAAGACCATCAATCCGGATCTGACCACGAACAACGTGCTGTCGCTCCGCAGCGGAGGCTCGACGGCGGGCAACGCGGCATTCGGGACGGCCATAGAGGTTGACGGTGTGCGCATCGGCGAGAACGCGAGCTTCGGCAAGATGGAGGGGACGGGTACGAGAAGCATCTCCGTTGACAACATCGAGTCAGTGGAGGTCATCACCGGAGTTCCTTCCGCGGAATACGGCGACCTCAACAGCGGAATGATCCGGGTGACCACAAGGAAAGGCAAGACTCCTGTCAATGTCACATTCTCTGTCAACCCGCGTACCTACGAGACCAGCGCGTCCAAAGGATTCGACCTTGGGAAACGCAACGGGGTGCTCAACGTCAGCATGGAATGGGCAAAGGCCACAAAGAAACTGACTTCGCCTTACACATCCTACACCAGAAGAGGCTTCACGATGGACTACAGCAACATCCTCGCCAAGAAACTCCGGCTGGAGGCCGGAATCTCCGGTAATCTCGGAGGGATGAACAGCAAGGACGATCCGGATCTGTTTTCCGATGAATATGCAAAAGTCAGGGACTATGTCCTCACGCCGCACTTCAAACTTGTCTGGCTGCTGAACAAGAGCTGGGTGACAAACATCCGGCTTGAAGGTTCCATCTACTACCATGACAAACTCTCGAAGACTCACGAGTACAACTCCTACGGCTCCTCGCAGCCTTCCGTCCACTATGAGGAAGAGGGCTACAGCCTTGCCGACGCTCTTCCTCTTACATTCTACTCCGACCTGGTGGAGGACTCCAGAGAACTGGACTATTCTCTCGGTCTGCACTACAACTGGCTGAGACACTGGGGGAAGACAAAAAGCGTACTGAAGACCGGAGCGACATGGAAAGCTGACGGCAATGTCGGAGAGGGGGAATACTACGAAGACCCGTCCCTGGCCGCCAACGGCTACCGTCCAAGACCTTACAAAGACTACCCATACATGCACAACGCCGCATGCTACATCGAGGACAACCTCACGCTGCCGATCGGCAGGACCTCGCTGAATCTCAGCGCAGGACTCAGGTTCGAGAACGTCTTCATCAAGGGATCCTCCTACGACAACCTGCGGACACTCTCCCCTCGCCTCAACGCTAAATGGTCATTTGGCAGACATCTGGCTGTCAGGGGCGGTTGGGGGATCACCCGGAAGCTGCCGTCTTTCTTCATCCTGTACCCGGAGCAGGAGTACCGGGACATCCAGGTCTTCGGAGCGTCCTACGGGACATCCGGACAGGCCGCCTATGTTTACCACACGGTACCATATTCAATCAGATACAATCCGGATCTGAAATGGCAGAGCAATTCCAATTCGGAAGTGGGTCTCGATGCCGAGTTCGGTGGAGTGCGGCTGTCTCTCGTCGGATTCCTCAACATCACGCGGAATCCTTATGCGATACAGAACAGTTACACTCCTGTGAACAACCGCATCAGCATGCTTCCTGACGGTTTCACAATGCCGGCAAGTCCGACATTCAAGGTCGATCAGCACACCGGCGTGATCTCAGTGAGCGGAGACAATGGAGCGAGCTGGACAGAGATGGCCACAAAGGTGAACGACCGCACGTTCGTGAACTCCAGCGTACAGGGCAACGGAAAGTCCATCCGCAGGTCAGGAGTGGAACTGACCGCCGACTTTCCTGAAATCAAGCCTGTCAGGACATCATTCAGGTTGGACGCATCCTACAGCCGCAGCCGCTACGTGGACGACACTCCTTATTACTACTATAACACAGGCTGGCAGCACACCTCGCTGACTGGCAGATCCTACCAGTATGTCGGAATCTACGCCGGAGGCAGTTCCGTCATCAACGGCAAGAAGACAGACAACATCGACGCGAACCTGACCGCCATCACACACATCCCTCAGGCAAGGCTGATCGTCACGGTAAGGCTTGAGGCCGCACTGATGAGGCTCTCTCAGAATCTTTCTGAATATGACGGGAAAACCTACGCCTTCACAGTCAGCGAGGATTCCAACAATCCTACCGGAGGAGACATCTACGCCGGAAAGTCCTACACGGCGATCCACCCGATCAAGTACATGGATCTGGAAGGGAACGTGCTGGACTGGACAGAGGACTGCGCCTCGAATCCGGATCTCGCGCGCCTCATAATCCGATCAGGCAACATCTACACCTTCGCGAAGGACGGCTACGATCCGTATCTCTCAGCCAATCTCAGCATCACAAAAGAGATCGGAGACCAAGTGTCGCTCTCGTTCTTCGCCAACAATTTCACGAACTCCAGACATTATGTCACAAGTTACGCGACCGGCGTGAGCGCGATCTTCACCCCTGCGTTCTACTATGGACTCACTTGCAGATTAAAATTCTAAAGCCATGAGAATCGGACATTTATTAATATATTCGGCAATGGCTCTCGCCGGTTTGGGGTGCATGGACATCCCGAAGGCATTCTCAGAAGTCAACACTGTTACGATCAAACCGGTCTGGCCGGAAGGGTATGAAGATCTGGTACGTGCCGGAATCGAAGTCTCCGTGCGGAACATCCTGAACGGAAACAGTTTCTCCGCCGTGACGGACGAATCCGGCAAGGCGACCCGGCATCTGCCTGACGGACTTTATCTGATCTCGGCCTCGGACAAAAAAGGGAAGAACATCTTCAACGGAACAGCCGACAAAGTCTCTGTCTCAGGAGATATGGAGATAGCGCTTCCTCTCGAACGGTCTGAAAGAGGATCGATCCTGATCAAGGAGATCTACGTCGGAGGATGCAGCATGGCTCCAAAAGAGGGTACCTATCAGGCTGACAAGTACGTGATCCTGCACAACAACATTGACGAGACGGTCTATCTGGACAGCCTTTGCTTCGGAACTGTGTCCCCTTACAATTCCACAGCCGTGAATCCTTGGACATCGAAGGACGATGAGGGCAACACCGTGTTCAAGCCGTTTGTGCCTATCATCCAGGCTGTCTGGCAGATTGAAGGCGACGGAAAGACCTTCCCCCTTGAGCCGGGCAAGGATGCAGTGATCTGCGTCAACGGAGCGATCGACCACACCGTCAACGTTCCGCTTTCAGTCAACCTCAACAATCCGGACTACTTTGTCTGCTACAACAACGGTCCGAACAATTTCCCGAACACGACCTATCATCCGGCTCCAGGAGACCAGATACGCAAGGATCACATCCTGAATCTGGTGATAAAGACAGGAATCGCCAATGCCTACACCGTCTCCATCTCGTCGCCGGTCATCGTGATATTCAAAGCAAAGGGAACGACCATCCAGAAGTTTGTCTCGACGGACGGCAGCTCTTCCGGAAGCGACAATGTCATCCAGATTCCCGGCAGCAGCAACGACTATGTGGTGACAGTGCCGACCGGATGGATAATGGACGCGGTGGAGGTCTTCGACGGACGCTCCACATCGAACTCGAAGAGGCTGACGCCATCAGTTGATGCCGGATTCGTTTATCAGTCAGACGTTTACAAAGGACATTCCCTGCTCAGGAAGACAGACGAGTCTGCTTCCGCGGAAGCTGGATTCGAGGTTCTTCAGGACACGAACAATTCAACGGACGATTTTTATGAACGCGAAACTCAGAGTCTTCACAAATAAGGCGGCCATCCTGGGCGTGGCAGTGCTGGCGATGGGTGTTCAGGCCGCGTCGGCGCAGACCGCCTACGACAAGATCCGGGACAACAGTTTCTGGAACGACGGCAGAAACGTCAGCGGAATCAGAAGCGGGAAACCAGTCAGGGCATCCTACGCTGAACTCCACGGAGGAATGACCGCAGGAGATTTCAAGCCGTCCTACGAGTCGTCCTCATCCTGGCAGGCCGGGACGGCAGCCAGGACAAGGGTGGATCTGGACAGGTTCTCCATGACCGGGTCATTCGCCTTTTCCCAGAGACAGGGGAAGGACATGTGCGGCTCGATGTTCATAAGGCCGGGATCTTACCCGATTGATGTTCTGGAATTCACCCCGGGAGACAAGACCCTCCAGACCTACATGTTCTCGGGAGGCATCGCCGTTCCTTTAAACAACCGCTGGACTGTCGGAGCCGGAATGGATTTCGAGTCAGACAACTATTCCAAACGCAAGGACATCAGGCACACCAACTACCGCCTCGACATGACCATCACCCCTTCAGCGACACTTAAGTTGGACAGGTGGACGGTCGGCGCGGCGATGATCTTCGGCAAGAACTCCGAATCCATCCAGGCCGAGCAGATCGGCACGGCCACCGCGGACTCCTACTGCGCATTCCTCGACAAAGGGATGATGTACGGGATTCAGCAAGTCTGGAACGGCAGCGGCATCCACCTTTCCGAATCCGGACTGGACAGACTCGCTGTCAGGGAATATTCCTACGGAACGGCAGCACAAGCGGAACGAATTTTGGCAAACGGAACGTTGTACGCTGACATCGAATGGCTTGCGTCTGATGGAGATGTCGGGGAGAAATCCTACACATTCTTCCGGTTCCCCGGACGGAGCATCACCGCGCGCCTCGGCTACAGACTTGAGACAGAAAGAGGAACCAACATATTCAGAATCCGCTACAACTGGTTCAGGCAGTGGAACAATGAATATGTCATCGACAAGGTCTCCTCCGGCGGCGTGACAACTCCTGTCATCTACGGACACAACAGGATCTTCGAACGCAGAAGGACAGAGGTCTCTCCGGAATATTCATTCTATGGTTCCGGGAGCATGTCTTGGCTCTATAAGGTTCACGCCAAGGCCGGTTACACCAGGAGAAACGAGCAGTCGGCGGCTGTGTTTCCATATTCCTGCAACGGGAGTGATGACATCGTGACAGCATCAGCGGCAGTGGCATTCCAATTGAAGAGGTTCAGACTCGGATGTGGCCTCGACTTTCTGAAAGGTTTCCGCGAAGAGGCTTCCTCCATAACTGACGGAGAGTCCGACAACGGTTCCGCCCCTTTCCGTCCGGAATCATGGTATGACCTTTGGCAGGAATGGGAGAATGCCGCCAGAATCGGGGCCGGCCTTTCACTGAGGTACGACTTTTCCATCGGCAGAACCCGTGGCCTTTCCGCCGAGGTTTCCGGAACGATGCTTCATGGTTTTGACATCGTGCGGTGCAATGGGGCCGACAGATTCGGGGGAACGATCAAACTTGGCTATGAATTTTAAGATAAATTATTAATATTTAAATGATTATGAAAAAAGTTTTTTATTTGCTCGCTTCCGCGGCCCTGCTGTTGAGCGCATGTACAAAGGACGAGGATCCTTACATCAAGGTAAGTCCTGACACTCTCACCTTTGAAGGCATTGCTTCCAGCCTGAATGTCACCATCGAATCAAACATCGCATGGGAGATAACTGGCTTAAAGGACTGGGTTTCACCAAGCAAGACAAGCGGAAAGGGAGACGAGACCATCAGCGTCACTGTTTTGGAAAATGACGGTCTGGACCGTGAATGCACTTTCAATGTCAGTGGTTCAGCCACCTCGGCAACAATCAAGATCAGCCAGACCGGAAGACCTGGCATCAAAGCCTCGGCAACTGAATTGGCTTTCGGCAGTGAGGCGGATGAGAAAGAGATCACCATCAAGTCCAACAAGGACTGGACAGTCCAGAAAGACAGCGAGTGGATCACCGTCACCCCATCAAGCGGCAAGGCCGCTGAATCAGAACAGACCGTGAAGATCGCGGTCGCAGACAACGCCGATGTCGAGCGTACAGGGGAACTCACCTTTTCCATTGATGCGGAAACTTCAGTCAAAGTGGCTATAAGCCAGGAAGGGAGTGTGATTGAATATGCCGGTGTGAAGTACCGCACGGTCAAGATGAAGGACGGCCGCACCTGGATGGCCGAGAACCTGCGTTATGTGCCGGAGGGAATCACCCCGTCCAATGATCTCAATAACGTTAAGGCCGGAGTATATTATCCTATAGTCATGAACAGCGGCAACACTGCGGCAGAGTTCAGCACATCAGAGGATGTGATCAAGTCAAACGGTTATCTTTACCAGTCAGAAGTGGCTCTCGGCCTGAAAGTCGGCGACCTCACTTCCGTCGCGCAGGCCGAAAAACTTGAAGGCGTACAGGGAATTTGTCCGGACGGTTGGCACATTCCGACAATAAATGAGATTGCCGCCTTGGTCGGCAAGGCGGTAAGTCCTGTCGAGACGAATGAGGATGCCCCGTACTACGACAAGGACAAAAAGAATGCATCCATTGATTTGCTGAACAATGATGGATTTAATGCCGACGCATGGGGGGCAGTTACCATCCAGGACAATACCAAAACAGATGCATCTTTAATGGGATTCTTAAAAACATATACAAAAGGAATCGCCTCCGGTTATATCTGCGGTTCTTCTTATGCCGGTGTTACCTACAACACTAAAGACGACGAGACCAGCGGAGTCAAGAATCTGCAGTTCTTCGGATTCATGCCGATGAAGAATAACGGAACATTCAACGGCGCCAAACTCAGTTACCGCATCGGTGCTTCCGTCCGCTGCATCAAGAACCAGTAGCCAGAAACAGGCGGCAGCCATCACACATTCAAAACCACTTCTCCCGGTGCGGGCCGGAAGGAGTGGTTGTTCATTTTCATACAAATCAAAAAAAGCCATCCGGAATCCGGATGGCTTTTGGAGCGGAAAACGAGACTTGAGCCCGCTATGCGGGCGACGCGCCTTCCACGTTGCCCCTCAGTCGGCTACGCCGACAGCTCCCTCGGGGAGCGGGTTGCGAGTTCAAGCCGGAAACTGCATCAAAAAAAAGCCATCCGGAATCCGGATGGCTTTTGGAGCGGAAAACGAGACTTGAACTCGCGACCCCGACCTTGGCAAGGTCGTGCTCTACCAACTGAGCTATTTCCGCAGACTTGTTACCCGCAGCATCGCTTTGGGATTACAAAGGTAGCGCTTTTTTCCTTTCCCGCAAACTTTTTTTGAGTTTTCTTCAAAAAAAGCCGGATCCGTAAGACTTAAACCTCTATCGAAGTCTTGAATTCGGAAAGGAAACGCAGATCGTTCTCAAAGTAGTGACGGAGGTCGTTGACCTGCCACTTGAGCATCGCTATACGCTCCAGACCCATTCCGAATGCGAATCCGCTGTACTTGCTGCTGTCGATTCCGGAAGCCTCAAGGACGTTAGGGTCCACCATTCCGCAACCCATGATCTCCAGCCAGCCTGTACCCTTGCAGATGTTGCAGCCCTTGCCGTGGCAGATGTTGCAGCTCACGTCAATCTCGCTTGAAGGCTCGGTGAACGGGAAGTAGGAAGGACGCATCCTGATCTGTGTGTCCGGCCCGAACATCTCGCGGGCAAAAAGAAGAATCGCCTGCTTGAGGTCGGCGAAAGTCACGTTCTCATCAATGTAAAGGCCCTCGACCTGATGGAAGATGCAATGGGCGCGGGCGGAGATCGCCTCGTTCCTGAACACACGGCCCGGACAGATCACACGGATCGGAAGCTTCATCGACTCCATCGCGCGCACCTGCACGGAAGATGTGTGGGTACGCAGAAGAAGCGGATTCGGATGCCCGGCCGACACGAAGAACGTGTCCTGCATGTCCCTCGCCGGATGGTTCAGCGGGAAATTCAGGGCCTCGAAGACGTGGTGGTCATCCTCGATCTCCGGTCCTTCGGCGACATCGTAGCCGAATTTTCTGAATATGTCCACGATCTCCTGACGCACGATCGACACCGGATGCCTCGACCCCAGATCGAACGGAATTCCCGGCATCGAAAGATCCTCCTTGGGACCGTCCGAGACCACTTCGGAAGCCGTCTGTTCCTTGAGTTCGTCAATCCTGGTCTGGGCGGCCTGCTTGAGTTCGTTTATCTTGCGGCCGAACTCCTTCTTGAGTTCCGGCCCGTAGGTCCTGAACTCCTCGAAAAGCCTGGTGATCTCTCCTTTCTTGCCCAAAAGCCTCACACGGGCATCCTCGACTTCCTTGGCTGTCCTGCAATTCAGTTCATTGACGCGCGCGAGCAGTTTCTCTATCTCTTCTTTCATAATGATATTCCCGAAATATTCCTGTAAAGTTAATCATTTTCCTGCGGTTTGGCAGATGACTTCTCCATCTTCGCCTTTCTTTTTTCGCGGGCCTTCTTGTCGCGGGCCGCACCGCTCTTGAGGTACTTCGCCCACTGGTCGTCATTCAGGACCTTGCGGAAAGCCACATAGATGTTCTCGGCCCATTTGTCGCTGGTCTTCGTGTAGATGTCGTAGTTCGACACCTTCGCTGAAGAAAGGTCATTCATCTCCTGCTGCATGGCACGGTAGTCGTGGTTCAGGATCGAGTCCACGTAGAACACCTGCCAATCCTCCAGTTTCAAAGTCGTCTCGAACCGGGAGACCTCCTTTTCAATGAACTCGGTCATCTTCTTCTCCTGCTCCTCCGGGGAGGGCGTTCCTTGCTGAGCGTAAACCGTCAGCACCGAAAAGGCGAAGCTTATTACCGCAAGAAAAAATTTTTTCATATCTTTACAATTTGTAATAAGAGGAACAAATTTAGTCAATAATAAGTTAATAGCAAAATGGCAAGACGCACAATCATCTACATGTTGCTGTCGGTCATCTGCGCGTTCACGGCGGATTTCAGGACCGATGCATGCACAAACATCATAGTGACAAGGGGGGCAAGCACCGACAACTCGAACATCGTTTCCTACGCAGCCGACTCCCATGTACTTTACGGAGAACTTTACTTCCATCCGGCAGCGACCTGGAAAGCCGGAACGACTCTGGACATCATCAACTGGGACTCCTACAAGCCTATGGGCCGGATCCCGCAGGTGGCGCACACCTACAAGACCGTCGGCAACATGAACGAACACCAGCTCATCATCGCCGAGACGACATGGGGCGGCAGACTTGAATTGGAGGACACCTCGGCCGTGATGGACTACGGCTCACTGATCTACGTCGCTCTGCAAAGAGCCCGCACCGCGAGGGAGGCGATCAAGGTCATCGTTGATCTTGCCAATGAATATGGCTACGCGTCCGAAGGCGAGACCTTCTCAATCGCGGACAAGGACGAGGCCTGGATCATGGACCTCATCGGCAAGGGCTGCGAGATGAAGGACGGAAAGAACATCCGCAAGGGATTCGTCTGGGTGGCGATGAGGATTCCCGACGGCTACATCTGCTCGCACGCCAACCAGGCGCGCATCCAAACCTTCCCGCTGAACGATCCGCAGAACTGCCTCTACGCTCCGGACGTGATCTCCTTCGCAAGGGAGAAAGGCTACTTTGACGGCAAGGACGAGGACTTCGACTTCAGCGCCGCCTACTGTCCGGCCGATTTCGGGACTGTCAGAAGCTGCGACGCAAGGGCATGGAGCGCTTTCAACATCCTCTGCGACGGACAGTTCACCTACGAGAAGGACGGCAAGACCGTCACCGAACCGGCCTCCGCCTACCACGACTACATCACAGGCGAGAACCCGAACCACAGGATGCCTCTGTTCGTGAAACCGGCCGGAAAGATCTCCGTCAAGAATGTGGCCGATGCCATGAGAGACCATTTCGAGGGGACTCCGCTCGACATGACGACCGACATCGGAGCCGGCGGAAACGCCCTCCCTTACAGGTGGAGACCTATGGGCTTCGAGCACAAGGGCTGGCGCTACGTCAACGAAAGGGCCATCGCCACCCAGCAGACCGGATTCTGGTTCGTCGGACAGTCCAGACACGACCTTCCCGACGTGATCGGAGGAGTCATCTGGTTCGGGACCGACGATGCTGCGACTTCCTACGTCACCCCGATCTACACCAACACGGACAAGGTCCCGGAATGCTTCAGGGTCGGCAACGGGAACATGCTGGAATACTCCCCTACCGCATCCTTCTGGATCAACAACCGTGTCGCCAACGCCTGCTACAAGGCCTACAACATCATGGCTCCGACAGTGAAGGAGGCCATCGACAGCTTCGAGAACGACCAGCTGGACTCAAAACTCGCGGAGATGGACCGCAAGGCTCTTGACGCCTACAACTCCATCCTCCCGAAAGCCGAGAGGAAAGGCCTCGACAGCAAGGACTGGTTCGCCCCGGTCAGGAAGATGCTCACTGAATATTCTGTGAACACCGCGCAGAGGCAGTTCGAGAACTGGGTGGCCCTTGAGGAACTCCTTCTCGTGAAGTTCATCGACGGCAACGTGAAGGCCCAGAACGAGGACGGTTCCTTCAGGCACAGCAAATGGCACGAGGGCACGCCTGAAGGTCTCACGCAGCCAGGCTACACCGAAAAATGGAAAGAGGCCGTCGTGAAGGACCACGGCGATGTCATCAGGGAAAGATAAAAACCTAATGATGAGGATTACTCGGTATCTTATGACCGCTGCGGCGCTGATGTTCGGCGCCGCGGCTTCCGCCGATGAGGGGATGTGGATGATCCAGGACATCAACGAGGCGCTGGAGAAGAACATGAGGGCGAGGGGACTGAAGCTCGCCGCCAACGAGATCTACAATGACGAGGCTCCGGGGACGGCCGTCTCCGACGCTGTCGTGTCGATCGGATTCTACTGCACGGGAAGCGTGATCTCCGACAAGGGACTTATCATCACGAACCATCACTGCGCCTATTCCAACATCGCGAGGCTCAGCACTCCCGAACACAACTACCTGGAGGAAGGGTTCTGGGCGATGAGCAGCGAGCAGGAGATCCCGATCGAAGGCGAGAAAGTGTTCTTCCTCAAGAAAGTCCTCGATGTCACCGATGAGGTGAAGGGACTCACCAAGGAACTCCGCGCGGCGGGGAAACCGTTCGGCAGCCGGAAGATCGGTTCCGTCATGGAGGAACGCTACCGCAAGTCCACCGGAATGGAATGCATCCTCAGCGCCATGTGGGCCGGGGAGAAATACTACATGTCCGTTTACAAGGTCTATACGGACCTGAGGCTGGTGGCCGCACCTCCGCAGAGCATAGGTTATTTCGGCGGCAATCAGGACAACTGGAAGTGGCCGCGCCACAACTGCGATTTCACGATCTACAGAATCTACGAGGACGGAAAGCCTGTGACCAGGGAAAAGAGCCTCCGCATTTCATTGGCCGGCTACGATCAGGGTTCGTTCGCGATGGTCATCGGCTATCCAGGCAGAACCGACAGGTACGCCTCCTCCGCGGAAGTGAACTTCCAGGAGAAGGTCAGTCTGCCAGTGTCAAATGAGATACGCGGAGGCCAGATGGCCATCATCCGCAAATGGATGGACGCGGATGCGCGGATCCGGATGAAGTACTCCGACTGGTTCTTCTCCCTGAGCAACGTGCAGGAAAACAACGCAGGAATGGTGAAATGCTACAAGCGGTTCTGGGTCAAGGACGAGAAGGTGGCGCAGGAGAAGGAGCTGCAAAGATGGATCGATGCCGCCGACAACCGCAAGGAGATGTGGGCGACGCTGATTCCGGATCTTGAGAGGACATATTCGGAAATTGAGAAGGTCGAAAGGGACAAGGTCGTGTTCAGGGAGACGATGTTCAGGGGAATATTCATGAACCGCTACCTCCTGCGCGCGGGAAACTCCTCAAGCGTGGAGAAAGCGGTCGAAACTCTCCGGGAAGGATTCCTCGCGACTGATGCCAGAGTGGAGAAGGAACTTCTTGAATATGCCTGCAAGGAATACTTCAACAACCTTGAGTTCAGCTATTTCGGCAAGTACCAGATCAAGATGGCGGACCGTTTCGGCAATGACTATAAGGCGATGGCCGAACACCTCTGGAGCAGAAGCGTGGTCTCCTCTCTGGACAGGATCGAGGCCATCGGATCCATCGATGAGATCAAGAACGATCCGCTGAGATGTTTCCTGACGGACACGCCGATCACCGTGTTCAACGAGAGGAACGGACAGGCCGGGAAGAAACAGCGGGCCGACAAGCTGGAGAAGGAGTACAAGAGAGCGCTCTACTGGATGAGGCTCCACAAGGGTGTCGGGCAGTACCCGGACGCCAACTCCACCATGAGAATCTCCTACGGGACCGTGGGAGGTCTCCAGCCCAACGACGGAGTCTGGTACAACTGGTACACGACCCCTGCCGGAATACTTCAGAAATATGATCCCTCCGATCACGACTACAACCTGGCAGACAGACAGAAAACCCTTCTGGAAAAGGGTCGCTGGGGGCGTTGGGGATTCAGGCTCGACGGGAAAGGCGGCTCGATGATCGTGGACTTCATGACGGACAATGACATCACGGGAGGCAATTCAGGCAGCCCCGTGCTGAACGCAAAAGGCGAACTCATCGGATTGGCCTTTGACGGCAACCTCGAATCACTCGCCAGCGACGCATCCTTCACGGAGGGCTACAACAAATGCATCAACACCGACATCCGCTATGTGATGTGGGTTCTAGACAAGTACGCCGGGATGAAACATCTCGTCCGGGAAATCAATTTCGCCCGGTAACGAAACAGTCATGGCCGGCAGAAATCCTTTCCGCCAGCCATAACCCTATCATCATTTCTTGTCGTTCAGTACTATCTGACCTCCGACGGCATCGATTTCGATGACGGAGTCCTTGTGGACTGTTCCGGCCAGGATGGCTTTCGCGAGCTGGTTGACCAGTTCCCTCTGCATCAGCCTCTTGATCGGACGGGCTCCGTAGGCGGGATCGTAACCGCCGGTGACCATGTGATCCTCGAAGGACTTCGTGAACTCGATGGTGACCCCTTCCTCGGAAAGCCTGCTCTGAAGCTGCTTCATCTGGATGTGGAGGATGTCACGGATGTCGTTCTGAGTCAAAGGGTCGAACATGATGATCTCATCGATCCTGTTCAGGAACTCCGGCCTTACAGTGGTCTTGAGCACGTCCATCACCTTTTCCTTGCACTCGTCCAGGAGCTCGCGCCTTGTGGCGATCGCCCTCATCTCCCCGGCAGGGTCGGCACCCGGCTGCCCGACAGCAGGAAGCCTGTCCATGTAGCTTTGGATGATGTCCGAGCCGACATTCGAGGTCATGATCAGAATCGTGTTCTTGAAGTCCACCGTGCGTCCCTTGTTGTCGGTCAGACGCCCGTCGTCCAGTACCTGAAGCAGCACGTTGAACACATCCGGATGAGCCTTCTCGATCTCGTCCAGCAGGATGACAGAATAAGGCTTGCGCCTTACGGCCTCGGTCAGCTGGCCACCCTCGTCGTAGCCGACGTAGCCCGGAGGCGCGCCGACCAGACGGCTGACCGTGTGACGCTCCTGGTACTCGCTCATGTCGATCCTCGTGATCATGTTCTCGTCATTGAACAGAAACTCCGCAAGGGCCTTGGCAAGTTCTGTCTTGCCCACTCCGGTCGTGCCCATGAAGAGGAACGAACCGATCGGCCTTTTCTCGTTCGACAGTCCGGCCCTGCTGCGGCGGACCGCATCAGCGACAGCCTGAATGGCCTGTTCCTGCCCCACGACCCTCTTGTGCAGTTCGCTCTCGATGCGCAGAAGCTTCTCCTTCTCGCTTTCGAGCATCTTCTGCACAGGAATGCCCGTCCATTTGGCCACAACCTCGGCGATGTCCTGCGGGGTGACCGACTCGGTGACGATCGGATCCTTGATCCCGGCCTGCTTCCCGGTCAGCTCATCGATCTTCTTCTGGGCCTCGGCGATCTTGCCGTAACGGAGTTCGGCGACCCTGCCGTAGTCCCCCGCCCTTTCGGCGGCCTGAGACTGGATCTTGTAGTTCTCGATCTCCTGCCGAGCCTCCTGGAGACCGGAAAGGATGCTCTTCTCATCATTCCATCTCTTCATCAGAGCCTCCCTCTCGGCCATCTTGTCGGAAAGCTCCTTCTGAATCTTCTCGGACTTCAGGGACGTGCCCTCGCGCTTGATGGCCTCCTTCTCGATCTCCAGCTGACGGATGTCGCTGTTGAGTTCGGCGATCGGCTCCGGCACGGAGTTCATCTCCAGACGCAGTTTGGAGGCGGCCTCGTCCACAAGGTCTATGGCCTTGTCAGGCAGAAACCTGTTCGTGATGTACCTGTGGGAAAGATTGACGGCGGCGATCAGGGCGTCATCCTCTATCTTCACGCGGTGATGGTTCTCGTACTTTTCCTTGAGGCCTCTCAGGATGGCGATCGACTCAGCCGGTGAAGGCTCATCGACCAGGACCATCTGGAAACGCCTCTCAAGCGCCTTGTCCGTCTCGAAATACTTCTGGTACTCGTCAAGGGTGGTGGAACCGATGGTCCTCAGCTCGCCCCTTGCAAGCGCAGGTTTAAGGATGTTCGAAGCGTCCATCGCTCCGGAAGAACGTCCGGCGCCCACAAGGGTGTGGATCTCATCGATGAACAGGATGATCTCCCCGGCGCTGTCAACAACTTCCTTGACAACTCCCTTCAGACGCTCCTCGAACTCTCCCTGGTACTTCGCTCCGGCGATCAGCGCGCCCATGTCCAATGAATATACCTTCTTGCTCTTGAGGTTTTCCGGCACATCCCCGTCCACGATCTTCTGGGCGATACCCTCGGAGATGGCGGTCTTGCCGACACCCGGCTCACCCACCAGGATAGGGTTGTTCTTGGTTCTTCTGCTCAGAATCCGCAGAACCCTTCTGATTTCCTCGTCCCTGCCGATGACCGGATCGAGTTTGCCGTTGGCAGCCTGTTCGTTGAGATTGACGGCGAACTTCGGCAGGAACTGCATTGATGTGTTGGTCTTGTTTTCCATAATTCGTACTCCTTTCCGGTCTCCGGACTCGCACGCTCGCCGCCAAGGCGGATTCACGTGACGGCATCAAAAAACCGTCCGGTCCGAAGACCAGACGGCTGAAAGTCAAATTATGTTCCACAGCCCGGGGGCTGACAAAATGTCAGTTACTCGGCGGAAGACTCGGTGGCCGGTGCCTCCTGGGCAGGATTGGCCTGCTGGACAGGAGCTGAAGGGAATTCCGGCTGGGCGGCGGTGTTCTCTATCTTGTCGGTCAGATCTACACCGGAGACAGTGGTCCTGGTTGTGAACGAGGAGATGATCGAAACCACAAGGATGAATGTGACGAGACCCCAGGAGACTTTCTCAAGGATGTCCGCGGTCTGCCTTACGCCAAGCGTCTGGTTGGCGGATGTGAAGTTGCTGGCCATCCCCTGTCCCTTGCCGTTCTGAAGCAGCACGACGAGGATCAGAAGGATCGACGCGATGACAATAAACACTGTGAGAACTGTAAACATATTCTTGAATTTTAATTTTCCTGTCGCAATTTTTCAATAAGGGATGCAAAGTAAGCACTTTTTTCCGGATATCGCAAGACAAGTCGGGAATAAATCTTCTTTGCCTCAGCGGCATAGCCCTGATCGGCATAGATCGCGGCCAACGTCTCGGTGCAGAAGCCGAGTTCCGGATCCTCCCAGAGGCGGTCTTCCGGCTCGTCAGAACGCTCGGATCTGAAGCGTGAGAAGACATTGTCCTCGTCCCTGCGCACGGCGGCATACTGCTCCGGGGAGAAGAAATCCCCTCCGGCCACACGCACGGTGCGACGGTAGCCTGACGGCTCCTGCGATGAATCTTCCCGTGTCACTTCCGGCACCTCGACAGAGACGGAAGCCTGCCGGGACGGCTCCGAGCCGATATATTCCTTTATAAGATGCTCCACATCCCTGTCGGAGCAGGCCTCCCGATGCGTCGCGCGCATGATGTCGTAGATCAGCGTCCTTGATGCCACATACATCGCCGCCTCAGAGTACTGCGCCTTCCCCCATTCGCTTCCGCCGACCTTGGACATTCTGACACACAATTCCTTGCGCGCCCCGCCGAACCAAGGGTAAAGATTGATCACCCCGGTCAGCTCGTCCATGTCCAGAGACTGGAGATTCTTCTTATCATTTCCTTCCATGCCTACCACTGCGCCACACTGGCATTGAACATGTCCTCGACCAGCTTGTCGATGATCTCCTGACAAAGGGTGGACTCGACAGCATCCAGAGAGTTGTTCGAATCGTAATCCGAGTAAGCCGAGAAACTTTTCTCGAAATCATCCTCCGGGTACTTCCTGTTGGTGAATTTCAGTTTCACGGTGACGGTCAGACGGTTCTGCGCGGCGACCTCGTTCGCGGTCACGGCGGCCGCCCTGACCTCGTAGCCGGTCACCTCGCCCTGAAGCTCCAGATCCCCGTCCATCTCGACCTGCTCCAGTTTGGTGAGTTTTCTAAACTTGTCCCTCATGGCCTCGGTGAGGTCATTGCTCAGGTTAGGATTAACCTTGAGGGCCTTATACTCAAAGTAGTTGATGGTCACAGTCTTGACATCCGCCTGGATGGACGTGCCGGAAAACGAGTAATTGACGATGGAGCAGCCGCCGAGGACGGCGACGGCAAGCAGAGTCAGCGCTATGATAAACTTCTTCATGTTCAATTCTGTTCCGTTTTTTTGTCAAGGTTGTACTTCTCGATCCAACGGTAAAGGGTTCGCTCCGAGATTCCCACCTCCTGGGCCGCGAGCTTGCGGTTGCCGCCATGTTTCTCAAGAGCCTTCTCTATGATCTCCAGATTTGATTTCCTCAGGGAAAGATCCTGCGGGGCGGACGCTTCCGCCCGGATGTCAACAACCTTGCCGATCTCTCCGCTTGTGACCGGAGCCCCGAGACCCTGCCATTCCGCCTCCTCCGGTTCGGAAGACGGCCTGAGCGCGGGACGGATGGCCGGCACCGCCGCCTCAGGAGCGGAGTCGAGCCTGGCCTTCAGCCGGTCCACCTCCTGCTTGAGATCGAAGATCGCCTTGATGATCATCTGCTTGTCCGAATCCGACATCTGCCCCCCGGCAGATTCCTGCGCCGTGGCCGGAAGCAGGGTCGTCTCCTCCTTCGGCATGTATAGCCCCAAGGTACTGGCATCCACCACGCATCTTTCCGAAGTCCGGGAGAGCTTCTCGGACTCCAAGGCCGTGACGGTCTCGGCCATGTTCTTGAGCTGCCGGATGTTGCCCGGCCAGCGGTAGTTTATCAGCAGGTCAATCGCATCATTGGTCAAGGACACCTTGCCCATGCCGTACTTCTCGGAGAAGTCGGAGGTGAACTTCCTGAACAGGAGATAGATGTCCTCCTTGCGCTCGCGCAGAGCCGGCATCATGATCTGGATGGCGTCAAGCCTATAGTAGAGGTCTTCCCTGAACTTGCCTTTCCCCACGGCGTAGAGCAGGTTGACATTTGTGGCCGCTATGACCCTCACGTCCGTCTTCTGAACCTTGGAAGAACCGACCTTGATGAATTCTCCGCTCTGGAGAACCCTGAGCAGTTTGGCCTGCGAGGCCAGAGGAAGTTCTCCGATCTCGTCCAGAAAGAGGGTTCCCCCGTCCGCCTCCTCAAAGTAGCCCCTGCGCGTCTCGATCGCCCCGGTGAAAGACCCTTTCTCATGGCCGAACAATTCGGAATCGATGGTGCCTTCCGGGATCGCTCCGCAATTCACGGCAAAGTATTTGCTACCCTTGCGCAGGCTGTTCTGGTGGATGATCTTCGGAATGTTTTCCTTTCCGACACCGCTCTCACCCGTGACCAGGACGGTAAGATCCGTCGGGGCGACGGCCACGGCCGTCTCCAGCGCTCTGTTAAGAGCGGCATCATTGCCGATGATGTCGTATTTGTTCTTAAGTCTTTGCAGCTCCTGTGAATCCATAGTATTTGCTCAGAGTTTGGCAAAGTTAACAAAATAATAATTAT
>CAVFMX010000058.1:0-4212 GCA_963623745.1 Bulleidia sp.
CGCCTCGAAAATTCCACATGATAAAATTCGGGAATCATTTCAAAACAGCTTCTTAATATTTCCGTAACCGTAATGTCGCTCCGGTGCTCCGGTGCTTCGACAGGCTTCCAATCCCGATTTGCGGAAGCGGAGAAAAATGATTAATATTGTAAATTATACTTTGAAAAACATTTATGGAAATAAGAATCTCCGGAGAACTCAACGACATAATACGCTACGCCAAGGACGAGGCCATGCGCACCGGCAACTACGGCATAGGTCCGGACCACCTGTTTCTTGGGATCCTCCGTCACGGCGACAATCCGGCGTGTCACTCCATCATCGATCTTGGTGTGGATGCGGAGAATTTCAAACAGTTCATCGACAGCCACATATTCACGAACGAACCGATCCCGTACTCGGAGTCGGACAAGATCTCTTTCACCCGTTATTCCCAGAACGTCTTGAGCATCACCGTCCTGGAGGCATCCAAACAAGGCGTTTCCGAGGCGGGTTCCCTGCATCTTCTTCTGGCTCTTTGCCGCACGACAGAGAATTACGGTCAGGCCTATCTGCGCCAGCACGGAGTGGATTACGGACGTCTGCTGTCCTACTTGCGTGACGAGGGGAAACTGGATGACGGTTCGGCATCAAAAGAGGAACCGGATGGCGATGAGGCGCGGGAAAACGGACAGGAATCCAAGCCGGAGAAGAGTGTCATCGAGGATTTCGGCTTCGATCTGACGAAGGCCGCCGCCGAAGGAAAACTGGATCCGGTTGTCGGCAGGGAGACCGAGATCGCCAGGGTCATCGAGATCCTTGGCCGCCGCAAGAAGAACAATCCGATGCTCATCGGCGAACCGGGGGTCGGGAAGTCGGCGATAGTCGAGGGGATAGCCCTGCGGATCGCAGGCGGGAGCATATCTCCGGCCTTGGCAAGAAAACGTCTGATCTCTCTTGACATAGCCTCTGTTGTCGCCGGAACGAAGTACCGGGGTGATTTCGAGAAACGTCTGAAATCAATAATCAGGGAGGCCGGCTCGAATCCGGACATCATACTGTTCATCGACGAGTTCCACACGATCGTCGGAGCCGGCGGCGCGCAGGGAAGCCTTGACGCGGCCAACATCCTCAAACCGGCTCTGGCCCGCGGTGAATTGCAGTGCATCGGAGCCACGACCATCGATGAGTTCGCCAAGATAGTGGAAAAGGACGGGGCTCTTGACAGAAGATTCCAGAAGATTGTCGTGGAGCCGGCTGGCATCAGGCAGTCCGTTGCGATTCTGGAGAGCCTCAAGCCGAATTACGAGGATTTCCACAAGGTGACCTACAGCAATGAAGCCATAGAGGCCTGTGTCCGTCTGACCGATCGTTACATCTCCGACAAGTCCTTGCCGGACAAGGCGATAGATGCCCTTGACGAGGCCGGCTCGATGGTCCGGCTCAATCTGGCGAAGAACAAACGGAACGCCGGACGCGTCAGTGCCGAGGACATCGCCACGGTTGTCTCGAAGATGACCGGAATCCCGGTGAACAAGGTCGCCGAGTCCGAGGGGCACAGGATTCTCAGGATGAAGGAGCGGCTTCAAGGCCGGATCATAGGTCAGGACGAGGCTATCGAAAAAGTTGTGCGCGCCATCCAACGGAACCGCGCCGGACTGAAGGATCCGAACCGGCCGATCGGCACGTTCGTCTTTTTCGGACCTACCGGGGTCGGCAAGACCTGGCTTGCGAAATGCCTTGCCGAGTATCTTTTTGATTCCCGGGAAAACATCGTCAGGATCGACATGAGCGAATACATGGAGAGATTCACCGTCTCCCGCCTTGTCGGCGCTCCTCCGGGCTATGTCGGCTACGAGGAAGGCGGGCAGCTCAGCGAGCGCGTCCGCAGGAAGCCGTACTGTGTCGTGCTTCTGGACGAGATAGAGAAGGCTCATCCGGACATATTCAACATTCTGCTTCAGGTGCTTGACGAGGGTCGCCTGACGGACAGCAACGGCCGTGTCGTGAGTTTCCGGAACACCATTGTCATCATGACCTCGAATGTCGGCAGCCGCGAGCTTCAGGAATATGGCGGCGGGGTCGGCTTCGCCACTTCCGGGAAGGATGTCTCCAGAGACAGGCAGGGCGTTCTGGAAAAGGCTGTCAGGAAGTCTTTCCCGCCGGAGTTCATCAACAGGGTTGACGAGAGGATATTCTTCAATTCCCTGACCAGGGTGGACATGGAGAGGATCATCGACATCGAGCTGAAAGGCCTTTGCGCGAGGGCTGAGGATGCCGGCTACAAGCTTGCCGTCACGCCTTCCGCCAAACACTTCGTCGCTGATGCCGGTTTTGATCCGGCCTTCGGAGCGAGACCGTTGAAGAGAGCCTTGATGAAGTACGTGGAGGATCCTGTGTCCGAGTTCATCATTTCCGACCGGATACTCCGCGGCAAAGGCCGGGGAAGCGCCTCCGGTCCGAGAACCCTGCGCGTCACTCTCACGCCTGACAAAGAGAACACCCTCGTGTCCTTGAAAGAAGAGGAAGCTGCGTTGGAATCCAGGTGACCGTGCATCCCTGACGGCACCGGGGGACTGCGGTCTCATTCCGGCGGTCATCGGGACTTGCCCCAATGTTGTCTCTCTCGGTTTTTTTTGTTATTTTTGCACGTTTAACCATAATGTATTCGACATCACGATATGGATATTGAGGAAAAGAAAGAGGAAGGGCAGATTGGCATTATCGAGCCGGTTGAGATTGACCATGAGATGCGTACCGCGTACATCGACTATTCGATGTCCGTCATTGTCTCACGTGCGCTCCCTGATGTAAGGGACGGTCTGAAGCCGGTTCAGAGAAGAGTCCTGTTCGGAATGGACGGCCTTGGCCTGTCATATTCGGGACCGACGCGAAAGTGCGCCAAGATCGTCGGAGAGGTTCTGGGTAAGTACCATCCGCACGGAGACTCCAGCGTCTATGACGCCCTTGCCAGACTTGCGCAGCCTTGGAACCAGCGTTATCCCATGATTTTCGGACAGGGTAACTTCGGCTCCATGGACGGTGACCCTGTCGCCGCCATGAGGTACACCGAGGCTAAGCTCCAGAAAATGACCGACGACGTTCTCGGCGACATCGACAAGAACACCGTTGACATGACACTCAATTTCGACGACACGGAGGAGGAACCTACTGTGCTGCCTACAAAGGCTCCGCTGCTTCTGCTGAACGGGTCCTCGGGAATCGCTGTCGGAATGGCCACGAACATGGCTCCTCACAATCTGGGAGAATGCTGTGACGCGATCTGCGCCTACATCGACAACCCGGACATCGACACTGACGGTCTGATGCAGCACATCAAGGGTCCGGATTTTCCGACCGGCGGCATCATCATGGGTGTGGGCGGCATAAAGGAGGCCTACGAGACCGGCCGAGGAAAGGTCGTGGTCCGTGCGAAGACCGAGATCGAGGTCGCTGACAACGGCCGTGAGACCATCGTCGTGACGGAGATTCCGTACATGGTCAACAAGAAGGAGATGATCGAGAAGATCGGCCAGATGGTCGAGGACAAGAAGATCGAGGGCATCACCTACATAAATGACGAGACATCCCGCGAGGGTGTCCGTGTCGTCATCAAGGTAAAGCAGGGAAGCAACTCCAACGTCGTGCTGAACACATTGTTCAAGTACACCCAGCTTCAGTCCAGTTTCGCCTTCAACAATGTCGCCCTTGTCAAAGGGAGGCCGAGGACGTTGTCCCTCAAGGACATGATCGCCAACTTCGTGGATTTCCGCCACGATGTCATCATCCGCAGGACCAAGTTCGAGCTGGACAAGGCCCAGAAGAGGGCGCACATCCTCGAAGGTCTGCTGAAGGCCATCGATGTCATCGATGAGATCATCCGTATCATCAGGCATTCGGCCAACGTGGACGAGGCCAAGGCCGAGCTGATCTCCCGTTTTGAATTCTCCGACGCGCAGGCGACCGCCATCGTCGAGATGAGGCTCCGCCAGCTGACCGGACTGGAGAGGGAGAAACTTCAGGCTGAATATGACGAGCTGGAGAAGTTCATCGCCCGCTGCAACGAGATTCTCGGCAGCGTCGAGGAGCAGATGAAGGTCATCAAGGCGGAGACCATGGAACTCAAGAACAAGTACGCCGACCCGAGGAGGACGGAGATCCGTCCTTCCGCCGAGGAATTCAATCCGGAGGACTTCTACGCCGATGAGGACATGGTCATCACGATCTCCCATC
>CAVFMX010000059.1:0-2264 GCA_963623745.1 Bulleidia sp.
GCACGAATTTGAACTCTCATCATGGGGACTTTTCAACTAAATTGCGGAAGAACCACTTTTTTCAGTTAAATACAGACACTGACTATCCGGATTTGATTGACTTTGTCCCGAAAGGAGAAGTGTTTGATGCATTCAGTAAGGATCATAAAGACAATATGGTCAATGGCTATATATAGGGTGAAGCCATCGATTTCGACAGCATCATCGGGAGAATGAATGAGCTGAAATTGCGATTCCCTCAAATGAAAATATAGAGATACCGCCAGCGGATAGCTTTGCTCTTAAATAGAGAATGCCATAGACTCTTTGTTCGTAAATTGTGTCTAAAAAAGAGCGTAAAATGCATAAGAGTCTGATGCTCAATATGTAGTTGTGGAGATGGGCGGAGTCGAACCGCCGTCCAAACAACGCACCAAACAGCTTTCTACACGCTTAGTCGTCCTTTGGTTGTCGGCTGCGGTCTGCCGGATGACGGGCTAACCGAGGCTTATCCTTTGAGGCTTGGCCGGATTTAAAGGAGTCCTCCGGTGCGTCCTTCTTGAATGATACCCCGAACTCGGAACAGAGAAGGCGTAAAGTCCGCGGGATACTCGTCGGAACCGCATCCTTGGCGGTTCGGATTAAGCTAATGCGACTTGGTCGATTAGGCAGCGAGTGCGTAGTTGTTATCAGCAACTGAATTTTTGGAGATCCAGTTTGGCGGGCCGGTTCTCCAGGAGCCCGACGTGCTTACCGCCCGGAATCATTGCTGTCAAAACCAGAACATCCCCAAGCGAGTATGACAAAGATACGATGAATATTCCGGATTTGTTTCAAGTTCCGATGAAAAATGTGCGGTCTGAAAATGATGGATAGATGTGCGGAAATGATTAAATTTGCACATTATGGCGATGAACACGATAGAAAAGGCGATATACAACCGGACTGAACTGCTTCTGGGCGATGATGTGATGGAGGCGCTGACAGCCACCAGAGTGATCATCTTCGGGATCGGGGGAGTGGGCAGCTGGTGCGCTGAAGGGCTGGTGCGGAGCGGCGTGGCGAAACTGACGCTTGTGGATTCGGACAGAATCTGCATAACGAATGTGAACCGGCAGTTGATGGCGACCACAAAGACGGTGGGACAGGTGAAAGTGGATGCGCTGAAGGCGCGTCTTATGGAGATCAACCCGAAGGCCGAGATCACCGCGATCCAGCAGATCTACAACGAGGGAACGGCATGCCTGTTCAATCTTGATGAATATGATTACATAATCGATGCGGTTGATTCTCTGAAAGATAAGGTGCATCTGATACTGAAGGCCACGGCCAGTACGGCCAGATTCTACTGCTCTTTGGGGGCGGCGCTGAAGGTGGATCCGCTCAAGATCCGGGTGGCGGAGTTCTGGAGCGTGAGAGGATGCCCGTTGGGAGCGGCGATAAGAAAGAAGATGAAACGGGCCAAGACGTTGCCGTCCAAGACTTTTCTGTGCGTGTACGATGATGAGGTGCTGCCGAACAGGGGACACTGCCAGAGTTGCGGCACGGAGAGGTGCATGTGTCCCAAGGCTCAGGACGGGCCGGGGGATCCGGATCTTCTGAATCACGAATGGTGTTCTTCGAAGGCTCAGATCAACGGCACGACCGCCCATGTCACGGCCATATTCGGAATGACTCTTTCCGGGTTGGTGGTCGATGACATTTACCATCGCGCGTTGAAGCCGGAAGGCTGGGATATTCCTAAGAAGCTGTTTTGAAATGATTCCCGAATTTTATCATGTGGAATTTCCGAGGCAGTTTCAGTTTTGGAAGAGGGAGCGCAGCCGTCGCTACGTGACCTATGACAAAGATGGAAATGGCCGGAAAGGCCGTATAAGAAAAGAGAGAAATCATTTCAAAACAGCTCTAAATTGTAATCGGCATATTCATGAATCTTGAAAAGAAGGAGCAACGGAAGGTTTGGGATCCGTTAAGGAAAAAGGCGGTGGCGTTGACACCGGAGGAGAAGGTGCGGCAGTGGTTCATCGGCGTGCTGAAGGAGCGGCTGAAAGTGCCTGAATATATGATGATGAGCGAGGTGGGGATGAAATTCGGAGGAAAGGATTTCCGTGCGGACATCCTCGTCTATGGCAGGGACACGGCTCCTCTGATGGTGGTGGAGTGCAAACGGGAGGATGTGCCGATGAGCAGGGAAGTGTTGGAGCAGGCGCTAAAGTACAACTTGGTGCTTAATGTGAAATATGTGGTGATAACCAACGGGTTGAAGACTTTCGGCTTCGCGCGTG
>CAVFMX010000060.1:0-7590 GCA_963623745.1 Bulleidia sp.
TCTTTCATTGCTGTCTGCAAAATTACAAATATTATATTGCATTTCATAAATCAATTTTCTAACTTTGTCAAGAATTGGCGTATAGTCTTTTCACCCGTAGGAAAAACATAAAAAAACAAGAATAATGAACAAGACACTGAAAACGGTCATCTGCATCGTGCTCGCGCTTTGCGCAATCTTTTTAGTCTACAAGATCTATGACGGCATCATGGAGCCTGTGAGATTCAACAAGGAAGTCGAGGCCAGACAGAAGGTTGCTGTTCAGAGACTGAAAGACATCCGTACGCTTCAGGTCGCATTCAAGGGCGTGAACGAGAAGTTCACGGCCTCGTTCGACACTCTCAAACAGTTCTACAACAACGGCCAGATGGTCGTTCTCATGCAGGTCGGCTCGAAGGATGACTCCCTCGCCGTAGCCCACACCAACGAAGTCAAGAAGTCCCACAAAGGCATCACCGACGAGGGACTCTACAAGCTTTATAAGGAAGGAGACAGGAATCTCGTGTTCTCGATCCAGAACAAGATCGCCGTGAAGGACACGCTTTTCCGCAGCAGGGCTGATTTCGACATCAACACGATTGACCAGATCCCGTTCGCTGCGGATGGCGAGAATGTGGCCGCCGTCACAAAGATTGAGATGGATGCCATCGTGAAGAAGGTTTCAGGTGTGAATGTGCCTCTGTTCGAGGCCAAGATGCCTTGGAAGTCCATCCTTAACGGTCTGAACCATCAGCTGGTTGTCAACAAGGTTGCCGAGTGCGAGGATCAGGGCCGTTACGAAGGCCTCATGGTCGGCAGCGTGACAGCCCCTAACAACAACGTGGGCAACTGGGAGTAGTAAAGGAATCTTTTTCGACATAGATGGATTGGAATCCAACTCGGAAGACAAACGGAATATCCATTCAAGTCTGCTTGAATGGATATTCTTTTAAAGTGTCGGACGGTGGGTCCGTGATGGAGTCCGGATGGCGCGGAGCCGACACTGTTTTCACCGCCCCGGAACTCCAGCGAAGGTATGAGCGTGTGGAAGTGTCGCTTCTGACTCCGAAGGTGGCGTTGGTTCCGGCATCCTTTTTTGAGGAGTCCGCGATGCGCCGGAGTCTGGCTGACACCGTAATGCTGGATGAGGCCGACGAGGTACGTCATGTGTCCCTTCCGGAATATGCCGCCGAGCTGGTGTACTCCCTGTCGATGGGTGAGATGCTCTCAAGGACAATCTCCAATGCCGTACGCGACACCGGGGGCCGGACTGCGGAAGTCCTTCCGGAGATGTACTGCATACTGAAAGATCTTCAGGAGATCGCTGAACATAACAGAATCGTCGCGTCCTATGCTGCCGGCTACCTTCATCTGGGAATTGCTCAAGGGAGTAACCTGCTTTTGGCTAACGTGTTCCGTGCTTCGGACTTTACGACGGCAGAGTATTTCCTGTTCATGGCCGTGAAGAGGCTCCAGCTCAATCCCGAGGTCTCGTCCGTCTATTTCAGGACTCCGTTGGCCGAGGAGGAGAAAATGTCCCTTTACCGCTATTTCAGATCGGTGGAAATGCTATGAGGATCATCGGAGGGAGACTTCGCGGAAAGACGGTCAATCCGCCGGTCGGCTACAAGGCCAGACCGACAACGGACTTCGCCCGTGAGGGACTCTTCAACGTGCTTGACAACGAGTACGAGTTCGAGGATCTGAAGGTTCTGGATCTGTTCGGAGGCACAGGTGCCATTGCCTTTGAGTTCGCTTCAAGGGGGGCGGCGCGGGTCTGGTCCGTCGAGATGTCCAGAGAGAACGCCTCTTTCATCAAGACCGAGGCGGCGCGTCTTGGACTGGACAATGTCACGATGGTCAGGGATAATGTGTTTGATTTCCTCACCATCTGCCACGAGAAATTCGACATAGTGTTCGCCGATCCGCCATACGCGATCGAAGGGCTGGAGACCCTTCCTGACAGGGTTTTCTCCAGTGACATTCTCTACCCGGGGTGTTACTTCATCCTTGAACACGGGGAGGAGCATTCATTCACCGGCCATCAATATTTCAAGAAAGAGAAACGATACGGAAGGGTTCATTTCACCTTTTTCACTAAAGACGAATAACCAATGATTGTAAGAATAATGAAAAGAAGTCTCTTTATGGTTCTGGCATTGTCCATGATGACCGCCGGAACAGCTCATGCTCAGGATTGGAAGCCTGCGGGAGATCACATCAGAACAGTTTGGGCGGAGGAAGTCTCGCCAACCGATGTGCACAAGGAATATCCTCGTCCGCAGATGGTAAGACCTGATTGGAAATCCCTGAACGGACTGTGGGAATATTCGATAACTCCGAAGAATGCCTCCGTTCCGTCAAAGTTTGACTGCCGGATACTGGTGCCTTTCGCTGTGGAGTCCTCGCTTTCGGGGGTGGGACGCACCCTGACCCCGGAGGATGCCCTTTGGTACAGGACGACCTTCAAAGTCCCTTCCGCATGGAAAGGAAAGCGTCTGATGCTGAACTTCGAGGCTGTTGACTGGCAGGCGGATGTGATCGTCAATGACGTTCAGGTCGGAAGACACACGGGAGGCTACACCCATTTCTCCTTTGACATCACGCCGTACTTGAGATCCGGAGACAACACTCTGGTCGTCAGGGTTGAGGATGCCACTGACAATGATTTCCAGCCTCGCGGCAAGCAGGTCAGGGATCCTAAAGGAATCTGGTACACTGCGGTTTCCGGAATCTGGCAGAGCGTCTGGATCGAGCCGGTCTCAAAGGCCCGCGTGACAGACTATTATGCGGTCTCGGACATCAAGGCCGGATCCATGAACGTCTCTGTCTCCACGGAAGGGCTGCAGGAAGGCGATGTCGTCAGAGTCAGACTGCTTGACGGCGGAGTGGGGTACTCGACGGAGAACGGAGCACCCGGTCAGGTGATCGCTCAGGGCAAGACGGTTCCGAACGGGATGGTGACGCTTCCGGTAAGTGACGCGAAGCTGTGGTCTCCGGATTCGCCGTACCTCTACGGATTGGAGATCTCCGTGCTGCGCGGAGGCAAGGTGATCGATTCCGTGCACGGTTACACCGCGATGAGGGAAGTGTCGCTTTATGCGAAGAACCGGAGCACCAAGCTCATGGGTCTCAACGGCCAGCCTCTGTTCCAGTTCGGACCTCTTGATCAGGGATGGTGGCCGGACGGCCTGTACACGGCTCCGACCGATGAGGCTCTGGTGTATGACATTCAGAAAACCAAGGATTTCGGGTTCAACATGATCCGCAAGCACATCAAGGTTGAACCGTCCCGTTGGTTCTATCACTGTGACCGCCTGGGAATGTTGGTTTGGCAGGACATGCCGTGCTTCGGCTCCAACAATCTCAACAAGTGGGGAGTCCACAACTACAACGAAGGTACGGATTTCCCTGCCACACCGCAGGCGAAGGCCAATTATTATAAGGAGTGGGCGGAGATCATCGCACAGGTTAAGAAATTCCCTTGCATCGTCATGTGGGTTCCGTTCAACGAGGCATGGAGTCAGTTCGATACCAAAGCAGCAGTTGATTTCACAAGAGCGCAGGATCCTACAAGGCTTGTCAACATGTCCTCCGGCGGCAACTGGGAGCCAGACTGCGGGGATGTGTTGGACAACCACCACTATCCGTATCCGGCAATGCGTCTTTGGGAGCCTAAGATGGCCAATGTCCTTGGAGAATATGGCGGCATAGGCCTTCCGCTTGAGGGGCATCTCTGGCAGCCAGACCGCAACTGGGGCTATGTCCAGTACAGGAACGGCGATGAGGTTCTGAATGAATATGCCAAATTCGCCGATCAGCTGATCCTTTTGATCAGGCAGGGTGTCTGCGGCGCTGTTTACACCCAGACCACGGATGTCGAGGGGGAGGTCAACGGAATCATGACCTATGACCGTAAGGTCATCAAGATGGACGAGGAGAAACTTCGCGCGATTAACACAAAGGTCATAAAGTCGATGCCCTCGAAGTGATTTGCGGGCCATCAGCCCCTATTGTGAAATCAATGGATTCGGACGGGGACGGGAGGATGAGGTTTTTACGGACTGCGGCCGTTGCTGTGGCATTCGCATGCTCTTTTGCGGGGTGTGATGACAGGGGTGTGTCCGGAAAACTTCTGTCTCCGCCGCTTCCGTCCGTCAGTGTGAGCGTTGAAGGCAGATCCGTCACATTGTCCGCCGAGTTCGGAGGTGATGACAACATTGACGGCATAACCGAATATGGTTTTTATTTCGGTTCAGACGGGGACAGGCTTGAATGCTTGAAGATGCCTGATGCCGGAGAACGCTCATATTCATTGACGAAGAACGGTCTGGAGTGATCCACTTCGTATTTTTACAAGGTGTGGGTCGGCAACGGCCGCGATGAGATCGCTTCGGATCTTATGTCCGTCAGGACGGGTGATGTCCCAAATAACGTGATCCGGTTCAATGATCCCGCCGTGAAAGCCCTCTGTGTCGCAAACTGGGATCTGAACGCTGACGGAGAGCTGTCTCAGGATGAGGCTGAAAAGATTTCCGACATCGGTTTTGTGTTCAAGAGGAACGCTGAGATCACTGCTTTCGATGAACTCGAGTTTTTCACCGGACTTGAATCCTTGCCAGACTCCGCATTCATGTACTGTGAGAATTTGACTTCTGCAAGGTTGCCGCAGACTGTGTCCACCGTTGGCGGACATGCTTTTGAGGGTTGTTCCGCTTTGGGTTCCATAACCTTGCCTGACGGTCTTCGTGTCATTGGACATGGTGCTTTCGCTGGTTGCAAGTCGTTGTCAACCGTCACGGTGCTGGCTCCGGAACCTCCGAAGAACGACAATTCCATGTTGGGCGAATATGCCAGAGTGATCTATGTTCCGTCCGCTTCGCTTGAAAAGTACCTTGCCGCTTCCGACTGGAGCTGTTGGAAAGACCGCATCCAACCTATTCCCGCTGATCAAGAAGCTGTCTTAAATTATCCCTCTGCGATCTTCCAAGACTCGATCGTGCGGGTTTGGGTTGAGATGTTCACTCCGACCTTGACGAGCACCCTGCCGGTCGCTGAACCTTTCGAAGTACCGCAACAGGTTTCAGAACCGGTCGCTGAGCCTGTAGAAGCGTTCTCGGCAATCTCCGCCCTTTCGAATCTGTACGGAATCAAGTACCCTTTCTCGTCAATCTGCCGGAGCGCCTCCTCGGCCGATCCGTCCACCTTGAACTCGAAGACATAGACCCTGTCCTTTGTCCGGCACACGGCATCCGCACGCCCGACGGCCGACTTGACCTCTGCCTGGGTGTAGTACCCCAGCAGCGAGAAGATCAGGTAGATGATCGTCTGGAAATGCTTCTCGGACTTGTTCTCCAGATCGTAAGGGATCCCGGCCAAAAATGATTTCATCCGCTCCAAAGCCCCATCGATGTCGTTGATTTTCAGAGCTTTGTTGAACTGGAGCACGAACGAGGCGCTCATTCCCTCAGCACTTTTATAGTTTGCGAGAAGCCCTTTCAGAAACCCTTCCCTAACTTCCTTGTTCGGATAACCCAGCGTATAGGAACCATCTTCCTGATTATAGCCTTTAATGGTCAGATAACCAGTTTGGTAGAGTAGCGGCAAGGCACTGTCTGTAAATTCCGGTGAAATGTCAAAGTCACTTTCCGCGATCTCGCTCATCTTGTCAAGCAGAGTCTCGTCCATCCGCTCCTCCCGCATCCTCTCCATCAGGAAAGTCGGAGTTCCGCTCTCAAACCAATAACTTCCTATCTTCTTGGCCGCAAGCGCCTTCATCAGGCTGAACGGGTTGTAGATGTCCTCGGAACATTCGCAGAAATGGTACCCGTCATAATTTTCTTTCAGCAATTGCCTCGCATCCTCAAACCGAATATTCAACCTCTCCGCCAATGCCTGGATAGGCTCACGCATTCTGTTGTCAATTTCAGTCCCGGAGATTCCGCAGATCGCCGAATATTCCGGCAACATTGAAATGTTCATCAGATTATTCAATTCACTGAATATGCTGAGTTGGGCAAACTTCGTGATCCCCGTGATGAACACGAACCGAAGGAACGGGTCAAGGCTCTTGATCGGGCTGTAGAAGTTCCTCATTATCTGACGCATCGGCGCAAGCCGCCCGCTGTCGTTCATCACGTCCAGCAGCGGGGCGTCATATTCGTCGATGATTATGACGGCTTTTTCGCCGGTCTGTTCGACCGCTCTGTGTACAAGACCCTCTAGCCGTTGGTTGATTTCCTCCTCGCTTTCACCTTTTCCATAGATCTCCTCATAGCGAGCAAGTTTGAGGCTCAGTTCGCTGATCAGCTGTTCCTCATTCAGATGCTTGGCCGTGGACATGTCAAAATGGAACACCGGATGCTTTGTCCACTCTTTTTTTAGCTCTCCGGCCTTCAGCCCGTTGAACAGCTCCGCCTCTCCCGCGAAGTAACTATGGATCGTGGAAGACAGCAGCGACTTCCCGAACCTCCGCGGTCTGCTGAGGAACACATACGAATAGTTTGTCGCCAAATCGTGCACAAATCCCGTCTTGTCGATGTAGAGGTAGCCTCCCTCGATAATATTCCGAAACGTCTGAATCCCGATCGGGTACCTTATCCTTTTCGCCTCCATAGCCCTTAACGATTAATCATAAATTTCAAAGATAATGATTATTTCGCAAACTTCGCAAATAATCAGTGTTTTAGACATGACTTGATATTCCCGAAAAACATTATCTTTGCACCCGGTCAGTATAGTAAGTTTTATGTGGTTATCGTCAGCGGTCCTGTCAGCGGTCCTGCTTGGATTCTACGATTCCTTCAAAAAGGAATCCCTGGGCGGCAATGCCGTCATCCCCGTGCTGTTCCTGAACACGTTGTTCTGCTCGCTCATATTCATTCCTTTCATTGCGTTGTCCTATGGCACCGATCTTCTAGACGACAGCATCTTAAAGGTCGGAGAATATGGCGGCTGGGCTGTCCAGAAGTGGATTCTGCTGAAAAGCGCCATAGTCCTCAGTTCCTGGACTTTAGGCTATTACGGAATGAAACATCTGCCGCTGACGATTGTGGGACCGATCAACGCCACACGTCCGGTTCTCGTTCTGGTCGGCGCGATGCTGGTCTTTGGCGAGAAACTGAACTATCTCCAATGGGTCGGTGTGCTGCTTGCTGTGGTGTCCTTCTTCTTGTTGAGCCGCAGCGGAAAGAGGGAAGGGATTGATTTTGAGCACAATGTCTGGATTTATGCTGTTGTCGGGGCGGCTGTCCTCGGAGCCATCAGCGGACTCTACGACAAATTCCTTATGGATCCGAACGGCCTGGCGATGGACAAAATGGCCGTACAGAGCTGGTACAACATCTACCAATGCGGAATGATGGGCGTGATGATGCTCCTGGTGTGGTACCCGAACCGGAAGAAGACCACACCCTTTCAGTGGCGTTGGCCGATCATGTTCATCTCCATATTCCTGAGTGTCGCCGACTTTGTCTATCTCTATGCCTTGACGCTTCCGGGAGCGATGATTTCCATCGTCTCGATGATCCGCCGTGGCAGCGTCATAGTAAGTTTCCTCTTCGCCGCCCTTGTCTTCAAGGAGAAGAACCTCCGCAGCAAAGCCATCGACCT
>CAVFMX010000061.1:0-8055 GCA_963623745.1 Bulleidia sp.
GCTGTGAGTGGACATCTCTTACGGAGAGTAATCCTCTCTTACGGAGAGAAAAACAAAAATCTGTTTGTTCCTGAGACTTACAGCGCCCCCAGAACAATGCTGTTCGCCTTGTCCACCATGGAAGTGTCCAAGGTGGCGAGATAGATGCGCGTCGTGTTCTCAGAGTCATGCCCCATCGCCTCGCTGATGGTGGCTATCGGGATGTTCTTGGATCAAGTCCAAAAACCTGTGTTAAGGATTGTAATTGCGAATAAGTGAGTACCTTTGTACGAACGTTAAAAAGGTATTCATATATATGTCGACATTGTCAGTTCTTCAGGGTTTGGCCAGCCATGCGCTACCTCCTCGTCTGCTTGAGTATTTCGATCTGGTCATGGTGGAGGAGCGTGAGGTCCCGTTAAGCGAGCGCAAGGGATAGGAGAGCGGGGAGCTCGTGTTCCACCTTGAGGAGCATGACGAGCTCCGCGACCGCGAGGAGGGGCATACGTACCGCCCGAACGGGTTCCACGAGGCGTCGACGGTGAACGACTTTCCCTTAAGGGACAGGAGGGTGCGCCTTGTGATCCGCCGCCGCAGGTGGGTGGACGAGCGGACCGGCAAGAGTGTCGGTAACCGTTACCGCATCGTAACGGAAGGCATGCGGCATACCCTTGAGTTTGCCGATTTTTTAAAAGAGACATTTGGATACGTACCCGATAGCGGCTTCTTCGCTTGAGAGGTACTACTACGTTGACGGCCATCAGCTCGAACGCCAGTACCGCGAGCGCCTGAGCGGATACCTCGACTGGGAGGACCTCCCTCATGCCGACAAGTGGCTCGTCTTTCCCGAGAACATGGGTCGCAACATGAGCCTATACGAGACCTCGCTCAGCGACGGGGAGCTGTACACGGTCCTCACCAACAAGGACGCCCACGGCGGCAAAGGGGTCCTGGCCGCGATCGTGGCCGGGACGAAGGCGGAGGCCGTGAGGGCCGCGCTGGACAACATCCCCCAAAAGAGGCGGGACCTGGTGGAAGAGATGACCTTGGACCTTTCTTCCTCAATGAGGAACATCGCGATCATGGAGTTCCGCAACTGCAGGCGGACCGTTGACAGGTTCCATGTCCAGAGACTTGCCCTTGAGGCCATCCAGGAGATGAGAATCGGCCACCGGTGGTGCCTAAACACCTACTTTTGCACCTGATCCGAAATGAACCGAGAGTTCTGCGAGAGTTATGTAAGCATGATGGTCCGGTACTTCGGCAAGCGCCAGACCTCAATCATCCTTGTGGGGATGCCTAACCTAAGAAGTCGGCATAGAACTTGGCATAGGCACGCCAGGAGTTGCGGGCGATGAAGTCACGCAGATCTTCAGGATTGACACTCCGGTCAGACTTCAGGATCTCTATCATCTCGGCCTCCGAACCATAGACCATGCAGACTCCCTCACGGGCAAGGTCTGCGAAAGCGCCGACAGCCGGACCCACCGGATTGCCGCCCATCGCCAGAGTGTCCATCAGGACACCGGAACCGGAGACGCTGCCCGGAAGGTACGGGAACAGGACAAATCTACTGGACCGGACCAGAGAGGCAAGTTCCTCAAAATCAGCGGACCGATTCTCGAAGACGATCCTTGACCGCTTGGCTGTAACGCCGTCGGAGGAACCGGACACGGAGACTGCCTTTTCGATTCCATTGGCCAGAGCGGCATCCCGGCAACGGCCTATGATCCTGACATTCAAGCCCGCCGCGCGGACCGCCGGACTGGAGACAAATTCGAGCACGCCTTTGTACGGAAGGATGTTTCCCCAGATCAGAATCTCATCCCGGCAGGAGGAACGGGAATCCGCCCCGGAGACCGAAGAGGCGGAGGAAGCGTCACCTGACAGTCCGCCCGGAACAGCCTCTTCAGCCGGAGTTTCCACGACAGGGTGGCAGATGTACCTGACCTTGTCAGGTGAACGGCCATATTCGGAAAGCAGCCCTCTTGCAAAGGAGGCCGTCTCGCATGAATGGGAAATGACGAGACAGGAGCGCATGAGCTGCACCTTTGTCAGCGACCGCGACATCCAGTTCTCCCCTTTGTGCGGACGAGGGTTATGGAAGATGAACACTATCTTTCCCCGACGGAGTCTCATCACCAGAAAACTCAGCCGGACCATCAGGTACTGCACAAAGGCCAGCCTGTGAAACGCGATCGTCTCCACGAAGCTCAGCAGGAATATGTCCGCCTTGAACGAATGCCTGAGCAACGCCCAGCCCTGCGCCAGATACGGCCTGCCGCCGGTGTCGAGAACATCGAACCATTCCGCAAGATTCTCCTTCAGAAAACTGAAGTAGCGGGTCGGGGCGCCGCTTTTCCTGCTGGCGCTGGCGGACGGCGAAACATAAATCTTCTTCATCATCTACCTCCCTAACAATTTTTTCAATGAATATGTAAGATCACCGGCAAGGAACTGCCACGCCGGCGTCCCGATGTAGGTCTTGTAGTAATACTTGTCGCTCTGATACTTGAGTTCCCTCACCCGAACCTTGTCATAGTACTTCCTCGTGGTAGCCCCGTGTTCGTGGATCACAGAGACCTCCGGGTAATAATAGACACCCTTTCCTATCCTCTTAAGTCTCTCGGACAGAATCATCTCCTCCGAGTACAGAAACGTTTTCGGGTCCATCTCCCCGCATGCGAAGTAGTCGGCGGACCTGACCATGAAGAACGACCCGGAAATCCGGTAATGGAACCCCTCCCGGGCGTTCTGGGAATATTCCTCCCAAAACGGCCCGGACTTGGACGCGAACAGGCTTCTCCAGTAAAGGGCCACATGCCTGTCCCAGAAACTGATAAAAGGCTCCGGGCTCTGAAGCCGGCCGTCCAGACCGACGACCTTGGGGCCAAGCGCCCCGGCATCCTCCAAGGACATCAGCTTGTCCGCCATTCTGTCCACGACATCAAGTCCTTCCAGCCGGATGTCATTGTTGGCGAACAGCAACACGTCCGGGTCGAACTGGTTCCTGGCCACTTCCGCTCCCAGATTGTTGCCCCCTGCAAAGCCCAGATTCTCCTCGGACGGCACCACGAAGACGCATCGGTCCGCCCCTTTGAACGCCTCCAGCAGACGGTCACGGCTCTCCTGCGCGCTGCCGTTATCGACAATCACGACGGCATGGTCAGACCGGATCTTCGCAAGCTCGTCCCTCACGAACCCGATCGTCTTCTCCTCACTGTGATAATTGATTACAATGACTCCGATCATCATCCCCTCTCCTGTTATTTCAAAAACAATCCCGCCACCGCGCGGCGGAAAGTCCATTGAACTTTCTTCACCAGACGTCCGGCTCCCCTCAATTCCGCGACAGGACGCACGCCGGAATGCTTCACCAGTTCAAGGTACGGGACATTTCTGGCATTCTTCCCCTCGCCCAGAAGCAGATCCGGACGGAATCCCATCTTCCGGCAGACCGGCATGAGGCTGAGCTGGTCCCTGACTGAATATCCCAGATACTCTTTCCACCACCCGTCCGAGATCTTTCTGACCGAAGGATCGTTGTGTCTTCTCAGGATCAGGTTGTTCTCCATCATCCCGAAATGACGCGGGAAACACTCCCTCTCCAGATGCCTTTTCTGCCTCAAAGCGTCCCGAAAGCCGATCCTGACATCCTGATAGCACCTCGAGATCTCCTCATAGACGCAGTCCCTCCGCGGATGCGGAACCATGGCCATCAAAGAACCGGATTCAATCCTCCCGTTGACAATGCGGTAGAACTCCTCCCCGAGGATGCGGATGTTCGCGTCCATCCAGACACTCACATCGTAGTCCCCGAGCACCTTGTGCGGCTGAAGTTTCACATAGCGCGAAAGACGGGTCACGTCTTTGTCGGAATACGGTATCGGCCGCACCTGCCAGACCCCGGCCCTGCCCTCCGCGATGTCATTGGAGAAGCAGACATATTCAAAACTCCCATCCACGGCCAGAGGCTGCGGAAGGGAGTCGTAATTGCCGACGATGCTTGTGTAGATCACTTTTCTCATTTCTTTCCTGCGGGTAAGACACATTGACGGCCGAGTTCTTCAAGATAGTCCTGCGTGAAATAGTCCATCCTGCCGCAAAGACTGGCGAATGTCAACTCCCCGAAATACAGCCTGTCCCCCACGGCATAGAAATCCACACGGACCTCCGGAAATCCTTCGGAAAGAGAGGCCGCAGCCGAAAGCATCCTGTCGAGACACGACGGCCGGGGAACCTTCCCTCCCCCGTCCCTGTAATGTTCCGAGAAGACAGATGCTTCCGGATGTACATTCCAGTCCAGATCGTAAACATTCACATAAAGTCCATCGGATGTCCTGTCATAGCAGGTCAAGACAGAGTATGGTTTTCCGTCAAAGCACCAGACCTTGTAGTCCGTCACGGACCTTCCCTCTGGGGAAGACTGCTCAAGCTTTTCCTCCGCCACCACGCAAGGATCGATCTTATTGTAGTACATCTCGCCGTGAGCATAGCCGTATTTGACTTTCAGATGGGCGGCGAGATCCGCCCTGACGGCCTCGGGGTCAAAGCCACGGGACTTGTCGATGATGCGGAACGAGCCGCTGTCGTGGTTGCACTTGATGACGAATTTATCGGGAAGAGCATCAAAATCAATGTCTTCCGCCTTTCTCCAGACTCCGTACAAAGGCACGAGAATGTCACCAAGCCCCTTGGACCTGACATATTCCCTGACCTTGTACTTGTCGGAGCATAACGACCACATCGAGGTGTCCGAGAAGCACATCAGCCACTGGATCTTCTCGTTCAGATCCCTCGGATGATTCCAGTCTATCGGATAGCCCTTCCATTTCAGCCACTCCTGTTCCACCAGTCTGGCGTGGAAATGGTCAAGCATGAACCTGCGGTAAAGACGGTATATTCGTTTCCTTAAAGTCATGATTCCTTATTCAAATGGAGTTTGGCTCTGACAAAAGACCTTTCCCCTTCGCTCAACGAGAAGAAATAGGCCGCCACGCCGGTGGAAGCGAGGCCGACAGCCAGAGACACAAGCAGACGCCAAAGTCCCGGATCAAAAAACCTCCGGACCAGGAATGTCACCGCCAGCGCTATGACCGCCGCCGGCACGACCTTCCCGAGAACCTCCTTGACAAACATCAGAGGCGGGAACCCTATCTGTCTGCGCAACAGTCCCAGTTTCACGATGTCATTGATCACATAAACCCCTATGAAGACCAGATAGCATGAATATGCCGGCGCTCCGCACCTGTAAGCGAGCCAGGTGATCGGGAATATGAGCAGTGTGACAGCGGAGGTGACCACATAGAAACGTCTTATGTTGCCCGAGGCCTGAATCAACGTCGAGAACGGGGTCATCAGAAGATCCAGACACAAACCGGCCAGAGTCAGCCTTGTGAACAAAGCCGTACCGTCAGGGACAAGCCTTCCGAGCCACAGCCCCAACAAAGCCTCGGCCTCAAAAAGGAACGGAACCGCCAAAGTGAAGATTATGAGAAACGCATACTTGGATCCCTTGCAGGCCAATGCGTAGGCATATTCCTTATTGTCAGAGACATAGGATTTGGTGATCTGCGGGTTCATCGCCGTCAGCACATTGGTCACGAACTGCTTCACCATGCTCTCCACGTTGAGCGCGATCCCGCGCATAGTGTTGAAGACCACACCGAAAAAATAGTTCACCAGAAGGGTGACTCCCTGCGTGTTCACCAGATAGACTCCGTATGAAAGCCCGTGCCATCCGGCGAAACCGGACATCTTCCGGAAATATGTCCTGTCGAATCCCGCCCGGACACGGCTTTCCTCAAAGAAATGCCGGCAGTAGGCGGCGTACAGAAAACGGACAAGTACGGCGACGGCGCACATCATCGCGGCGTAGATGACCAGCCTGTCCGACGCAGTGATCATCAGAAGAATGGCGACCGCCAGTTTGAGAAGTCCCTCGACCACTCCTATGACAGCGAAAGCAGACATTCTCTCATGGGCGATGATCGTGGCGTTGTACGGGACGCTGAGCAGATTGATGACGAATGTCAGAAGTGAGAACTGAAACACCCATCGCGCGGCTGACAGCCTTCCTTCCGGCAGTTTCATCACATTGTCCATGTACCAGAGTCCGACCGGCTCGGCGATCAGCAGAACTGCGGCGGAGACCAGAAGCATGATTGTCAAAGACGTGGCGAAAACCCGCCCGAGGCTGTCCATGTCAGACCTGCCGATCTCGACTGTGAGAAAACGGCTTACCGCCGTGGACAGGGAACTGGTAATTATCGCCATCATCGAGACGAAACCGCCGACCGTCTCATAGACACCCTTGTCCTCAACTCCCAAAGAGTTAAGGACCACTCTGGCGGTGAAAAGTCCGACAACCATCAGCAGGAACATACGGAAGTACAGCGCAAGGGTGTTTCTGGCTATCCTCCTGCTGTTCTCCGAAATCTGTCCTGGCTGCCGGCCTTTCATCTTCAGCTGTTTTGCTTCATGGACATGTCCAATGACCTACCTCAAAGGATTGAGGTCGCTCTTGTACCAGTCCATGAAACGGCGGATGCCGTCGTGGAGGGAGGTGCTTGGCTTGTAGCCCAGTTCGGTCTCCAGCGCGGTGGTGTCGGCGTTGGTCTGATAGACGTCTCCGGCCTGCATCGGGAGGAAAATCTTTTTGGCCGGCTTGCCGTAGGCCTGCTCGATCTCGCCGATGAAGTCCATCAGTCTGACAGGATGCGAGCATCCGATGTTATAGACTTTGGCCGGAACGCCGTGGACGCATCTTTCCGCCTCCGGAGCGTGATCAATGACACGGATGGTACCTTCCACGATGTCATCCACATAGGTGAAGTCGCGGATCATGTCCCCGTTGTTGAAGACCTTGATCGGCTCCCCTTTCGCGATCGCGGAGGCAAAAAGCATCGGAGACATGTCTGGACGGCCCCACGGACCATAGACGGTGAAGAAGCGAAGTCCGGTGGAAGCGAAGCCGTAGAGTTTTGAATACGAATGCGCCATCAGCTCGTTGGCCTTCTTGGTCGCTCCGTAGAGACTTACAGGACAGTCGGCCTTGTCGTCCTCCGAGAACGGAACCTTTTCGTTCAGCCCATAGACCGAACTGGAGGAGGCATAGACCAGATGCTCTACACCGAAATTGCGGCACGCCTCAAGAATATTCAGGAATCCGTGAAGGTTGCTTTCAAGGTAGGGATACGGGTTCGTGATTGAATACCTCACCCCGGCCTGGGCGGCAAGGTTGACAACCTTGTCGAACCTTTCCTTCCCGAAAAGAGAGTCCAGCGCTGCCTTGTCGCAGATCGACATCCTGATGAAACGGCAGTTCGGAAACTTTCCGCTCACGACCTCGGAACATTCCTCAAAAGAGCCGGAGAAGCCGTTCTCCTCAAGTCTTCCGTATTTAAGGCGTACATCATAGTAGTCATTGATGTTGTCCAGCCCGACAACATCGTCTCCTCTTTCAGCCAGCCTCGCCATCAGCCTTGAGCCGATGAATCCCGCAGCTCCAGTCACAAGCATCTTCATCTCAGATCCGTCATTTTAAGGGTTAACATTTGGTCATCACTCCGGCGGATCCAGTGGTCTGACCACACGGCCACCGTTCCGGCAAAGTTCACAAATATAGCAAAATCGGCGTGAATTACATTCATGCCGATCAGTATTCAGTAAGTTTCAGTCTGAATTTGAGGCTTCGGCACCCGTCCGGGAAGATTTTGTCCTCCTCCTGCGTGAAACCGAGCTTGCGATAGACATCTCCGTCTGACCAGGATGCGTCAGCATAGCTCATCACATCGTCGGGACGGACATCCTCGACGAACGCCTTCAGGAGCTTGCCCATTCCGCCGTCCACTCCGATGCCGCCTGAAGAGGCATAGCGGATCCACTCGCAGGAACGGATGTCGCGCTCCCCTTTGCGCCAAACCTTCGGGGAGGAGAAACCGGCCACGGCGACCAAAGTCCCTTCCGGGACGTCCCCGCCGCGCCTGACGTACAGTCCGTAGAGGTGACGGCAACGGGTGTAGCCCAAACGATGAAAGGATTGAAGGAACGGTTCGGCGACCGCCCTTTCAATCC
>CAVFMX010000062.1:0-15748 GCA_963623745.1 Bulleidia sp.
GAATATGCCAGGTCGTCACACCAGAGGATCGACATGTCCTCAAGAATCTTTTCCAATTCCCCGTTGTCCACGAACTCCTCTTCAAAGATCCTTATGAACAGTTTGGCGTCTTCCTCCACGGATGTCTCCGGAGAAGTCATATATTCCTTGAAATACTCCTTTGATAGGATTGAGTCATAGACACTTCTGACCAACGCATCGTAAGGCTCCCAGGAAAGCTTGCGGCGGGAGATGATCTTCCTGAAATCAGGATCCTGTCCAAGGGAAGCTGCCAGTCCGTTGAGCGCGAACTTCATGTTCGGATTCTTCTCCTCCTCGGTCGGGTTGAATTTGTTTCTGGCGTTTTCTATTCTGGTCCGCGCCTCCGCCGCAAGGTACGGAATGATGTCAAGCATAAAGAGATACAGCGACCTTGTGGCCTCGCATGACTCCTCCAGAAGCGATTCGGCCTCGGGAAGAGTCATTGTCGGATTCTCCGCGTAGCTGTAGATCACCTTGAAAGCCTTTATCCGCAGAATTCGTCTGTTGAGCATAATTCCAATCAAAATTTTATGCAAAGATAACACACAATTTCAGATTTTTCTTAAATTTGTGCGGATAACAAAACATTCAGCGCAAGATGTACAAAGATGATTACGAGCGGCCGAACTACGCTGACCGCAATTCAGAGGACGTTTACTCCAAGCCGGTAAGAGCAGGAAAGAGGACTTATTTCTTTGATGTCAAGAGCACGAAGGGCAACAACGACTACTACCTGACCATCACCGAAAGCAAGCGCAGGCAGGAGCAGGACGGCAGTTTCTCGTTCGACAAGCACAAGATATTCCTGTACAAGGAGGATTTCGAGAAGTTTCAGGAAGGCCTTTCGGAAGCGTTGGCCTACATGAAGGAGAATCTTCTCTCTGATGTGCCGGAGCATAACTATGAGCAGCCGGGCGAGGACAAGGGAGGCGACCGTCCGGACGGCCAGTTCAACGATGTGAATTTCGAGGAGTTGTAGTATTTCGGACAGACATACAATAAGCGAGGCGGCCGTGAATCATCATCGGCCGCCTCGCGTTCTTTGTATGGCTACATTCAGCTACTGAATCCTTTCGGATATTCTTACATAGCTCAGTTTATTGCTTCCGCTCGTCGTTATGAGAGGATTGGACGCATTTTCCTGCGCCCTTTCCGAATCAGTGCAGCGGAGTCTTATCCGCAACAACTGATGCCCTTGGGCTCCGGCCAGCTTCATGTCCACGTTCATCAGGATGTTGAGATGATCGGAACCTGTGTCTCCCCAACTCCAGCATTGGTAGCTTCCGGCTTTGTTCCACACCACATCCTCGGCATCAGAATCGGTCCATTCCACCACGAAATTCTTAGGGCCGTCATTGGAGCTGCCTGTGTAAAGCGACATCCGGATGTCCCCTGTGCATCCGGCCGTGGATGTCGAGAATTCCCAACTCTGCCCCATGCCGCTGCCGGTGTCCCACCAATGATCCAACTGTGGCCCGTGATGTCCGTTCGACGAGCTGTTCTTCTGAGAAGGGTCGATTCTGTCGTAACACCAGCCTTGTTTCAAATTGCCGAATGTGCCGAACACAAAAGTACCCGATCCGACCTTCGGTGTCCATGATGTGCCACCGACGGTGTTAGTCCAGGAGCCTACATTGTACCATTCCACCACAGTGCGCCATACCGACGGAACAGCCGACTCGACGATGTCGTCAAATGACCTCACTCTCAACACCAGATGTCCGGCATGTTTCATGAGTATGCCTGTCACATCGCAATTGCCTGACGGTATGAGTCCGGCATGTTTATTCTTGAACGTGGTCATGGTCCTCAAGTCCATGTTGTTTCCCTGCGAATCACGCAGCAATGTCACGCAGTCGTTTCCGGTCTCCTTGTTCGAGTTGTACAGCGTGCCGAACGGATAGGTGAAGCAGACATTCTTCAGGCGGACAAGGGTGTTCTCCATGGAATCCTGATCTATCGTGGAGATGTCGCCGATCTCAACAGGGGTGGCACCGCCACCTGAAAGAGAAGTGTTTCCAATGAGGTTGGCGTCAGTGATGTTCGATATTTTCGTCACTCCGTCAACTTTTCTTATCTCACATGCGGCCAGCCACACACCGACCTTGTCATTGATTGAATATGTGTTCCTTGCGGGATCGCTGAACTCAAGCAACAGACCTTTTCCGCTGTCATCCTGCAGGTACATGACAGACTCGCCTGTGTTGCCGCAAGTCCTGTCACTTGTCACATATCCCTCGATCTTGATGTTGTCCCCAATCAGTCCGTCGTTCTCGGCCAACGCTTCCTTGATTGTCTTTATCGCCGCCCTGTTCTTGTCCAGGACAGGGAACTGGATGACTGTCACCGAACAAGTAAGATCCCCGCCATTCTGACGGAAAGTCACCGTGGCGGTGCGCCTTAACGCGTCATCGTTGCCGATGATGTCGAACGCCTGAGTGGCGTCTGTCTTTTCCCCAAGCTTCAGCCATTCCGTACCATCAGCCGAAACCTCTGCCGTCCATTCCACATTTGAATTCACCGAGATGATCCCGCTTGTCGGATCCGATGGAAAACTCAAACGGTCGTCCTTGACAGAAAGGTATGGTGTCTGTCCGTTTTGAGTAACGTTTATCTCGTACTTTGTGCTGTCCTGCAACGTGACAACGACCTTGCATGTACGGCTGTAGCCACGATCCCAGTCGGCGGCATTGATGTAGAACCGTCCGTCATCCTTCCCCACCGAGGGATAAAGGGTGCACCAATCGGCGTCTGATTTCACATACCAGCGTCCTTCCCCGAAAACCGTCATCTTGAACGAACCTTTAACCGGAGCCACCTCGCAATCATCGGATTCCAATTCCAGATGACATTCCCGAACAGTTTCCCGAGTGCATGACATGAATCCAACCGCCATGCAAAGTCCTATAATAATCCTTTTCATAATTGTTTATCATTAATATTCACCTTCAGCCCACCAGACTTTGGTCAGCATGTCGTCTCTGCCTCCCATCCGGCTCACGGCCTCGTTGTAATTCTTATTGTTCGAACTTTGGCTTATGACCGGATAGATCAGCCGCTCCGGCAGATGCGCCACTCCCTGTGCATCCCTGTTCTGTGCGGCCGGACCTATGACCAAAGCCGGAAGTCCTGTCCGCCGATAGTCATCCCAAGCCTCAAAGCCGACCAGAAACGACGCTATGTATTTCTGTTCCATTATCATCTCAAGTCCACGGGATGGATCATATCTAGTCGCCGTGTTCTTCAGAAGATTGTCCGTCTTCTGATCAGCGCCGCACCATTCCTGCACAGAGGCTGTGACACCACGCTCATACCAGACGACAGGATCCCCCTCGATGAATCCCCGGAACGCGGCCTCAGCCAGAATGAAGTTCAACTCTGCGAAAGACATGAACGTGGAAGGCTGGGTGTTGGACTCCAGAGTCTCCGAATATGAGGAGGCTCCCTCTCCGACCCACACATTCACCACATCGTAGTCGTAACCGCTCGGAATTCCCCTATACTGCCCGAGATACTTGGAATCAGACGGAGACGAGACACCACCGACGAACTTTCCTGTCCTTGGATCCGCAGAGAGATTCATCAGATCCACAAGCGTCGAGCACATCCTCCTGTTGTTGTGCAGTTTAACTTTCAGAGTTCCTGCCGGACCATAGCCGTTTATGTTGGGAATGACTCCCGTGAAACGGAGTATCGCGGCATCATCATTATTCTCGAACACAGGATATGCGCCTGGATCGCCAAGCATCCTGCTCATCTCGGCCGGAACGTTCATGTCCTGATGGCGGCTCACTCTCATAAGAAGACGCAACCTCAACGAATTGGTGAACTTCCTCCACTTCGCGACGTCTCCCTGATAAAGCAGATCCTTCTGCGGACTGTCCAGAGACGCAGTCTGATCATACATGGAATTCGCTGATTCAAGTTCGGTCAGCAAAGATGTGTAGATCTCTTTCTGCGTGTCGTATTTCGGTGTGACATTCCCTGACTCAGCCTTGAAGGCCTCGCCATACGGTATGTCACCGAAGATGTCTGTCAGCTGAGAGACGAAATACGCCTTGAGGGTCAACGCGATGGCCATGCAGTTATAATCTCCGGCCTTTTCCGCCAGTTCATACATACGCTGGCACGCGGAGGCTCTTGGAGCGATTCCGTTCCAGATGTCCTTGGACTCGTCGGGTTTTACGATATAATTGCTTATCTGCTCACCGGATTCGATGTACACGGAATACTGCATCAGGTCGCTGTTCAATTTCACGGAATGGTAAAGGACGCTCCAGTTCCCTCCGTGGATAATGTCCTGAATCAGACTGAGCGGCTTGGCGTTGCCATACTTGATGCTTGTAGGGTCAGTATTAATGTCCTCGAAATTGTCGCAAGCCGTCATCCCCAGAAGAGCCGCAGCGGCGACAAGAGGCATGAATATTCTTCTTTTCATATTTTTAGAATTTAAGTTCAACACTGAATCCATAACTGCGGGTCATCGGGAACTGCGCGGTCTCAAAACCGGTAGTGATCCGGGAGCCGTTCAATGTGGCGATCTCCGGATCATACTGAGGCCAGGACGTCAGCATGGCGAGATTTCTGCCATACACCGCCAGCGATACCTTTTGAAGGACCTTGGTCTTTTCAGTCAGTCTCTTAGGCAATGAATATTCCAACCTCACCTCACGCAATTTGATGAAGGACGTGCTGAACAGGTTGTTCTCGACGTTCGCCCTCCTGTACATGAGGTCATAATAATACGCTATCTTGTCCGTGACAACCCTGTTGCGTGAATATGTCCCGGTGGCCTCATCATAGCAGACTCCGTCTCCGATCAGCCCGTCATATCGTCCCTCAAGCGAGTTCTTCAGCTTGCCGCTGTATGACAGGATTGAGTTGGTAAGGGAATATGCCTTGCCTCCATACTGTCCATCGATAGAGACGGACAAGGTGACTCCTCTGAAAGAGAAGGAGTTGTTGAAGCCGGCCTTCCACTTCGCCTGGGTGTTTCCGAGATATTCGAGGGTAGTTCCAATTATCGGGTAGCCGTTGCCGTCGTACAGGACCTCCCCGCTGACATCCTGCCTGGATCCGTCACTGAGAGTGATGTATGCTCCTTCCGGAGCTCTCTTGAATCTTGTGCCGTACATGTCTCCAAGCGTACCCCCAGGCTTCGCGATTATCGATGAGTTAGGCCCTTGGCTTATTATCCACTGGTCCAGCCCTTCTGCAAGTGACTTCACACGGTTCCGGTTCATTGACCAGACAATCGAGGCGGACCATTTGAAATCCTTGGTGCTGACCGGTTTGCCGGTGACTGAAACCTCCCATCCATGGTTACGGATCTCGCCCGCATTGACGACCATGGAAGAATATCCCGTGATCGGATCAATCGGCGCGCTAAGGATCTGATTGCTGCTTATTGCATTGTAATATGTCACATCGAAGCCAAGACGGCCCTCGAAAAAGCGACCCTCAAGGCCATATTCATAACTCTCCACCATTTCAGGCTTGAGAGCGTCATTGTTCACTTTGGACGGAATGGTCAGACCTCCGGTGAAATTGCTTTTGCCGTAATAGTTCCCGATGTTGTAGGCATAAGTGTCGTTTCCGACCTTGGCCCATGAAAGTCTGAGTTTCAGCATGTCGATCCGCTTTCCGAACGCATGATTTCCGAAACCGAAGATGTCAGAGAGCAGGAAACTGGAGCTTACGGACGGATAGAAATAGGAATTGTGTCCCTTGGCCAATGTGCTGGACCAGTCGTTTCTGCCGGTCACATCCACGTAGATCATGTTCCTCCAGCTGAACTGCATCATTCCGTAAAGGGAGTTTATCCGCTTTCTGGTGTAGTAGTTAGTGAACAGGAGCTGGGATTGCGAATTGGCGAAATTGTAGATTTCCGGCTGGTCAAGCTGGTTCGCAGTCATTGAATTTCCCTGCTTGCGCTGCGCCATGAGGTTGCCTCCGAATGAGCCTGTCACGCCAAAGTCGCCGAACTTGTTGTCATACCTTAAAAGGAAGTCATTGTTTATCTCGATATTGGAATTGTTCTGTTCCCTATACTTTCCCCGTACCGCTCCGGACGAGTCGAACGGTTTGCGTTGGGTCCTGAAATCAGATCCGGTGTCCAGACTTGTCCTCAACATGAGGGTGAGAGGAGCCAGAATGGTGAAAGTGACTTTGGCCGTACCATAGACGCGATCCCTGTTTATCGTGTTAAGCTGCTCGTAAGCTTGCAGATACGGGCTGTCGGAACCGGAGTTGAACGGTCTGTTCTGTTTGTAACCCTCCTGTCCTTTCACCCAATAATCCTTATACCAGTTGACATCGACACTCGGGGACGACCACATGAGAAGGTTCATTATCGAAGCCGAGCCGTAACCGGCCATAGGAAGGTTGTCACTCTTCTTGTGATAGTAGGTCGCGCGCCCCTCAAGTTTCACGAACCTGTTTATCGATGACGTGAACGCCATTGAAAGGCTCTGAGTCCTATAACCGGAGTTCGGTGTGATCCAGTCGTTTTTGGTGTCCGTGAAAGAGACGCGTCCCGTGTTCCCCTTTCCGTTGCTTCCATCTATGGAAACAGTATTTCTCAACGTTATGCCTGTACGGAAGAAGCCTTTGTACCAGTCTCTCGCCACCCAAGGAGTCGCCGTGTATGTCCCGTCTTCGTTCTGACCGCCATACTGGTAGTAGAGCTGGCCTTCGAATCTCGGTCCCCAGGCCATGGTGGCCTGTGTTCTGGACACGCCTTCGGACGAGATGGTGTAGAATGAGTAATATTTGTCCGAACCGGAGTTTCCGGAACCATATTCATCCTGGAAATCAGGCCAATACCCGGCATCCTCGAATGTTGCTGATGAACTGACGGAAACGCCTATGCCGCGTGAGGACCGTCCGGACTTGGTCGTTATCACGATGGCACCGTTGGCGGCTCTGGATCCGTAAAGGGCGGTCGCCGCCGGTCCTTTGAGGACGGTGACATTATCGATGTCCTCAGGATTCAGGTCACTGGCTCCGTTCCCGAAGTCGACAGGGAGGTCCGATGCCATGTATGAATTGCCTCCTGTCGCATCCATACCGCTGTTCACCGGCACGCCATCAATGACGAACAGGGCTTCGCTGTTGGCCGGATTGATGGATGATTCTCCACGCAGGGTCACCCTGATCGAACCGCCGGGACCAGCACCGGCATAGTTGTAGTTGAGTCCGGCCACCTTGCCGGCCATGCCGTTAAGCCAGTTCCCGGAAACCGTGGCGTTCAAGTCAGAGGCCTGAACCTTGGCGACAGAATATCCGAGGGACTTTTCCTCCCTCCTGATTCCGAGAGCGGTCACGACAGACTCGTTTAGGGCGTTTGTCTTCATTGTCATGACGACATCGATCACGTTGTTCCGGCCCACGGCAACCTCCTTGTCCTCGTAGCCGAGAAAACTGAACAACAGGATCGCCCCTTCCTTTACAGTGATCCGGTAATCACCATCGGCTCCGGCCGATGTGCCGTTCCTGAGCGAGGCCTTTTCCACCACCGAAACCCCGGACAGCGGAGTCTTTCCATCCGTGTCATAGACGTGACCGGAGACATTCAGCGTCTGCGCGGACAGTCCCAAGACCGGAAAAATCGTGAGGATAACGGAGAACAGGACTATTCTCCAAACTTGCTTTTTCATTGTGTTATAGTGTTTTTAACTGGTGATCTGTACTATTTGTCCTTCTTGTGTATCTTGCCCGGCTTGAATATTATGTGTTTCAGGAAACTTCCATCCGTCACTATCCTGCCGGCAAGGATGTCCTGCTCGGTGAACTTGGCGAGAAGTATCTGCCCCTCCTTGGCACGTTCCCAATCGTACGAGATATAGATGTGGCCGTCAGATGCCTGAAAGCCGTCCGGATAGGAGACCCAATCCCTCTCGTCAAGTTGAAGTCCTCCTTTCCACGTCTTGCCGTCATCGGTAGAGAGATATGCGGTAAGGTCGCTTCTGGACTTGGTTCTGCCGGTCAGGCTTCCATTCTTCACAAGAATCAGGTTCCCGGACGCAAGCCTGCGGATGAAATGGCGTGAACTGTTGTTCGCCATGTATTTTTCAGGTGCGGTCCACGTCCGTCCTTCATCCTCGGAAAAGCTCTGGTAGATTCCGTCCCAAGTCCGTCCGGTCATCCAAAGACGTCCGTCCTTGAGTTCAGTCAGATGATGCTCGTCAAAGTGCGGCCTCGGAAAACGGACTATCCCCTGCCTATTCCAAGTCTTACCGCTATCCTTGGAAATGAACACATTAGCACCCCTCAACGAGTCCAAATCATGATAGCACTCCTTGTACGGACTTGGCGGCGCGTCCTTCCGGGATGGATCTTTGATCAGATCTCGTCCCCAAAGAGAGACCGGGAGCATCCAATCCCCATTGCTGAGCACGACTGGCTTGTTCAGAGTGCAGCCATGCCAGATTCTTTTCGGTCCGGACCACACCGGACGGTCGGAATCAGGATTTTCACAGATGGTGTACCAATCCCCGTTGCGTCCGTCGAAATAGGTCATCGATTGGTCAAAGAACAGCCACAGACGACCTTGCGGATCCGTCCACAAGGTACCGGCGATTGTTCTCCTGGCCTGTCCGAGCTTTTTGTCATGAGGATCGATGACCATCTTTGTCTTCGACCATGTCAAGCCTCCGTCATCACTGTAGGACAGCAGGAAGTAGGCTCTTTCATCGTCCCCTCCACCGACCAGGCAGCACCATATCCTTCCTTCGGGAGTCTGTTCGATTCCTATGGTCATGCCATAGTCCAGATTTCTCTCCTGATATCTTGCCCCGGGCCTGGTGTTGATCTCAGGAACGGCAAGAGAAGCGTCAGCCTGCGCAGGCCTGTCGTCTTGAGCGACGGCTGACAATGTCACGACGATGAATGACATCGCCGCAAAGGATGTTCTAAGCGTATTCTTCATGATTATAGTGGTTATTTCTGTTGTTTTCTTCCTACTTTTGCGACAATCATCTTCAAGCCATCATCAGGACGTGGAGATCCTTCCACGATCGACTCCTCGGATATCCGGGCCATCAATATTTCCCCGTAATTGTCCCGGTCTCGATCATAGACAATGCAGATGGTCCCGTCATCCGTCCGGCACCCGTAAGGATACGCGGCATTCTTTCTCTCGTCCAGTTCAAGACCTCCGCGCCAAGTCTTTCCTCCGTCGTCGGAGACAAACGCAGTCATACGGATCCGCTTTCCCGGATTTTCATCAGGATTCCCATGCTTGACAAGAAGCAGCCGTCCGGATCCAAGCTTCATGATAAGATGCCTGGACCTGTTATGGTTCAAGTACTTGGACGGAACCGTCCAGGTCCGTCCCTCATCCGAAGAGAAACTCTGCCATATTCCTTCTGAGGTTCTCGCCGTCATCCATACGCGACCATCAGGAAGTTCCACGATGCTGTGTTCGTTGTAGTCAGGATGAGGGAACCTTACGCCACCGTAATATTCCCAAGTCCCGCCTTTGTCCGGAGACATCAGCACATCGGCTCCTCTGAAGCCGTCCAGTTCGGGGAATTTTCCGCCTCCGTCAGCCAAGGTGACAGGAAGCAGCCACTTTCCATCCTTCAGGACTATCGGAGTGTTCGTGGCGGATCCGTGCCAGATCCTGACCGGGTCTGACCACACCGGTTTGTCCGCGTCAGGATCGTCACATCTGATGTACCAGGTTCCGCTTCTCCCGTCAAAATAAGACATGGACTGTCCGTAAAACGCCCATAGCCGCCCTTCCGGATCCGTCCATAGGCACCCTCCCATCGTCTTGCATTCCCGATCCGGCTCATGGGCGTCCAAAACCACGTCCACATCGCTCCATGAAGTGCCATCGTCGTCACTGTGCATCAGGACAGTGAAAGCCTTGCCGCTGTCCCCTCCAGCCGTCCAGAATGCCCACAACCGTTTCCCTTGCGTCTGTGCGACACCTCCGCACATCATGGCGAAGTCCAGATTCTTCACGCTGTACTGAGGCGACGGAGTCACGTTGACCTTGACCGGAAGCAGAGCCGGATCCTTGACATCCTCTCCGGCGGAGGCACCCGAGCAGGACAGGACCATCGGCACCGCCAAAAGAACCGCAGCCTTTCTCATAGCGACGCGATTTTATTGAGCAACGATTTGTACCCGGATTTCAGCATGCCCATGTCCGAGCCGACGGCCATTGCCGAGAATCCCATCCTTTGGAGTTTCGGTATGTCATCGATGTTCCGAACCAAGATGCCGGCTTGTTTCCCGTGCCTCGAAGCGGCCGCCGCCACCCGTCCGATCGCGTCGTCAAACTCATAGGTCCGCTCTTTCGGACGGACAGAAAGATCCAGCCCCAGATCACGCGGCCCGACAAAAAGCACATCCACACCATCAACCGCAGCGATGCTGTCCACATTTGTCACACCCTCATAATTCTCGATCTGCGCCAAAAACAACGGTGTCGGATATGATGACATATCCTCAGGCACCTCCATTCCGTATTTGAAGGCACGGACAGACGTGGAGAAGCCCCTGTCTCCCAATGGCGGGTACCTCATCGCCCGTACTGCACGTTCCGCAGACTCGGAATCGGAGACATGAGGCACCATTATCCCATCGGCACCGTAATCAAGCACGTGACCGATAAGGTGCGCGGACGGTTCTCCGACCCTGACGATCTTGAATATGTCAGTGCCTGCGCATGCCCTCAGGTTGTCGGGCAAGGCAGCAGGCTCGATGCTTCCATGTTCCATGTCCACCAACAACCATCCGAATCCTAACCGGGAAACGATTTCCGTCACGACCGGATCTCCGATTGAGACCCAAGTTCCAAGACCGAGATGTTTTCTTGCACTCATCGTCATTCTGAATTTAATGTTGTGAGAATATTACAAATCAGATATATTCATGTCACCTTCAAGTCCCGCTACGGCCGCGTTGATCATGGAGATTGTCGTCGCCTTCAACCTGTCACCGTCATCGCTGAGGAAGAAATCCCCGCCTCTGTCGAAATAGCCGGCCCCGACACGGATCACAGCCTTGAATATCATGTTGCGCATAAGGTGCAGCCAGAATCTCTTCTCGAAGTTCTCCGGAAGAGGCCTGACCGACTCATAGCCATTCATAAGGCAGGATAATTCTTCACCACCGTGAAAACAGCCCATCAAAGACAGGTCATCGACAGGATCCCCGCAGATGGAATCGTCCCAATCTATGACAGCCTTGATGTCCTCCGCGTCACCAAGGACATTCCAGAGAGCCATGTCCTTGTGGACAAGACATCCTCGGCCCAACTCCAGCAGACAGGAATATTCCTTTGCCAGTTCCATTATATGAACGCATCGCGAATGAGTGAGAAACTCTCTTTTTTCCAGAAAGTCCAGATGCTTGGACATGTTCAGGAAATAATATTCCGCATAGCTCTTGTGCAGGCCCTCCAGAACACCTTCATGGCGCAGTTTTTCAGCGTTGAACGGACCGAAACCTTCATATTCAAGATTCTGCCAAGTGGCGATGAGAGAGCCAAGTCCGCGCATTATCCGGGGAAGATCCAATGTAGCGGATCTTTCAAGCCTGTTCAAGTCCTCGTACGGCATATTCTCCATGATCTGATAGGCGAACGGCCACACCGACCGTGACGAATCCACAGCGAATATTTCAGGAACCGGGATTCCCTCGCCTTTCACCATTTTGAGGACAGCCGCCTCAACTTCCATATAATCATCACCGTCCGAGCCGTTCTCGACTCTGATGAAGTATGTGCGTCCGCCATGATCGGCAAGAAAAGTCAGATGATTTCCCTGTCCGCAAGCCTTCCGGACAGGAACATCCTCTCCGAAAAATGCGGAGACCATCTCACCGACTTCATTGTCCAACTGAATACTGTCGGCCTGACCATTGATCGCGAAGAACGCGTCCGGCCTGTCACATTTCCAGTAGTATATTCCTGTTCTGTTCGCCATAGCCTTTCAATGGTTTTCATTCCTTGACGTGAATCTCCAGACTGTCGCGAGAAGCCCTCCGACCAATGTCTGCATGACAGAACAGAACACAGACGGCACTCCGACAAGAGGCATCAGTGCCGGGAAATTGTTTTTCGCCAACACTGCCGCAAGCCCTCCGTTCTGCATTCCGGTCTCGCATGAGATAGCCTTGGCGATCGGAACATCATACCCGAATACTCTGGCGAACAAATATCCCAGGCCGAACCCAAGACCATGCAGAAGAGCGGAAGCCAGAATCAGCTGTCCGGCGAACTCAAGCATTATTGATTTTCCTCCCACCACTGCCGGTGCCATTATCGCCCCGGAGACAAAAACTATGGCGACAGTAGACAGGACAGGACCTGTGTTCCCGAGTCTTTTGACAAAGTCAGGAAACTTGTAATTTATGAAGACTCCGATTCCGACCGGTACAAGAACAACCTCTACCACATTCAGAAACATGCCCCACACGTCCACAGGAACCATCTGACCAGCAAGAATCTTGCACAGGACCGGAGTCATGACTATTCCCAGAACCGTAGATACGGCAGTGCTTATCACTGACAGGGCGACGTTGGCCCTTCCGATGTAGGCTATCAGGTTGGATGCCGTTCCTCCGGGACAGCACGACACCAGAATCAACCCCACAGCGAATTCCGTAGGCAGATGCAGAATCGATGCTATCGCCCATCCGGAAAGCGGCATGATCGAATATTGAGACACGGCGGCAAGCAGCACGACCTTCGGCATTCTGAACAGGGCGGTAAAGTCCTGTACCTTCAGCGTCAGTCCCATGCTGAGCATGACCAGAGCCAGCGCCCATGTCATGTAATGTGATTTCGTGAACCACAGGAACGCTTCCGGCCGATAATACCCCACCACGAAACTGAGCAGTATCCAGACCGCATAAAGATTTATAAACCATTCAGCAATCTTTCTCATCTTTCTTTTCTTTAGTTATACGTACTTCTTATTGAATATTCATATTTCCCTATCCGATTTGTGCAATCGATTGCACAAATCTTTAATAAAAAATCAATGGTATTTAGCCCTGAGAGAGGACTCCCTCACCATCAGCTGCGTCTTATAAACTACATCCCTGCGCGGCATGCCCTCCAACGTCTCCTGCATCAGTCTCGCGGCCGTCTCCCCTATCTTTCCGCTGAATTGCTCCACCGAAGTCAAAGGCGGAGTCAGCAACGCGTCCCACGGCTCGTTAACGAATCCGACTATCGCGATATCCTGCGGTATACGTATTCCGGCGGCCTGAAAAACCTCCATGGCTCCTCTGGCAGCAAAATCTCCGGAGAACAGGATGCCGTCCGGCAATTCTTTGTAGGCCAGCACCTTCTCCGCGAATTTCCGTCCTTCCTCCTCAGTCGTGATCGCAGTGTACACAGAATGCCGACCAACTTTCAAGCCATTGTCCTCCAGAGCTTTCCTATAGCCGGAATCCCTCTCACTCCACACAGACACATTCTGAGGACCACGAAAATGGAATATGTTCCTGCAACCTTGCTCTATAAGATGGACGGTTGCATTGTAGCCCGCGTCATAATCGTCCTGCACAACCGAACTTGCCTCAAGCCCGGGAACCTTTCTGTCAAAGAAGACAACCGGAATATTATTGTCAATCAACCGCTGATAATGGGAATAGTCTGTACTTTCAGCCGCCACGGCAGCTATTACACCAATAACTTTACCGTTACTGAGAGAGTCAACAATATTCCTCTCCCGCTCGTACAGGTTTCCGGTGCTGGCGATGATCAAGTCATATCCCGCTTTGTACAACTCTCTCTCAACGCCGGCGATTGCTTCCACAAAATACGTTCTGTTGATCTGTGGAACCACGATCCCGATTGTTCTTATCTTGCCGGTCTTAAGAGCTACAGCGAGATGGTTAGGCTTGAAATTCAGTTCCTTAGCCACCTGCTTCACGGATTTTTTCACCTCCTCGCTGATCGCAGGGTTGTCATGAAGAGCCCTCGAAACCGTGGATGCCGAAATCCCCAGCTTCTTCGCAATATCGTATATGGACACCTTTTTCTCCAGCATGACTTGTATTATGTGGTTGTGCAATCGATTACACAATGGCAAAGTTACAACAGTTCCCGGATTATGCAATAATATCTCCGTTTTTTTATTTTCACTCATTCAGTAAGCGTCCCGAAAATTCCGCATGATAAGATTCGGGAACCATTTCAAAACTGCCTTTCAAAATTGCGTTATTTTTTGTTTTTCCTGCAATTAATGCGTAAATTTGAGAGTTGTTTCCAAACGATTTGGACTTATATTGTATAACACATAAACACACACTGAAATGAGCAAAGAAATGTCAAGGCGTTCTTTCCTGAAGACAGGAGGCGCTGTGGCCGCCGGACTTGCGGTGGCTCCGAACATCATCATCGCCGGTGAGAAGACACCGAAGAAAGAAAAGAAAAAGAAAACCGCCCCGAGCGACAAGCTCAACATCCTCGGCGTCGGCATCGGAGGCCGCGGAGCCGCCGACCTCGCGGAGATGGAGACCGAGAACATCATCGGACTCTGCGATGTGGACTGGAAGTATGCGGACCACGTGTTCAACAAGTACCCTCAAGCCAAGAAGTACAATGACTACAGGGTAATGTTCGACGAAATGCTCGACAAGGCCGATGCCGTGATGGTCGCCACCGCAGACCACACCCACGCCATCATCGCCGCCCAGGCCATGGCCGCCGGCAAGCACGTCTATGTCGAGAAACCTCTCACCCTTACCGTCTATGAGGCAAGGCTCCTCACAAAACTCGCGGCGAAGTACCGCATCGCCACCCAGATGGGTAATCAGGGAGCCTCCAGTGCCGGCACAAGAAAGGCCATCGAATGGCTCTGGAACGGAGAGATCGGCGAAGTCCGGAGAGTTGACTGCTTCACGGACCGTCCTATCTGGCCGCAGGGTCTGGAAAAGCCGACAAAGGTTGAGCCTATTCCTTCAACCCTCAACTGGGACGCATTCATCGGCCCTGCCCCTATGCGTGAGTACAACTCGATCTACACCCCGTGGAACTTCCGCGGCTGGTGGGACTTCGGCACCGGAGCAATGGGAGACATGGCGTGCCACATCATGCACGTTCCGTTCAAGGGACTGAAGCTCGGCTACCCTACAAAGGTTGAAGCCAGCTCGACCAATGTGCTGACAGACTGCTGCCCGAGCGCAGAGATGATCCACCTGACCTTCCCTGCCAGGGAGAACATGTCCAAACTCGCCATGCCGGAAGTTGACATCCGCTGGTACGACGGCGGCTTCAAGCCTGAAAGACCGGAAGGTCTGCCGGCCGGCTTCAACCTCAACATCAGCGGCGGCTGCAGCATCTTCTACGGAACAAAGGACATCATGATCGCCGGCACCTACGGACAGGATCCTATCCTCGTCTCCGGCAGGAATCCTGAAGTTCCTCACCTTCTGCGCGAAGTCACCCTTTCACACCAGCAGGACTGGATCCGCGCATGCAAGGAGGATCCGGACTCAAGAATCCCTGCCGCATCCGACTTCAGCGAGGCCGGTCCGTTCGTCGAGATGGTTGACCTCGGCGTGGCCGCCGTCAGACTCCAGGCTCTCAACCAGATTCTCGAATGGGACGGTCAGAAGATGGAATTCACCAACATCCCTGCCGACGCCACGATCAAGATCCTCGAAAAGGACGGATTCTCGATCCACGACGGACACCCTACATTCCAGAACAAGTACACGGATCCGGTAAACGCCCGCCAGTTCGCCGCAGGTCTGA
>CAVFMX010000063.1:0-26672 GCA_963623745.1 Bulleidia sp.
GAATCGCCATATTCAAAGTTGATACTGACGGGACTTTGACTTATGCCGGCTATCAGCTGACAGGCATTCATCCAAGGAATTTCAACATCACCCCGAACGGAAAGTTCCTTTTGGTCGCTTGCCGTGACAGCGGTTGCATCCGGATTTTCCGCCGTGATGCCAAGACCGGTCTTCTAACAGACACCGGTCGCACCGTTGTCCTTGACAAGCCTGTCTGCATCGTGTTCAGTTCTTTGCGGAGGTAGAGTGTGTTTTTACACATCACTTAAGAAGCTGTTTTGAAATGATTCCCGAATTTTATTTAAAGCTTTCTAATACCAAAGAGATTTTTTCAGTAAATTTGTAGGAATATTTCTTACAAAGATAGATGCAGGTTTTTCTACAGATTCTGACCCTGCTTGGCGCGATGGCCATGTTCCTGTACGGAATGACCATGATGAGCGAGGGTCTTCAGAAGGCGGCGGGTGACAAGCTGCGGTCATTTCTGGCGTCGATGACGTCAACTACCTTCAAAGGGATCATCACGGGAATCGTCGTCACGGCTCTCATCCAGTCATCCAGCGGAACGACCGTGATGGTCGTGAGCATGGTCAACGCCGGTCTGCTCGCATTGAGCAACGCCATAGGTGTCATCATGGGCGCGAACATCGGGACGACGCTGACGGCCTGGCTGATCTCCCTGTTCGGATTCAGCTACGACATAGGAGCCTTCGCCATTCCGTTCATCGCCCTGGGCTTCTTCATGATGACCCTCAAGAGCAGCCAGAACCGCAACATAGGGGAGTTCATCATCGGATTCGCATTACTGCTTATCGGTCTCGCCACGATGAAGGATTCGGTTCCGGATCTGAACCAGTACCCGGATGTCCTCGCCCTTGTGAAGAACCTGACAAGCTACGGCTACTTCTCCGTGATCATATTCACCCTTGTGGGAGCCTTGATCACCGTGATTGTGCAGGCCTCCAGCGCCTCTCTGGCCTTGACGATGGTCTTTGTGGCGAACGGCTGGATCGACTTCGAGATGGCCGCCGGGATGGTGCTGGGAGCCAACATCGGAACCACGATCACAGCCAACATAGCCGCTGCGGTGGCAAACTACTCGGCCAAGCGTACCGCCATCGCCAACACACTGTTCAATGTGATCGGTGTCGTGCTGGCATTGGTGTTCTTCAATCCTTTGATGAGACTGATAGGCGCGATGACAACGGCGATAGGCTTTGAGAACCCTATAACCTTGTTCGACGGCACGGTCTCTTCGGGAGGATTCACTCCGGATCAGCAGAACTCGATGCTTTACGGAATATGCATTCTCCATTCAGTGTTCAACATCACCACGACTCTGATTCTCGTCTGGTTCATCCCTCAGCTCGTCAAGGCCGTCAACAAGATCATCCCGACACCTAAGGGCGAGGAGGAGGTCTATCGCCTGAAGTTCATTCAGGGCGGTCCGCTCTCCACGGCGGAGCTTTCCCTTGACGAGGCAAAACAGGAGATCATTCATTTTGCGGAAATATGCTGCCGGGAGGTGGACTTCATCCGTGATGCGGTGAGCGCGAAGACCAAGGCGGAATTTGAACCCGTCAACGAGAAGCTCGTCAAGTACGAAAGCATCACGGACAAGATCGAGTTCGAGATCGCTACCTATCTGAACGAAGTCTCGAAGGGTGAGATCAGCGCTGTCTCCGCATTGAGAATCAAATCGATGTACAGGGTGATCGGAGAACTTGAGAGCATCGGAGACTCGGGAGAGGCCATAGGCCGGATGATGAGGCGCGCCCTTGACCACGGCAAGACATTCGATGACGCGATGATCAAGAGGCTGGACAGGATGCTCGATCTTCTGGACGCGGCTTTCAAGGTGATGGTAGAGAACCTCAAATCCTCCGCGCTCTTCCTCAAGGACATCTCTTCCGCCGAGGCTGCGGAGTACAACATCAACGAGTACCGCAACAACCTGCGCGAGGAACACATCGTCAACATCGAGAAGGACGGCTACAACTACCAGACAGGAGTGTTCTACATCGATGTGGTGCAGGAGCTTGAGAAGATGGGAGACTTCATCATCAACATCTCGCAGAGCCTGCTGGAAAAGAATGACTAAGAAGCTGACATATTCATTGGCGATTCTTTGCATCATTGCGGCGGTTGGTTGCGGCGGCCGTGGAAGTGGTGGTACAGCCGCTTTCCAGCCGCGCCGTTTCCCCCCTGTGCCGGAGCCGCCAGCGGTGATGACCGCGCCTGCGGAAGCCGCTGAATATGTCGTCTCGAACTACTGGAACGAGTTTCTGGCCAAGACGTATCCGTGCGATTCGGGAATCGTGAACGGTGTCCTTGCGGAAGAGGTCGAGGAGGCTTTCGGCACCTATGTGACGCTCTTGGAGCAGACCTGTCCGATTGACTTCGCCAGAAAGGCGATGGCCGGATTCTTCGACAAGGTGGAGAGATTCGAGGCTGCGGACACCTCATCCAATGTCTTTGAGTTCTTCGGGAGGATGGTTCCGAAGTACCTCTACGACCCGAACTCGCCGGTACGCAACGAGGATCTTTATCTGCCCTACGTCTCCAGACTCGCTGTCTCCGACTATTCAGACCCTGATCTGAAGCCGTCATATTCATTTGAGGCCCGGATGTGTTCTTTGAACATGATAGGATCTCCGGCGGCTGACTTCACCTTTACGGATCTGCACGGGAAAAAACACACGCTTTACGGCGTGAAGGCCGGAACGACGCTGCTGTTTTTCACCAACCCCGGCTGCCATGCCTGCAAGGACATCATCGGAAGCCTGACTTCGGACGGGAACATCTCCGCTCTTGTGGCCTCCGGCAGACTTGCCGTTGTCAATGTCTACATCGACGACGAACTTGACAAATGGCGTGAATATGCCTCCGTTTACCCGAAGGACTGGTATAACGGCTACGACCAGAGCTATCTGATCCGCTCCGATGTCATCTACAATGTGCGGGCGATTCCGTCGCTTTATGTTCTTGATTCAGAGAAGAAAGTGATCATGAAGGACGCTCCTGTGGAGATTGTCCTACCTTATCTTGACAATCTAAAATAATAGCACTGATATGAAAATCACCAAGAAACTTTGGGGTACGTCCCCTGCAGACGGAAAGGAGATATTCCTTTATACTCTTGAGAATGAAAGCGGCGCGTTCGTACGTCTTTCAAGCGTTGGAGCCGGAATCGTTTCGATTGCCGTGCCGGACAAGGACGGGAAGGTCGCGGACGTGGTTCTCGGTTACACGAAGCCTGAGGATTATTTCGGAGACGGCCCTTGCGCCGGAAAATGCCCTGGACGCTACGCCAACCGCATCGCCCTCGGAAAATTCACGCTTGACGGGGTGGAATATTCATTGCCTGTCAACAATGGTCCAAATCATCTGCACGGTGGGCCGGAGGGATTCCAGAATCAGGTCTGGGACAGCCGCATCGAAGGTGATGCCGTTGAATTCCAGTACGTTTCACAGGACGGTGAGGCCGGCTACCCTGGCAATCTGAAGGTTGTGGCGCACTACGAGTGGAGCGAGGACGATGCCCTCAAGCTGACTTTCACGGCGCAGACCGACAAGGCCACTGTCGTGAACCTTACCAACCATGCCTATTTTAATTTGAATGGCGAGGGGAACGGGAATATTCTTGATCACGAATTGAAGCTCAATGCGGCTGTCTATCTGCCGACAGATGAGACTCTGATTCCGGTCGGGGAGCCTGATCCGGTCGCCGGGACTCCGATGGATTTTCAGGAGTTCAAGAAGATCGGGGCGGAGATCAAGGCAGACTTCCCGGCGCTGAACTATGGTAAAGGGTATGACAACTGTTTCATGATCAATGACTACGAGGCTGAACAGCTTCAGACTGCGGCTCAACTGTACTCTCCGCTGAGCGGCCGTCAGCTTGAGGTTCTGACCACGCAGCCGGCCGTGCAGATCTACACCGGCAATTGGCTTGAGGGATGCCCTGCGGGCAAATGCGGACGTGGCTACCATGACTACGAAGGAGTGGCCATCGAGTGCCAGCACTGTCCGGATTCGCCTAACAAGCCTGACTACCCAACGACCGTACTTCGTCCCGGCGAGACCTTCAGCGAGGCCATCATCTGGGCGTTCTCGGTGAAGAAATAACATAAATGAAACAGTATCAGGATCTTCTGCGCCATATAATGAACAACGGCGTGGTCAAGCGCGACCGCACCGGGGTAGGCACCAAAAGCGTCTTCGGCTACCAGATGCGTTTCGACCTTTCGGAAGGATTTCCGCTTCTGACAACCAAGAAAGTTCATCTGAAGTCCATCATCCACGAACTCCTCTGGTTCATCTCCGGCGACACCAACATCAAGTACCTGAAGGATCACGGAGTCTCAATCTGGGACGAGTGGGCCGATGAGAACGGGGATCTCGGTCCGGTCTATGGCCACCAGTGGCGTTCCTGGCCGGCTCCTGACGGACATTCGATCGACCAGCTATCTCAGGTTGTGGACATGATCAAGAACAATCCTGATTCGCGCAGGATGCTCGTCTCCGCCTGGAATCCCGGTGAGGTTGACAAGATGGCTCTGCCTCCTTGCCACTGTCTGTTCCAGTTCTATGTGGCCGAGGGCAAACTGTCCTGCCAGCTCTACCAGCGCAGTGCCGACACCTTCCTCGGAGTTCCTTTCAACATCGCTTCCTACGCATTGCTGACGATGATGATCGCCCAGGTCTGCGGCCTGAAGCCCGGAGAGTTCATCCACACCACCGGCGACACCCACATCTACCTGAACCATTTCGATCAGGTCCGCGAGCAGCTGAGCCGTGAACCCCGTCAGCTCCCGACAATGCGCATCAACCCCGAGGTCAAATCCTTGTACGACTTCAAGTACGAGGACTTCACCCTCGAAGGCTACGACCCCTGGCCCGCCATCAAAGCCCCCGTCGCCGTATAGCCCTCTGTCTCAGCACTTATTCTGCACTGTCATAAAGCCAGTCTTTCCGGTCACTGAGCCTGTTGAAGTGACCGGAATGTATAATATAGAGAACAAAATATGGTTAAATGTTAAATTTGTTACTATAAGAAATAAATTTATCTTTGTGAAAAGATTTATGTATTATGGATGTTGAGCGCCTGGCAATCCGGACCCAGGCCATGCGTCGCATAGACATCTCCCGCATGTTTCTGGTTGAACTCCAGCCTCCGGTTGTCGTGGTAGGAATCCCACAAATCTGTCAGATCGTGGATGTAGGAGCCTTCTACATGCACTACTTCTCCGAACAGCCCTGACTGTGCCATGTTCAGGGTGGTGAGTTCGTAAAAGTCGTAAACACAGTTCTCCAACATCATGCAGTGTCTGCGAGTCTGCTCTGACACGTCTACAAGGTGCCAGCAATCGTTTACTGAAGTCGCCGCAGGCACCTCTAAAGCCACGTGTTTCCCATGCTCCATCGCATACTCCGCTATTTCTACGTGATTCTGCCAGGGGATGCAAATATAGACGAGGTTTATGTCATTCCTGTCGCAGAGTCGCATCCCTCCATCTTCTCCTGCGTACTCGGCGGCGGCAGGCTTTCCTGCTTTTCTAAGAATCTCCTGTGATTTTTCGATCCTGTCTTCCTCTAAGTCGCATAGAGCCACAGTACGGACACCATCGATGTAAGTGAATCTTCTGATAGCGCTTGGCCCTCGCATTCCAAGGCCTATGATGCCGACTCGTACGGAGTCCAACGGCTCCGCCGCAAACAGGAGCAGGTCTTCCTGTCCTAATCATATATATATATAGATACATAATATTTGCATAGACCTTTATTCTTTTTTTATAATAAAAAACAACATTCCCTATTAGGGAATAGGGAAAATTATGTGTCATAGTGAAGAATTGGACAATTAGAATATAACCTATAAAACATTTAAATCAAACGAGAATGAAAATCAGAGGTTTTGTTTTTTTGACATTAGGCCTTTCGGCCGCACTTTCTCTTGCGTCCTGCAAGTCTGAAGATGAGCCGGAGGAAATCGTGACTTTGAATGTCACTCCGACTTCAATCAACGCTCCAGGCAGAACCAAGGAGTCTTTTAAGGTGATGGTTGAGACCATCGGACCATGGCTTGCTGAATCCAATCAGGATTTTGTCACAGTGTCCCCTACTTGGTCCATCGGCAACGCTGAAATGACAATCATTGTGGACAAGAACAGAACTGACACTGTCCGTGACGCAGTGGTTACCATCTCCATAGATGGAGCAGAGCCTGTAACTGTCAAAATCAATCAGGAAGAGGGTGTCGTGGAGGAAATCGGACAGAGAAAATTCTATGTCACAACGACCGGTTCCGCAGATGCGGACGGTCTTGCGTGGGACACCGCCACCACATTCGAGAAAGCCTACGAAGAGGCTGTTTCAGGAGAGGAGATCAATTTCGCCGCCGGAAAATATGTGCCATTGACTGTCCTTAATGGAGCTGATGCGGGTGAAGCCAGAAACAAGACCTTCTTCATTGAGAAGAACATTTCACTCGTCGGCGGATATTCCGAGTCTCCTTCAAAGGGCGAGACTGCGGATCCTTCCAGGAATGCGACAGTCTTTACAGGAAAGATCACAGATGATGTAACTGCCTATCATGTCATGGTGTTCGGAGCTCCTGTAGAAGAAGGTAAGAGTACTTTGGTCAAAGGCATAAGAATTCAGGATGGCAATGCGACAGGCTGTCCTGGAACTTCCATCAATGGTGTAGGCATCGCCAGCGGACGAGGTGGTGCGTTTGTTGTACAAGGGAACACAAATGTCGCCCTTGAGGATTGCGTGATCAGCGGCAATGAAGCCAAAGAGGGTGGCGCCGTTCACGTTAACTTGAACAAAACAGGCTCGCTTACTCTTATGCGCTGCAATGTTGCCAATAACGTGTCAGCACAATGATGCAGGGAACGATAGACACATCTCTGTATTGGCGGTGTATGTACATTCCTGATTTGAATAAGACTCTTATTCTCTTCATAATTTGACGAGAATATTTGGATTATTCACATCATCTGACTAATTTCACGTTCAATAAAGGATGGTATTATGACAGGGAGATATATTTGGCAGCAAGTCGGATGGCCGGCATACACTTGGGATTCAGACAGACTGATTGGCACATTGTCGGATGTCAGGAACCTTGAGGGACGAATCATCGGCCTTATGAGTGGTCTTGGCTTTGATATGTGCAACAGCACAACCCTTAACGTTATGACCGAAGACGTGCTCCGTTCCTGCGAAATAGAGGGCGTTCTGCTCAATGCAGATAAAGTGCGCTCGTCTGTGGCAAGACATCTCGGACTGTCGAGCGAAGGGCTTCCCGACCCGGACCATTACACTGAAGGGGTAGTCCAGGTGCTGGTTGATGCCGTGCGCTCCTGTCGCACGCCGCTCACGCCGCAACGTCTGTTCAATTGGCACGCGGCTCTCTTTCCCACCGGGCGCAGCGGAATGTATCAGATAACGGTTGCTTCCTATCGCACAGGAAAAGAACCGATGCAGGTCGTGTCGGGAGCTTTAGGCAAAGAAAAAGTGCACTACGAGGCTCCTTCTTCTGATGATGTTCCGGATATGATGGATACCTTTCTCAACTGGATTGAGAATCAAAACACGATAGATCCGGTATTAAAAGCCGCGATTGCGCATCTGTGGTTTGTGGTAATCCACCCATTTGACGACGGTAACGGCAGGTTGACCAGAACCATTACTGATATGTTGCTGTCGAGAGCAGACGGTATGCCTCACAGGTTCTACAGTATGTCAGCAGAGATTTTGCGGGAAAAGAAAGGGTACTATGAAATTCTTGAGAAGACAACTACCGGAACCTTGGACATAACTCTCTGGCTTGAGTGGTTTCTTAAGGCGATGAAAAACGCTTTGGAACGTGCCGAATCCACCGTTACAAGAGTTGTTCACAAAACTCAATTCTGGACCGTAAACAGGGAAGTTGTAATGAATGAGCGTCAGGTGAAGATAGTGAATATGCTTTGGGATGGTTTTGAAGGCAATCTGACATCTTCAAAATGGGCGAAAATCACAAAAACATCCCAGGCAACGGCTCTGCGAGACATTACCGATCTTGTAGAGAAGGGGATACTGATTGATTCAGGCAGCGGTGGCCGCAGCGTACATTATCTGCTGAAAGAAGACTCGTAATGCATTTAAGGATTATCATCGGACTTCTTGTCGGTGGTGGCGTTCACATAGAAGTTTTCCGTGATGCTTTTTCTTGGATTGACTACTGTTCTTTATTATCCTCGATCTGACGCAGAAGAAAATCCTCGAGAGTTTTCTTGTCCGGAAGTTGAAGCTGGTAAGTAGATACGAATAGCTGATTGTCCATTCCGGCAAGCGCATACTCCACCATCTGCTCACCTTTCTGTGTGCACAGCAGAAGGCCGACAGGCGGATTGTCCCCCGGGCGCATCTCATTCTTTTTCTAGTATGACACATAGGAATTCAACTGGCCGAGATTCTCGTGCGAGAAAGCCTCGTTCTTGAGTTCCACTATAAGACTGAAGTGCCCGTAACGGCTGTAGAACACAAGATCGGGGAAATAATACTCGTATCGATGATGATTCTCTTCTGTCTGGCCTCAAAGCACAGCCCGTTGCCGCACTCAAGGAGAAATTCCTGAAGATGGGCAATCAATGCGTTCTCAAGGTCGGTTTCAGTCACGACATCTTTAGCCCTGAGCCCGAGAAACTCAAGCGCATATGGGTCTCTGACCATAAGGGGTGCGGAGTTTTCCTCTCCTGCTGCAAGAGCAAGGCATTTTTCCGGGTTCTTGCTCAGCCCGACTCTTATATGCAGGTTGCTTGCAACCTGGCGACGCAATTCACGGACAGACCAGGTTTCGCGCATACACTGCTGCTCGTAGAAATAGCGGACAACCGGGTCATCAATTGCAAGCAGTATCCTGAGATGCGTGAAAGAAAGTTTTGAGATAATGGATTCAGGTGATGAAATGAATTGGTGATTCACCGAATCACTAATTTCAAAATTCTTATTATCAATCTGTTTCGAATGCTGATTCAGCGAATCACCATTTTGCTCGGACTTCTGTGACTGAATTCCGAGAAGACAAGACATCTGTGGATAGTATCTGTAAAAAGAACGGCACAATGTAAGAATCTCCCGAGACAAGCCTTTAACTGCAACGCGTTCCGCCAACTTGGCAAACAGTTTATCTCCGTATTCAGCCCGCTCCCTTCCCTTCAACTCGAACTCCGCAACATAATACCCGATAATCCAGTTGCGCATCGTCTGCATCCTGTTAATGGCCTTTACCGCTCCGGCTTGAGCGACTGAATGCGTCAGTTTGACAACATTCACAAGGTCGTCAAACGACACGTCTTTTCTGGAATCCCAATCTTCAACGGGCAGAGAGCTGCCGTTGTATTGATAGATGGCCTTGTCATAAACGAGGATAGGAAAGACGATCCTTATCTTGAAATAGAGATAGGTGCGGCTGATGTCCTTAGTCAACTGGAAGGTGCAATGGAAAAAAGGGCCACAAAACAAAATAAGACTATACCACGATGAATCAGATGACTGAATCAGAGCTATTTGCACAATGCGTGCGAGAGCTCAAACTGCCCACCTTCAGGGAAAACATCGAGGGGGCAATCTCGGAGGCCACCGAAGGAGGATGGAGTTATCGCAAGTTTCTTTGCGCTCTTATGGAGAAGGAGGTTGACAGGCGTCTTGACAACCGTACGCATCAGCGAATGAAGCGTGCAAACTTCGCACAAATGAAGTATCTGCATGAACTTGTAAGGGAGGATCTTCCGGCTGAATGCCGGAACCTTCTCCCAGAGCTTGAGACATTGAACTTCATAAAGGACGGGCGTAATATCGTGATGTATGGGAATCCCGGCACAGGAAAGACCCATACGGCAATCGGTCTTGGCATAAAGGCCTGTCTGGAAGGCTACTCCGTGTACTTCACGACTGTTCCTCAGCTTCTTATGCTTATATGCGAGGCTCAGACAGGACATGTACTGAGACGCTTCCAAGAACGCTTTACGAAGTATGACCTAGTAATCTGCGACGAGTTTGGATATGTCAGTTTCGACAAGGAGGGCGGCGAGCAAATCTTTAATCTGTTGTCCTTGAGGGCCGGAAAGAAGTCTACTGTCACGACCACCAACCTGCCGTTTACGCGTTGGGAGGAAATAATAAAGGACAAAGCGCTTTGCTCTGCCCTCGTCGACCGCCTTTGTCACAAGGCTTTCCTTGTCAATATGACCGGTCAGTCATACCGTGTCAAGGAAACTAAAATGATGCTTGAAAACTTGCTTTAATCCGATGTTTGCTTACCTTTGCGTCAGGCACCTTTGAGTGGCCCATTTTTCTATTACAATCTGGACCAAATCCATATTACAGTCTACAGTGCATGTGGACATTCTTCAACATTATCCGGTGCCGGGTATATTGAGTTCGCCGAGGTGACGGTACCTGCGTCGGTCGCGTCATTCCGCGCGGATGGCGTCGGACGGGTTGGAGTGTGCGGCGCGCAGGGTCTGGAAGAAGATCGAGACGACTGCGATACCTGTGAATATCCCCACGACCCTCATCGTCTTTCAGGCCCACTTTCCCGGCGAGTTCCTCATTGATGTATTTCACATCGCCGGAAAGGTGGTGGTCCTTGATCAGATGATTCCCATTATGTCTATGAACGCCCTATCCGTCGCTTCCGAGGAGTCGCCATGTCGCCATTTCTTTGGCTCTGAACCCGTGGATATTCATAGCCTCAAATCTTAATGACGGTTTTCGCCGGCCTTTCGCCAAGGGTCGTCGAGCCTGTCGAAACGACCATGCGCAAAAACGCCATCAGGACAATCAATTACTGTACTAAAAGACCTAACAGATTAATATTCAAGAATATGCTGATTCTAAAAATAGCACGAAGTGTAAAGAAACTTTACACTTCGGTTGCCACACCCTTGGATCAACGGGTGCGTCGGCTACTTCTTGCGTTCGATGAAACGTTCCGCACGTCCCGGCGTGAGGAGTTCCCAAAGAGAGGCCACGGTCCAGCCGGGAGCGAATATTCCGTTGTAGAAACCCTTGCCGTTGCGGCCGTAGTCCCAGTTGGTGTGCTGCACGACCTCCGGGTAGTAGCCCGCCTTGGCGACTCCGCAGAGATGGCCCTCAAACGGAAGCAGCTGCCTCATCGAGGTCGAGATCACCTCGGCGAACTCTCCGAAACGTTTCTCCCCGTACTTTCCGGAAAGCCATCTGAGCACGTCGGCGAAATCGAACACGAACACGTCGATGTGGTTGTTCTCCACGGAGACATTTCCCCATCCTCTTGACTTGAACCCAAGATCCCCGAGCATCTGTCCGCGGGCGAACGGAACGTCCCAGACGTAGTACCAGGAGATCGCGAAACAGGAGGCCTTCAGTGCCAGCCCGGCGTAGCGCTCACGCTCTTCCCCGCCCGTGGCCAGGGCGAGGTAATAGGCTGCCGTGGCGGCGTACAGCGAGGCTTCCTTGTCCTCGCAGTTGGCATCGAGGGTCGATGAGAAGTAATCGGCCTTGCTGATCAGATCCTTTTCAAGATAATCCACGGTTCTCTTCGCGCTTTCAAGGTACCTCTTGTCCTTGAAGTACTTGTACCCCATCACCAGAGGCAGTGTCGCCGAAGGGGTGCTGCCCGTGGACTCGTCAACCAACGAGAGGTCATCCTTGAACTTTCGCGGGAAACTTCCGTCCGGATTTTGAACCGTAAGGAAAAGATCCAGCATATTCTTGATTTTTGACTCCCATTCCGTGTGTTTCCGTCCATGATTCTTCTCATAGTCAAGGTAATAGAGAACGGCGTAGATGCCCTCCGACTGGCGGCGGATCGAATGGGTCTCCTTGGTCTTGCCGGAAGGGCAGTAGATGACCTCCTCGAAGAAGCCGGCAGGGGAGATTCCGTTCGTGAGGTAGGAGTCGAAGACGGAGCGAGCTTCGGCCGCGAGCCTTTCCTCGCCCGTCGCCTCACCGTACTCAAGTGCGTTGAAAGCGTTCAGCAGAGTTCTTCCCACGAAGCCTATCTCGGCTCTCTGCGGACTGGCGCAGGTGGCCACTTTCATCTCCGCGCTCGCATAATAGTTCACCGGAGAGGAAGCGACGTAAGAATCAAGGAAATAACGGCTCATCGTCTTCTTCATGAAATCCACTGAATATGTTCCCTCGACCTGCTGCGGACGGTAGGTGTCGTAGCTGTACCTCCATGTCTTGCCGACACAGTCGGTGAAGTCCTCCGCGTCCCTTCCGGTGATTTCCCACTCCAGAATGATGCTTTCTCCGGCATCAAGGTGCTGGAAGGCCTGAACCGGCGGAGCCAGAGTGAGTTTGCGGACGTAGGTCTTCGGCTCCTCTCTGTAAGGGAATCCGTACTTCAGCACTGTCTTTCCGTCTTGATTCACGAAGCCAGTGTAGCCGATCGATGTTCTGCCAGAGACAATTACTTCACCCTCGCTGTGCGTTGCCAGAGCATCGGAGTCAAACCTGTCTTTCCTTATGACGGAATAGCTTTTATGCTCAGACGGACTGAAGACTGCCGTAAGAGGTGTGCTGAGCCGGTCTTCCCTCACGATCCAGCTGTCGGATGTGTGGAAGGAAGGAGCGGTCTGTGGAGAGCGGAGATTCTGGCGGTACCAGAATCCCGGCATGTAGAACATGTTGTCGGAATGTGCAAGTCCGGTCGTATAGGATTCACCGTAAGAGAGATTCACGTCTTCAAGAGCGGTGATCGCCACCCGCACAGTCTCTCCTTCCGGAGTCTTTGTCACATTTCTGAAGATGGCTACAGGCAGGCTTTCCGCCGCAGTCAGGGTCTGCTTTCCGCCGGCTGTCGGCACGGCAGTCAATTCGTGGCGGGTTGCCGGATTGCCCGGAGTTTTCAGATCCAGCGAATAGGCAAAGTTTCTGTCATTCATAACCTCCGCAGAAGCGTCAGTCTGAATGGAGAACGCTCCTGTGGCCAGCACGGCGAACAGGGCGGGAATCATCTTGGTTTTCATTTGTCAGTCTATGTTTTATGTTTCTGAAAGTCGTGTGTTTCCTGAAAAAGTTGAGTCGCAAAGATAACGTTTATTTTGAGAATCAGACCTATAATGTTAAAGCCGCTTTCGAGGCGGTTGGATGAACGTCATCGAAACGGACACTGTCCGTGTTATGAATTAAAGTCAAGTTAGGGGCAGAGACCATTGACGCTGACCGCAACTTGTTCATTTTCCGTTTGGAGTATATGGTAAAAAACTGTAACTTTACGCCCGAAAGTTTTGGTTTATGGAAAAGTGCATCATCGCAGCGGTCGCGGACAACGGAGCGATAGGGAAGGACAACGACCTGCTCTGGCATATCGCCGAAGACATGAAATATTTCAGACGCACAACCACCGGGAATCCTGTGGTCATGGGTTACAGGACTTTCCTTTCGATCGGGCGGCCGCTTCCCAAAAGGGAGAACATTGTGGTCTCGACGCGGTCTTGGGACGATGTTCCGGAGGGCGTGAAGGTGGCCGGAAGCCTTGAGGAGGCATATTCATTGGCGGAGAAGGCTTCGGGAGGGAAGGATGCCGCAGCTCCTGTGGATGCCGCCGGAAATGACGGCTTCGGGCGCGTCTTCATAATGGGAGGCGGAGAGACTTACCGTAAGGCTCTTCCTACGGCGGACAGGCTTTACATCACGCACGTCCGCACGGTGATTGCGGATGCAGACACTTTCTTTCCGGTGATCGATCCGGCGATCTGGGAGGTGGAGTCCTCTACTCCGGCCGCCACGGATCCGGAGACCGGCCACGCTTACGGATTTATAGTTTATAAAAGGCGAATTTAGGTCGCTGCGGTGCTTCTACAGGATCAGCGACAGTGGCCGGTGAGCCTGTAGAACCGCCAGCATGTAAAACCGCAGACACAATCCGGCATTCCCCAAAGGCCGGACAAAAATAAAACGAACTTAAGAATATGTCAGAAAGAGAGAACTTCGGCAGCCGCGCTGCCGTCATCATGGCATTGGCCGGCTCCGCGATCGGACTCGGCAACATCTGGAGATTCCCCTACATGGTCGGTGAATATGGAGGCGCCGCTTTCATCCTCATCTACATCCTGTGCTCCTTCGTGTTGTCCCTTCCGATCCTTTTTTCGGAGTCGGTAATCGGCCGGAAAACCCACTTGAGCACGATCGGAGCGATGACCGTCCTGGCTCCGGGTTCCAAATGGAAATGGCTGGGACTCCTCACGGTCATCACGCCTTTGATAATAGTCTCCTACTACAGCGTCGTCGGAGGGTGGGCCATTGAGTACCTCTTCAAGTCAGCCACATTCAGTTTCACTCCGGACAAGGCGGAGGCTGTCACCGGGATGTTCGGCGAATTCGTGTCCTCGACTTGGGGACCTGTCGCCTGCCTGTTCATATTCCTGTTTCTGACCGCGTTGATTGTGTTCCTTGGGGTCAAAAAAGGAATCGAGAAATTCAGCAACATCTCGATTCCGATTCTGTTCGTGCTGATTGTGGCGATAACAATTTACTCGGTCTCTCTTCCCGGAGCCGGCGAGGGTGTGAGGTACCTCGTGAAACCGGATTTCTCCAAACTGACCCCGGCCGCTTTCTCGGCGGCTCTGGGGCAGAGTTTCTTCTCGTTGTCTCTGGGTGTGGGGACGATGTTGACATATTCATCCTATGTGGATAAGGACGAGAATCTTATTGCCTCCGGAGCCGGAACGGCCGTGTCGGATCTGATGTTCGCCCTGCTTGCTGGATTCGCGGTCATGCCGGCAGTGTTCGCGGCGGGAATCGCTCCGTCCTCCGGGCCTGGCCTGGTGTTCGAGACGCTTCCTTACATCTTCGCGAAGATGGGCTCCGGCGGTCAGATCGTGAGTTGTCTGGCGGCTATCCTCTTCTTTCTGACTATTCTGGTCGCCGCGCTCACCTCATCCGTGTCCATTTTTGAAGTTGGCGTGGCCTATCTGGTTGAGGAAAAGGGCGTTTCAAGACACAGGGCGACAATCGCGATCTTTTTCGCCACATTTGCCGTCGGGGTTGTCTGCTCGCTTTCGTTCGGGCCGCTCGCGGATGTCAGGATTCTGGGAGAGAGCGTGTTCAATTTCTGTGACAAGTTGTGTTCCAACTATCTGATGGTACTCGGGGCGTTGTTGTTCTCTGTCTTCGTGGGTTGGAGGATGGACAAGACGGCTGTCCGTGACGAACTCACCAACAGAGGCACGCTCAAGGCGAACGTCAGGTTGTTCCCAGTGGTCTATTTCCTTATAAAGTACATTGCTCCGGTCGCCATCGCGGTCATCTTCATCACCGGGCTGATCGGATGAGATTTCTTCAAGGCTACGGATTGACGCTAATCTTTCGGGAGAGGGATGACAAACTCCGAATAGACCGGATAATGGTCTGAAATGAACTCCACTCCGTACTTCCGCTCGCTGGCGACATTGAAGGTCACGGCTTCGGCATTGCGGTGGAAGATGTGGTCTATCCTTTGCGGCTTTGCTCCTTTCCTGCCGAAATCATTGAAAGAAGGAGTCGTGTCAGCCTTCTTCACGGTCTTTGCGGACTCCTTGAGGTAGGCTTTCAGCAGCCTGAGAGCCTTGTCTTCACTTGTGGTGTTCAAATCTCCCGTCAGGAACACCACGGCGTTGTCCCCGGCGATTTCCTTGATCTTGTCCGCCACCAATGAGGAACTTTCCCTGCGGGCCTCTGTTCCGGTATTGTCAAAATGTGTGTTGAAAAGGAATATTATCTGTCCGGATTTCCTGAAACGTAACTTGACCCAGCCTGTCGTCCTGACATATTCGGCATCCCAGCCTTTCTCTCCGGGAGTCTGATCCTCGTTGAGCCAGAATGAGCCGTAGTCCAGAAGTTCGAACCTGTCCGCACGGAAGAAGATCGGGTTGAAAGCGGATTCCGTCTTTTCGTTGATCGTGCCGGGTTTGGCACTTCCGTCAATCATGATGTACCTCTGTAACGAATTCATCAGAAATAGTTTCTGCCCAAAGGATGCTTCCTGGAGCCCCAGAATGTCAGGAGAGTATTTACGGATCGCTTTCACACAGCCGTTCTTGCGGCTCTCCCAATTGTACTTTCCGGTGTCCGCCGGAAACTGGAGCCTTATGTTGAATGACATCACGCTCGTCTTCTCTTTCTTGGCGTAGGCTTCCGTTCCGCATAACGCGAGAACCGCTGTGATGACAGTGACAAGCAACAATGCTTTTTTCATAAACCAGAACTGTTTAAAGTTTAAACTGCTTCTAAATGTGTAAAGATAAGCATTTTTCTGAAAAATCCGTAAAAATGACTTATCTTTGAGAATCTGGAGAAGAGACAGCTTCTTGCAGAATAACCACATATTAAACGAAGGTCTTATGAACATCACTTCACGTATGATGACAATGCTTGCCGCTCTGATGGCATGTCCGGCCGTTGTGGCGGGAGAAAGCACCACTGACTTCACCGAACATCTTGACCGGAAGGTGGTTTCGGAAGGGAATGCCGTGACGCGAAGGCACGAGACGGTTTTCTTTGACACCGCCGGGGACGCCCTGTCCGGGGAGTTTGAACAGAGTCCGGGCTACACGTCGCTTAACGGAGTCTGGGATTTCCGCTACTACGATTCCGTGCAGGACATGCTGGCGGATCCGGACAAAGCCTCTTCCACCATCAAGGTTCCGGGCAACTGGGAGGTTCAGGGGTTCGGTACAGCGATCTATGTGAACCATCCGTACGAGTTCTGCCCGAGGAATCCGAGGCCTCCGCAGCTTCCGGACAGGATTCCCACTGGGGTATATTCAAGAAAATTCACGCCGGAATTCGGAGCGGGGGAGAAATGCTACCTGAACCTTTGCGGAGTCAAAGGTGGCGCTTATGTGTTTGTCAATGATGAATTTGTCGGCTACAGCGAGGATTCGAAGAATCTTGTGCGCTATGACGTGACCCCTTACGTTGAAAGCGGCCGGGAGGCTGACCTGCGCCTTGTCGTGACAAGATGGAGCACCGGAAGTTACCTTGAGTGCCAGGACTTCTGGCGCGTCAGCGGAATCGAGCGGGATGTCTATCTTTCCAGAGAGCCGGCCACTGTCCCGGAGGACTTTGACTGGAATGTGGTCTCAACCCTGTCCGATGACCTCGCCACGGGAGAGTTCAGGCTGAGCGTGAACTCCTCAAAGCCGATCGATGTCAGCTGGACACTGCTGGACGCTCAGGGCAACGAGACCGCAAAGGGGACTGCGGAGACCGTTCAAGGCGTAAAGCAGTGGGATTCAACCGTCAAGGATGTGCGGAAGTGGTCTGCCGAGACCCCGGAACTCTACACCCTGCTTCTCTGCGTCGAGGGTAAATACGCCAAGGCCGACATCGGATTCCGCCGTCTGGAGATCATCGGAAGCCGGTTTCTTGTGAACGGCCAGCCTGTCAAGTTCAAGGGTGTCAACATCCACGAGCACAATCAGTTCACCGGACATTACATCACCAGAGAGGACATCATGACCGACCTGCGGCTGATGAAGGAGCACAACATCAACGCCATCAGGACCAGCCATTATCCTCTGCCGCGTCTGTTCTACGAGCTTTGCGACAAGTTCGGATTCTATGTCTATGACGAGGCCAACATCGAGTCCCACGGAATGGGCTACAATCTGAACAGGACTCTCGGCAACAATCCCGACTGGCTTCCGCAGCATCGCGACAGAATCCTGAACATGTACTACCGGACCCGCAACTACCCTTGCGTGACGATCCTCTCGCTCGGCAACGAGGCCGGGAACGGCTGCAACTTCTACGACACCTACCGCGAACTGAAGGCGTTGGAGAGGGACGGCCAGAACAGACCTGTCTGCTACGAGCGCGCGCAGTACGAATGGAACACGGACATGATCGTACCGCAATACCCTGAAGCCGAATGGTTTAAAGCGATGGGAGAGAACGACTGCGGCAGACCTGTGGTGCCTTCTGAGTACTCCCACGCGATGGGAAACTCCAACGGCTCGCTCGACCGCCAGTGGAAGTACATCTATGAATATCCCAACCTTCAGGGTGCCTTCATCTGGGACTGGGTGGATCAGGGAATTTACGAGACCGACTCCGAAGGCCGGATGTACTGGGCTTATGGCGGTGATTATGGGGAACATGCTCCAAGCGACGGCAACTTCTGCTGCAACGGAGTCATCGCCCCGGACCGCACCCCTCACCCTGCGATGGCCGAAGTCAAGCACGTCTATCAGGATGTGGAAGTGACTCCGGTCGATGCCGCCAAGGGCCTTTTCCGTCTGAAAAACAGATTCTATTTCAAGGGATTGAATGAATATGCCCTCAGATGGACAGTGACAGCAGACGGGATCCGCATCGCTTCCGGAGAGTCAGGGCTTTCGGCGGCTCCTCAGGCCGTGGAGGATCTTGACATCCGTTTGCCGAAACTTCCTTCCGGCAAGGATTGCCTGATCTCTTTCGAGGTTCTCATGGGCAGGGATGAGGGCTTGCTTCCGAAAGGACATGTGATCGGCTACGACCAGATAAGGCTTTCGGATGCTGTGAGGGCGGAGGCTCCTTCGGTGTCGAAAGGCTTGACCGCAGTTCAGGAGGAGTCGCTCATCACCCTCAGTAGCAAGGATGCGACTCTGGTTTTTGACAAGGAACTTGGATGTCTGCGGACATATTCGTTCAAGGGAAAGAACATGTTCAATGATGACTTTGGCCTCAGGCCGCACTTCTGGCGGGCTCCGACCGACAACGACTACGGCAACGGAATGCCGTCCCGCTGTCAGGCGTTCAAGACTTCCGGCCGGGAGTTCAACGTCAGGGCGGAACTTGACGGGGGATCGATAGTCGCTGAATATTCATTGGCGAGCGGAAACATATTCATTGTCCGCTACACTCTTCTTGAAGGAGGCATTCTTTCAGTAAACGCTGATTTCAAGGGTGTTGAATCTGACAAACCGGTCGATGTGCCGCGCATCGGATTCAGGATGAGACTGCCAGCCTCCGCCGATGCGTTCACCTTCTTTGGCAGGGGCCCGGGGGAGAACTACCGGGATCGTTTCAGCGGAAGCCTCATCGGGAAATATTCCTCATCAGCAGCGAAGGAATATGTCCGCTACACGCGTCCGCAGGAGTGCGGGCATCACACTGACTGTGAATATCTTGCCATAGGAGGTCTGACCGTCCGCTCGGATCGTTTCGAGTTCAACGCGCTCCGCTGTTCCGTTGAGGATCTTGATGCCGAGGAGGCTGTACGGCGCGACTACCAATGGGAGAACAAGGGGCCTTTGACGGAAAACGATCCGGCCAAGGCAAAGAACCGTTTCCGCCGTCAGACCCACATCAATGACTATGTCGAGAGGGACTTCGTCGAGGTCTGCATCGATCTTGCCCAAAGCGGCATAGGTGGCTATGACAGTTGGGGTGCAAGACCGGATTCCGACAGGTCTCTCTGGAGCGACAGGGACTATTCGTTCCGTTTCGTCGTCATTCCGGCCCGTCTGATGAGCACCGAACGGTCGATGAAGTATGATTTCTGATTTCCGCGAGGGATTTTGATAGAATGTGATATCTTTGCGGACAAAAGCAAACATAATTAAAACCGATAAGAAATGAATCTCAAAAAATTGTCTGCCGCCTTTCTGATTGCATTGGCGGTATCATGCACCACTTCCAACGAAGGTGGAGTAATCAAGGTTGAGTCTCCGTCCCGTCCGGCAGGTCAGGAGAATGTCCTCGGTCTCACTGTTCCGGCGATGGACACGGTACGCGTCGGATTCGTAGGTCTCGGAATGCGCGGCTCGGATGCTGTGGTGCGTTACACTTACGTTCCCGGGGTGAAGATCACCGCCATTTGCGACGTGGAGGCCGACAGAGTGGAAAGATCGCAGAAGTCATTGGAGGAGAGAGGCTTTCCTCGTGCGGCAGGATATTCAGGAAGCACGGAGGCCTATAAGGAACTCTGCGAGCGTGACGACATCGACCTGGTTTACATCTGCACCGACTGGAAGCATCATGTTCCGGTCGCCCTTTACGCCATGGAACACGGCAAGAATGCGGCCATCGAGGTTCCTGCGGCATCGTCCCTGGAGGACATCTGGGCTCTGATCAACACTTCGGAGAGGACACGCAAGCACTGCATTATGCTGGAGAACTGCTGCTACGACTTCTTTGAGCTGACCGCTCTGACGATGGCTCAGAAGGGGCTTCTCGGCGAGATCATCCACGGAGAGGGATCTTACCATCACAATCTGGATCCGTTCTGGAATGCCTACTGGAACAACTGGAGGCTCGATTTCAACCAGACTCACAAGGGTGATGTCTATTCCACCCACGGTCTCGGACCTGTCTGCCAGGTCATGAACATCCACCGAGGAGACCGTTTCAAGACTCTTGTGGCGATGGAGACAAAGGCGGTCAACGGTCCGAAGCATGTAGAGGCCAAGACCGGAGAGAAGTGCGGTGATTTCCAGAACGGAGATCTCACGATGACGATGATCTCCACAGAGAAAGGCAAGACCATCCTTGTGGAACACGATGTGATGACCCCGCGTCCTTACAGCCGCATGTACCAGATTGTCGGCAGCGACGGTTATGCCGGAAAATATCCTGTACAGCAGGTGTGTCTCCGCGAGAATGCAGCCGAGGGAACATCCACTGATTTCCAGAACCTCGGCCGCGAGGTCGTCTATTCGGGCGAAAGTCTCAAGGCTCTTCTTGAGGAGAACCGCAGCCCGATCCTCACCCCTGAGCTTGAGGCTCTTGCGAAGCAGGTAGGCGGTCACGGAGGAATGGACTTCATCATGGACTATCGTCTGATCTACTGTCTGCGCAACGGACTTCCTCTGGACATGGATGTCTATGACATGGCTGAATGGTGCTGCCTCACAGAACTCGGCAAGATCTCGATGGAGCACGGCAACGCTCCTGTCGAGGTTCCTGACTTCACCCGCGGCGCCTGGAACCAGATCCAGGGCTTCTCCTACGCTTTCGCCAAGTAATTTGTTCAGATAGACCCAAGGTGGCCGGCAACCGGACTTCATCACCGGTGCCGGCCATTGCTGTCATTTAAGAAGTTGTTTTCCGGTAACCGGGGGCTGTCCTACCGGTAGTCCTCGTACTCGGGCATGCCGAGGCCTGAGATGAAATCCTTGAACTGCTTGTCGTCTTTCGGGCAGATCAGCAGAACGTCGCCGGTGTCAACCACGACATAGTCCTTCAGCCCCTTGATGGCGTAGAGTTTCTTCTTGTCGCCGCAGATCAGCATGCTGTTCTCGTTGCCCTCTCCGAGAATCCTGTCGGTGAACACGACATTGCCGTCCTTGTTCTTGCTGCCGATGTTCCTGAAGAGGGAATCCCATCCGTCGATGTCGGACCATCCGAAGTCCCCGCAGTAGAGCCAGGCGCGGTCGGTCTTTTCCATAACTCCGTAGTCGATCGAGACCTTCGGGCAATCTGAATATGCCTTCTCAAGGAAGATCTGTTCCTTGTCGCTTCCCAAAGCCTTCTCCCAACCGGCGAACAGGGATGTGACATCAGGAATATACTTCTCCATCTCTTCCTTGATCACAGAGGCCTTCCATGCGAATATTCCCGAATTCCAGTAGAATTCTCCTGTCTTGCAGAACACCTCGGCAAGAGCCTTGTCCGGTTTTTCGGTGAAAGTCTTCACCTTGAGCGGGGTGTCCTGACCGTCTGTGACTCTGCCTCCCGTGACCTGGATGTAGCCGTAGTCCGTGTCCGGCTCCGTCGGGTGGATTCCCAACGTCATGAGAGCCGGCTTGCTTTCGGCATATTCCATGACTTTCAGCATTGCCGCCCTGAAATTCTCCTCGTCCGTGATGATGTGGTCCGCAGGCGTGGCTATGACGGTCGCGTCGGGGTTCCGCTTGAGGATGCTGTAGGTCGCATAGGCGATGCAGGGAGCGGTGTTGCGCGCGTAGGGCTCCAGAAGCAGGTTGTTTTCAGGGAGTTCCGGAATCTGGGCGCGGACGAGGTAGGAGAACCTGGCCAGGGTGACAACGATGATGTTCTCCGATGGGACAATCCTGGAGAAACGTTCGTAAGTGCTTCTTATGAAGGATTTTCCGGTTCCGGCTATGTCCAGAAACTGTTTGGGCTTTGATTCTCTGCTTATCGGCCAGAAACGGTTCGCGGTGCCTCCGGCCATTATGATGCAGTAGCGATTACAGTTGTTCATATCTTTTAGTGCTTCAATTCATCCGGCCGCCAGTTCAGAGGTACACCGGGTAAAACGCGTTCGGGAACCATTCCACAATCTCCTTTCCTCCGTCGAACGTCACGGCCACGACATCGAAATTGACCTCAAGGTCAGCGGAGATCCTCCTGTCTCTGGCCGTGTTCAGGTACCTCATCGCCGCATCCGCCACTTTCCTCTGCTTGCCCGCCGTCACATTCTCCTCCGGAGAGACCTGCACAGGCGCAGCCCGGCTCTTCACCTCCACAAAATGCACACCATTCCTGTCCAAAGTGATGATGTCGATCTCAAGATGTCCGGATCTGTAATTCCGTTGCAGGACAGTGTGTCCTTTGCCGGAGAGAAACTCACAGGCGATGTCCTCGCCCCTGCGTCCCAGCTCCATCCGTGGAGTGATCCGCCTTTCAAAGTCTTTCATGGTTCTTGCTCAAGTGTTTATCCGAAGGTCACGATCGTCACGCCCGAACCGCCGAACTGAACCTGTTCGTCGTGGACGGATGTCACACCGGGGATTGTCCTCAAGTATTTCTGCAACTCATCACGCAGCGCCCCCGTGCCTTTGCCGTGGATGATCCTCACGGATCCGATGTTCAGCATGATGGCATCGTCGATGTAGTGCACCACAATGTCCAAGGCATCCGAAACCCGCTCTCCCCGCACATCCAGTTCAGGAGAGAATTTCAGCCGGCGTTCCCGCAGGCCGGAATCGTCCTGAGTGGAGCGGGGCTTGATGTTCTCCCGGACCACCGCTTTGTACTCATTGGAAGAGATCCGCTCAACCCTGTCGAGAGGCAGTTTGCTGGTGATGTTGCCTATGGCGACGGTCACGGCCTTGTTTGACACCCGGATGACCTCGCCGGCCATGCCGTTGTCCTTGACACGGATCTTCTCGCCCACTTTAAGCACACCTCCCCGGAACTGCCCGGAATCCTGCTCAGGGTTGTCCCCTTGAGATCCACCCTTGCGGGCGTTACGTTGCATCTTCCTGTTTTCCAGCTGCTTGAGTTTCTTCTCGATGTAGTCGTCGTGATTCTTCTGGTCGTTCTCCTTTTTGGTCTGGAGAGAGGACACGAAATCCTGAAGAGCCTTTCTGGCATCGGAGGTTCTCTCCTTGTCGGCCTGCGCCTCCTTGATGGTGCGGATTGTGTTCTCGACGGTCCTGTTGGCTCCCTGCACGATTTCCTGCGCCTCCTTCCTGGCCTGGTCCAGAATTTCTTTCTTGGTCTGTTTCAACCCCTCCAGCTCTTTCTGGTAGCGCTCGGTGATGTTTTCAAGAGTCTTGTCAGTGTTCTTGATCCTCTGGAGCTTCTCGTCCAAGGCCCGGCGGTTGCGCACAATCCTGCGCAGATTCCGCTCCATGCCCACGAATTCCTCTCCGGCCCTGTTCTCGGCATCTTTCACGATGTTTTCCGGAAGCCCCATCTTGCGGGCCAGTTCAAAGGCGAACGAATTGCCGGGCATTCCGATGTCCAGTTTGAACAGAGGCTGGATCTTCGCGGCGTCGAACTGCATGGCACCGTTGATCACACCGGTTTCCGGACCGGAGGCGTAGAGTTTGAGGTTGGTGTAGTGGGTCGTGATGACCCCGTAAACCCCTCTGCCGTCCATCTCGCTGAGAATGGCCTCGGCGATGGCTCCCCCGGCGGCCGGCTCCGTTCCGGAACCGAATTCGTCGATCAGTATCAGGGTCTTGTCATCGGCCTTCGCCAGCATCGTCTTCATGTCATCCAGAAACGAGCTGTAGGTGCTCAGGTCGTTCTCGATGTTCTGGTCATCCCCGATGCTGACCATGATCCTGTCGAACACCGGCAGTTCGGAAGTCTCCGAAGTCGGCACCAGCATGCCCCACTGGAACATGTACTGGAGCAGTCCCGTGGTCTTGAGACACGCCGACTTGCCGCCGGCGTTGGGTCCGGAGATCAAAAGAATATGCTTGGCCGGGGTCAGCCGGACCGAAACCGGCACGATGGCTTTGTTCTCCTTGCCCAGAGCCCTCTCCAGCAGCGGATGACGGGCTTTGCGCAGGTTCATCTCCCAGTTGTCGGAGATGATCGGCGCTCCGGCCTTCAAGTCAAGGGCCACCTGTGCCTTGGCCACAAGGAAATCGATCTCTCCGACATACTCGGCGGACTTGATGAGATCCGGCACGTAGGGTCTGACGAAGTCGCTGAACACTGCGAGGATGCGTTGGATTTCCTGCGCCTCGTCCGCATGCAGAGTGACGATCTCGTTCTCCAGCTCGATGATCTCCGCCGGTTCCACGAAGGAAGTCTTGCCTGTGGCCGAAGTGTCATAGACGAATCCCTGGATCTTTTTCTTGCCTGAGCTGTTGACCGGAATCAGCAGTTTGCCGTCACGGACGGAAAGCCCTGCGTCCGCATCCGCGAGTCCGTCGGCCTGTGCCTGCCTGAGGATGGCGTTCGCCCTTTTTGAGACGGCTCCCTCCTTTGTCTTTATGGCGTTCCTGATTTCCAGCAGCCTGTCCGAGGCGGTGTCCTTCACGTCCCCGAACTTGTCCAGAATCAGGTCGATCCTTCTCTGGACCTCCGGGAAACTCATCACCTGAGCGCTCATCCTTTTCAGATTAGGGTAAACCCCGTCCTTTATGGACATGAAGAAGTTGGTCAGCCTGCGTACGGTCTCGACCATCGTGCGCAGTTTCCCCAGCGAAAGGATGTCGATCGTGTAGCCGGTGTTCTCCAGCGGCCGGAGGAAATCAAGACAGTCGATGTAGCCGTTGGTCGGGAAGTTCTCCTCGAACATCACGATCAGTCTCATCTCGTCGGTCAGCGCCAGCCTTTCCCCGATGATCTTCGGGTCGTTGCTGAACCGCTCCTCCGTCACCCTTGTGACGGCATATTCAGTGGAACATCTGTCGGCAACAAAGGTCCTGACCCTGTCAAATCCCAACTTGCCCTCCAGTCTGGTGTCAATCTCTGTTCCGTGCTCCTGCATATTCGTGAATTATTCTTTTCCATCCGTGGCTCCGTCTCCGTTGCCGAGAAGGAGTTTGAGCTCGTTGATGTTGTTGATGCCTTTGATGTTGCCTCCGCGCACGAAAGAGATTCCGCCGGTCTCCTCCGAGACCACAATCACGTCGGCGTCAGTCTCTTCCGAGATCCCGATCGCCGCCTTGTGCCTCATTCCGTAATGAGGGGGGATGTCGGAGCGTCCGGTGATGGGCAGGGTGCAGCGCGCGGCCACAATCCTGTCGCCTCCGATGATCATCGCTCCGTCATGCAAAGGTGAATTTTTGAAGAATATGTTCATTATCAGCCTTCTGGTGACTTTGGCATCCACGGTGTCACCGGTCTCGATGATGAAGTCGAGCGAATCTTTCCGGGGGAACACGATCAAGGCTCCGGTCTTGTCGGCGGACATGGCCCTGCAGGCTTCGGCGATCTCGTTGACGGTCCCGCCGGCCATCTTCTGGTCCCGGATGCCCATCAGCTTGTTGAAGAAGTCCCGGCTCCTCCCCGCCACCCTGTAGCGCGAGCCGAGTTTCATCAGGAAGTGACGCACCTCCGGCTGGAAGATGACGATCAGGGCGATCACGCCCACATCGATGAATGTGCCAAGCAGGGCGTTCATCAGCTTCATGTTGAAGGCGGCCACAATCACCCGCAGGACGAACAGCAGGATGACGGCGACGAAGATGTTCATCGCCGCAGAACCTCTTATCCATCTGAACGCCAGATAGATGAATATGGCAACCATCAGTATGTCAAGGATGTCCGCAAACGACAGGTTGAGGAATCCGAAGATGTTCAGAAGCATCATTGTCCCTTTTAGCAATGCAAAGATAAGTAATCCTTGGTTTATTCCCCAAGGCTTACCGACGATTTCTCTGATTATTAAGGAGAAGGCTTGTTGAAAACTTTGTTAATTGGAAAAAAATCCCTACCTTTGCAGTCCGCAAAATAGTGCGGATTAACGTAAAATGTTTATTTACAATTAATTAATCAACCAATGCCTGGATTAATTGGAAAGAAAATCGGAATGACTTCCGTTTTCGGTGCTGATGGAAAGAACATTCCATGCACCGTCATCGAGGCTGGTCCGTGTGTTGTCACGCAACTGCGTACAGTAGAAAAAGACGGCTATGCCGCTGTACAGCTTGCCTATGACGAAATCAAGGAGATACACGCCAGCGCGCCTCTTATGGGCCACTTTAAAAAGGCAGGAACCACCCCTAAGCGCAAGCTTGTCGAATTTCCGGCAGACTTCAAGGGTGAGCTCAAGCTTGGAGACACCGTCTCCGTGACTGACATCGTGACAGATGATGTCAAGTTCGTTGATGTTGTCGGTACTTCTAAAGGTCGCGGCTTTCAGGGTGTTGTTCACCGTCATCACTTCGCCGGCGTAGGCGGGGCGACCCACGGACAGCACAACAGGCTGCGTAAGCCTGGTTCCCTCGGAGCCTCATCATGGCCTTCACGCGTGTTCCCTGGAATGCGCATGGGCGGCCACATGGGCAACGAAA
>CAVFMX010000064.1:0-16893 GCA_963623745.1 Bulleidia sp.
TATATTTTTGGATAGGGTGGAATTTTGACTAACTTTGTAAGTTATGAAAAATGCGTTCCATGCAATAGTGCTTGTCGTTCTCGCCGCCACTGCGTTGACGGGCTGTGATTTCTTCCGGAGACTCGCCGGCCGTCCTGATTCTGAGTGGATTGAGGCAAAGGCTGAAGCCATCCGTCAGGAAGAGGAGACGTTCCGGATCCGTCAGGACTCGCTGGAAAAGGTCAGGAAAGCCGCTTCGGACTCGCTTGCCGTCATCGATTCTGTACGTCTTGCCAACCATCGCTACCGTTTCTGCATAATTCTGGGGTCGTTCTCCAGCAAAGAAAATGCCGAGCGTTACATGGAGGAGCTCGCCGCGAAAGGGTACGAAGGAGAACTTATCGATTTCAGGAACAGCACCGCCGTGGGAGTGTGCCGGACTGATGACGAGGTGCAGGTCAGGAAGTCGCTGGACGAGCTGCAAAGGCAGGATTTTTGTCCTAAGGGCGCGTGGATTTTAGAAAGGAAACAGAAATGAAAGTAAAAGGCACAATCGTTTCGGCCATCTGCGCCCTATTCATCATCGGGATCGTCCCGGCGAACGCCCAGTTCAGGGACGGTGTCTCCTATGCCGATCTGGATGACAGCGAGACGGTCCTGGCGTTCAAGGAACATGTCTCGACCATCTCGGCCGCGGCGATGGAGGGACGCAAGGCCGGCTCCGAGGGCGAGAGGATGACGGCGGAATATGTCACTGAAATGTTCAAGAAATATGGAGTTGACGTGCTGTCCGGCAAGGACGGCGATGTGTTCGGCATCCGTCAGGACGGTGGTGACACTCTTACCTCCCGCAATGTCACAGCCTTTATTCAAGGTGGAGACAAAACGTTGAGGAATAAGTACATAGTGATAGGAGCCAGAATGGACAACCTTGGCACCGACACGATGACGATCGATGGGCGTACTGTGGAGAGAACCTATTACGGAGCCAACGGCAACGCCTCAGGCATTGCGATGATGCTTGAACTGGCCCGGATGCTCCGGACCAACAGCCCGCTGCTCGGACGCTCCGTGCTGTTCGTGGCTTTCGGAGCGTCGAGGCAGACGTTCGCCGGGTCATGGTACTTCCTGAACAGGGCGTTTTCGGATGTGGCGGACATTGATGCAATGATCAATCTGGACATGGTCGGCACAGGTGAGAACGGCTTCTACGCCTACACCTCCTCCAATGCCGACATGAACGAGATCGTCAAATCCATGGCCGGCCGTCTTCAGCCGATCCTTCCGACCCTCACGGCGCAGGAACCATACCCTTCCGACCACAGGGCGTTCTACGACAGGGAGATTCCTTCAATCCTTTTCACCACAGGACATTATCCTGAATATGGCACCGAACGTGACACGCAGTCGATCATCGACTTCGACACGATGGAGAGGGAACTTGAGTATGTCTATAACTACTCGGTGGCTCTTGTCAACGCTCCCAAGCCGATCTTCAATCCGTCTGACCTGTCCGGACTTACCGCTGCCGACGGCAAGGATTCCGTCGTGCCTTACTACGATTGCGACTACCGTCCGTCGTTCCTTGGCAGCCGGGATCCGAAGGTCTTCCTTGAAAAATGGGTCTATTCCTACATGAAATACCCTAAGGAAGCTGTCAAGAACGGAATCCAAGGCCGTGTGCTGGTGGATTTCGTCATCGATGAGAAAGGCAAGATCCGTGATGTGAAGGTGCTTAAAGGTGTGGATCCTCTTTTGGACGAGGAGGCCGTGCGGATCATCAGCGCGTCGCCTGACTGGAAGCCGGGCCTGCTGATGGGCAGGAAAGTCAAGTCCAGAATGTCACTCTACGTGGAGTTCAGGCTTGAAAAGAAAGGCGGTTTCGGACTGAAAAAACACGATTATCAGTAAAATACGACAATAAATGGAGTACGATTTCAGGAAAATTGAGAAAAAGTGGCAGGCCTACTGGGCTCAGAACGGCACTTTCAGGACAAAGGAGAATCCTTCGAAACCGAAGTTTTACGTTCTGGACATGTTCCCTTATCCGTCAGGAGCGGGTCTGCATGTCGGCCATCCGCTCGGCTACATTGCCAGCGACATATATTCCCGCTACAAGAGACTCAAGGGGTTCAATGTGCTTCACCCGATGGGGTATGACGCTTTCGGTCTCCCCGCCGAGCAGTATGCCATCCAGACAGGACAGCATCCGGAGGTCACGACGGTGAAAAACATAGACCGCTACCGTCAGCAGATGGACAGGATCGGATTCTCCTACGACTGGAGCCGTGAGCTGCGCACCTGTGATCCGGCCTACTACAAGTGGACCCAGTGGGCTTTCCTGAAGATGTTCGGTTCATGGTACGACAACGATGAGGGGAAAGCCCGTCCGGTTGAGGATCTTGTCGCGGCTTTCGAAAAAGGCGGGAGCGCCGCTGTCAATGCTGCGTGTACTGAACATGAGCCGTTCACGGCGGAGCAGTGGCGGGCATATTCGGAGAAAGAGAAGTCCGATGCCTTGATGAACTACCGCATCGCCTATCAGGGCGAGACGGCGGTGAACTGGTGCGCCGGCCTTGGAACCGTGCTTGCCAACGACGAGGTGAAGGACGGACTTTCCGTCCGCGGCGGATTCCCTGTGGAACAGAAGAAGATGAGGCAGTGGCAGCTCAGGGTTTCGGCCTACGCCGGAAGGCTTCTCGAAGGTCTTGACAGGATAGACTGGACCGATTCCCTCAAGGAGATGCAGCGCAACTGGATCGGAAAGTCCAACGGCTGCGAGGCTGTCTTCAAATGCTACAACGGTGAGACTGAACACGATGTGACCATATTCACAACCCGCGCTGACACTATGTTCGGTGTGACGTTCATGGTTCTTGCTCCGGAGAGCGACCTTGTTCCTCTGTTGACCGCTCCGGAGCAGAAAGAGGCTGTGGATGAATATCTTGACGCTGTCAAGAAGAAGACCGAACGCGAAAGGATCGCCCAGACCAGGACCGTCACCGGCGTGTTCAGCGGCTCCTACGGCGTGAACCCGATGACCGGCGACAAAGTGCCGATCTGGATCTCCGAATATGTCCTCGCAGGTTACGGTACGGGAGCCATCATGGCCGTCCCTGCCCACGACTGCCGCGACTATGCGTTCGCCAAAAAGTTCGGTCTGCCGATCATCCCTCTCATCGAGGGTTGCGATGTCAGCGAGGAAAGTTTTGACGCGAAGGAGGGCAGGATGATCAACTCCGGTTTCCTTAACGGACTGGATGTCAAGGAAGCGATTCCTGCCGCAATCGAATATGTCGAGAAACACGGCATCGGTCACAGAAAGGTCAACTACCGACTTCGTGACGCGATCTTCAGCCGCCAGAGGTACTGGGGCGAACCGTTCCCTATCTACTACAAGGACGGCATTCCTACTCCGGTTCCGTTCGAAAAACTGCCTCTTCAGCTGCCGGAGATCACCGAGTTCAAACCGACCGAGAACGGCGAGCCGCCTCTTGCGAGGGCGAAGGACTGGACCTACGATGGCTATCCTCTGGAAACCAGCACGATGCCCGGCTTCGCCGGATCCAGCGCCTATTATCTCCGTTACATGGATCCTCACAACAGCGAGGCTCTCGTTGACAGGAAAATAGATGAATATTGGCGCGATGTGGATCTGTACATCGGCGGCACCGAGCACGCTACCGGGCATCTGATATATTCCCGCTTCTGGGACAAGTTCCTCTTCGATCTCGGCTATGTCTGCGAGGACGAACCGTTCCGCAAGCTGGTCAATCAGGGGATGATTCAGGGACGCTCCAATTTCGTCTACAGGATCGTGGGCACCAACAAGTTCGTCTCTCTCGGACTGAAGGATCAGTACGAGACGACGGAGATCCATGTGGACATCAACATAGTCCGCAATGACAGACTTGATCTGGAGGCTTTCAGAGCCTGGAGGCCGGAGTTCGCCGATGCGGAGTTCATCCTTGAGGACGGTGAATATGTCTGCGGATGGGCCGTGGAGAAGATGAGCAAGTCTATGTACAACGTGGTCAATCCGGACAGGATCTGTGATGACTACGGTGCCGACACCCTTCGTCTCTACGAGATGTTCCTCGGTCCTCTTGAACAGTCAAAGCCTTGGGACACGAAGGGCATCGACGGAGTGAACAGATTCCTGCGCAAGTTCTGGAGACTCTTCTTCAACGGGGATGACTGCATCGTCACCGATGAGAAGGCAAGCCCTGCCGAACTTAAGGTTCTGCACAAGCTGATCGCGAAGGAGCAGGATGACATCGAGCATTTTTCCTTCAACACGACTGTCAGCGCCTTCATGATCGCCCTGAATGAACTGGCGGGAAGCAAGTGCCACAAGCGTGAGATCCTTGAGCCGCTCACGATCCTGCTCTCTCCGTTCGCCCCGCACATCGCCGAGGAACTCTGGTCGGTGCTCGGACATGAGGAGAGCGTCACATCCGCCCGTTTCCCTGAATTCAACGCCGCCCTCGCAGCCGAGGACAACGTGACCTATCCGGTTTCTTTCAACGGGAAGATGCGGTTTACCGTTGATCTGCCCAAGTCTCTCTCTTCCAAGGAAGTGGAGGCCAGAATCCGTGAGATGGAGCAGACTTCCAAGTACGTGGGCGGGCAGAATGTCGTCAAAGTGGTCGTCATTCCGGGCAAGATAGTGAACTTCGTATTGAGATAAGTCCATGGCAACAGCTTCTGCGGCAATCTTCAGAGGATTCAAGGAATATCTCCTCATCACCCTCGGCATAGTCATCTACACCGTGGGTTGGTCGATATTCCTGACTCCCAACAATCTTATCGGGGGAGGAGTCTCCGGCGTGAGCGCCATCATCCAGTATGCGACAGGTCTCAAGATGGGATATTCCTACTTCGCGATCAACATGATACTGCTGATAATCTCGGTCATCATCATCGGACCGGCGTTCGGTGCGAAGACCGTGTATGCGATAATTCTTGCTTCGGTCTGTCTGAATGTCTTCCAATCCGTCATTCCCGAGACGATCATCCGGGATTTCGCATTGTCGAACGGCAAGCTGATGTGTTCGATCATCGGCGGATCGATGGCCGGCGTAGGGATAGGCATGTCCATCTCCCAAGGCGGAAGCACCGGGGGGACCGACATCATCGCGATGATCATCACGAAGTTCAGAAACATCTCCCCGGGGCGCATCATCCTGACGATCGATGTGTTCATCATTGCCTCTTCGCTGCTGTTCCCGTCGTTCGGGACTGACGGTCAGGCCATTCCGTTCGATGTCAAGTTCTCCATCGCTGTCTATGGCATGATCATCGTCACCGTCAACGGCTATGTGGTCGATCTCTATCTGGCCGGTTCTAAGCAGAGTGTCCAGCTGTTCATCCTGTCAAGGCATTTCGAGGAGATCGCCGACATGATCGGCAGGGATTTCCACAGAGGAGTGACGGTTCTCAATGGAGAGGGCTGGTACACCAAGAAGCCGGCCTCCGTTCTTATGGTCATCACCAGGAAGACGGATCTGAACCTGCTTCTGAAGTCCATCAAGAGGATAGACCCGGACGCGTTCCTTTCCATCTCCTCTGTCAGCGGAGTCTATGGGCAGGGGTTTGACTCGATCAAAGGCACAAAAAAAAGTTGATTTTCGCAAAAGAAAATTTTATTATTGGCTTATACCCCCGGGCATACCACTGCCCGAGGGTTTTTTGTCGTTATCTTGACAGGGAACCACTGTAACCCTACAAGATTGATCACATGACAATAACCATCACAATTTTCGCCCTTGTGGAGCTGTCTTTCTTCTTTGTCTATGACTTGCAGACCAGCAAGGGAAACCGATCCGAAAGATATGCCATCCGCCTGATGTCAAGCATAGGCGGCATAGTGCTGATCCTGTCCGAGTTCGCGCTGCCGGGCCGTACGGAGATGAGTGAACTGTCCGTGGACATCTCCTGTGTGACCGCCATGCTCGTGATGTACCCGTGTTCTTTTGAAAAGCCCGGAACCTCTCTTAAAGCCTCTGCGTGTCTGCTTGCATTCTGTCTTGTGACTTCCTTCTACTATGGCCTCAAGCCCCCGGGCCGCCTTGACTTCAGATGCCAGCGGGCGGTGTTTTCTTTTGTCCCGATGTTCCTGTTTGTCCTCTGCTACTACCTTTACATCTCCTACAAGCGGTTCTCGGGGATCCGGTCCATGTTCCGCAACACGGCCGTCTGGCACAATTTGGAGGAACATTCACGATTCCTCTATTCCATGGCGTTTCTTGTGACAGGAATGCTCTTCATGTGCGGAATCCCCGCCTCGGGCTACCTGAGGGGCTGCCTTTCCGCATTCTCCCTGCTGATGTTCCTCGGACTCTATGCGCTGCTTTTCCTTCGGGCGATCACCGGAAGAACCTATGTGCTCACCCGTGAGACCGAGAAGAGAATAAAAGACATCATCAAGGGCAATCTGCGGACCTCGTATGCCGAGAAAGCGGATGAGGACAAAAAGATGAACAACCTCTACAGAAGGGTTGTGATGTACATGGAGGAGAAAAGGCCTTATCTTGACCAGACTTTTGACATGTCGGCCCTGGCGGATCAGATGCTGACGAACAAACTGTACCTTTCAAAGACGATAAACATCCTTTCAGGCCGCAATTTCAGGCAGTTTGTGAACTATTACAGAATACAGCGGGCGATGGAACTCTTCAAGGAGGATCCGAGGCTGAAGATCAACGAGGTCTCGGAGATGTCCGGATTCCACACGGCGGTCTCCTTCAACATGTCGTTCAAGGTGAACACCGGAAAGACCCCTACGGAATGGCTGCAGGAATATGTTGCCGAGCCGGTTGCCAGGAACAAGTGGCGGTCAGATCTTCCATGACACGGGAGTCGGCGCGATGATGTCCATCTCCTCTTTTTTGACTGGGTGGACAAATCTGACCTCATGCGAGTGCAGACATATTCCTCCGTCGGGATTTGAACGCGGAGCTCCGTATTTCAGATCTCCCTTTATGACGCATCCTATCCCCGCCAGCTGACAGCGGATCTGGTGATGCCTGCCGGTGAGCAGACAGACCTCAACCAATGAATATCTTTCCGTGTCCCTCAGATGGGTATAGACAAGTCTGGCGAGTTTGGCTCCCGGGGTCTTCTCTCCGCCTCTTGCGATGAAGCTCTTGTTCATCTTCTCGTTGCGGACCAGCCAGTCATCCAGTTCGGCGGACTCCTTCTCCGGAGCCTTGCAGCATAGTGCCCAGTAGGTCTTGTGAATGTCCCCGGACCGGAACATCTCAGAGAGCCGGGAGAGAGCCTTTGAAGTCTTGGCGAAGATCGTGATGCCGCTGACAGGCCGGTCAAGGCGATGCGGAATCCCCACATACACCTTCCCCGGCTTGCAGTCTCTTTGGGCGATGAAGGCTTTCAGCGTCTCGGAGAGGCATTCGTCCCCGGTCTTGTCGGCTTGGACGATCTCTCCCGCCCTCTTGTTGAAGACAAGCAGGTGGTTGTCCTCGTAGAGAATCCTGGATTCCAGATCGCCGTACTCCTCGTCTCCCAGTCGTCTGTATTCCATTATCCGATCGGAACCAATGCGAAACTGAGCGTCCCCCTGCAGCAGAGCTTGCCGCCTACCTCAAGTTTGGCGGAGCAGAAGAACAGGTTGCCCCTTCTTTCATCCAAGGAGGCTGTCACCTCGCACAGGTCTCCCGGTTTGACAGGATTCTTGAAGCGGACCTTGTCAAGTCCGGCGTAGAGGGTGATGTGCCCCGGGATCTCATCCTTGACGAGAATCGCGCAGCTCTGTGCCATGATTTCGCACTGGATTACCCCCGGGACTATCGGGTTGCCGGGGAAGTGACCTCTTGTGAAGAACTCATCCTCCTTTATCCTGTATTGGGAGTGCGCCACACCGTTCTCGTCAATGTGAGCCTCCTCGATGAGGAGCATAGGCTCACGGTGCGGCATGAATTGTTTGATTTCTTCCTTATTCATGTTCAATGCTTCAATAGCCCTGAATTAATCCTCGAATTTTCTGAAGGCCACGCAGGCGTCGTGTCCGCCGAATCCGAACGAGTCTGAAATTCCGAGCGTCAGGTCTGTCCTGACCGCCTTGTTAGGAGTGTAGTCAAGGTCACACTCAGGATCCGGGGTGTCCAGATTGATTGTCGGAGGGCAGATTCCGTCGCGGAGAGCCAGAACGGTGGCGATCGCCTCCGCCGCTCCCGCCGCTCCGAACATGTGTCCGGTCATGGACTTGATGGAACTGATGTGAGCCTTGTAGGCAAAGTCTCCGAGAGCGTTCTTGTAGGCCAGAGTCTCGGCGACATCGTTCAGTTTCGTGCCCGTTCCGTGGGCATTGATGTAGAGGTTGTCTTTCTCCTTGTCGAAGCCGGCTTCCTCAAGGGCGAGTTCGATGCACTTTGCCTGAGTCTTTCCGTCCGGCCTCGGGGCTGTGGAGTGATAAGCGTCGCAGGTGTTGCCGTAGCCGACCATCTCGCCGAGGATCTGTGCTCCGCGTGCCTTGGCGTGCTCATATTCCTCAAGTATAAGGGCGGCGGAACCGTCGGCCATGACGAATCCGGCGCGGTTGGCATTGAACGGAAGTGAGGCGTACTTGGGATCTGTGGCTCTGGAAAGGGCCTTGGCGTTGGCGAATCCGACGATTCCGATAGGAATCGTGGCATTCTCGCAGCCGCCGGTGATGATCGCGTCCGCATAACCGTTCCTGATGGCGCGGAAAGCCTCTCCCATCGCGTTCGTGGACGTGGCGCATGCTGTCACGATGTCAAGGCAAGGGCCTTCGGCATGGTGCATGATGGCTATGTGTCCGGCGGCGATGTTGGAGATCATCGTCGGGATGAACAGAGGTGAGATCCACTGTCCGGAAGGATCCTCGATCATCTTTGAGATCTCCCTGTACTGGGTGGCGAATCCGCCGATCCCGGAGCCGAAATAGACTCCGAGCCTGAACGGGTCGATGTTCTGTCCCTCGCCCTGCGAGGCGAGACCGGACTGTTTCATGGCCTGATAGGCTGCGGCGACACCATACTGGGTGAAAAGATCCTGCTTTCTGATGAAAGGCTTGTCCATGCCGTATTCCTCAGCCTTGAAATCCTTGATGAGTCCGGCGATTCCCACCGGCAGATTGTCCGTCGGGAAAGCCGTGATGGTCTCGATTCCGCACACTCCGTTGCACAGATTGTTCCAAAACGTGTTGACATCGTTACCGACAGGGGAGATGACTCCCATTCCTGTTATGACTACTCTTTTATTCATTTCTTGTTCTTTATGTCCTGTGTGTATGTTATGCCAGAAGACCAGAGGCGGTCGCGAGCAGTCTCTCGGCTCCGTCCATAAGATCCTCCACAATCTCTTTCGCAGTCTCTTTTTTCCTGATCATGCCGGCGACCTCTCCGGCAAGGAAACTTCCTCCGGCCAGATCTCCGTCGAAGACGGCCTTGCGCATCGAGCCGGTACCGAATTTCAGGACTTCCTCCTTAGGGACGGCCGGGTCATATTCCATCTTGAAGAACTTCTTCGCGAATGGGGTCTTGAGACCGCGTACAGCGTCTCCGAGAGACTTGCCTGTCACCATCGTGCTGACATCGGACGCAGCGATCAGCCTTTCCTTGTAGTTCTCGTGAATATGGCACTCGTCGGCGATGAGAAACCTCGTGCCGACCTGCACACCCTTGGCTCCGAGCATGAAAGCTGCGGCGACACCTCTGCCGTCGAAGATTCCTCCTGCGGCAAGCACCGGAATGTCAAGAGCGTCAACGACCTGAGGTACGAGAGCCATCGTGTGGATGTCCCCGATGTGTCCTCCGGATTCCGCTCCTTCGGCGATGACGGCCGCAGCTCCGAGTTCCTGCATCTTGAGGGCGTAGGCCACGGAAGCCACCACTGGGATGACCTTGATCCCGGAGGCCTTCCATTTCTCCATGTAGGCGGCAGGAGAGCCTGCCCCTGTCGTGACGATCTTCACACCTTCCTCGATGATCATGTCAGCGACTTCTCCGGCGTTCGGAGCCTGAAGCATGATGTTTACACCGAATGGTTTGTCGGTAAGGGTCTTGCATTTGCGGATCTCCTCCCTGACGGCTTCCGTGCCGAAATTGATGGAGGAGATCAGGCCAAGTCCGCCCGCGTTCGAGACGGCGGCGGCAAGCTTGGCGTCGGCAATCCAGGCCATGCCTCCCTGGAAGAGGGGACGCTCGATTCCGAGCAGGTCACATATTACACTTTTTATCATATTCCTGCAAATATACTAATTAATGTTAAGATTACCATTCAACAACGGCTGCTCCTGAAAGCAAACCGGCTCCAAAGGCACTGAAGACCAGAATATCCCCCTTTTGGAACATCCCTTTCCTGTTGCATTCGTCCAGAAGGATCGGACATGAGGCTGACGAGGAGTTCCCGTGGTCGGTGATGTTGACCGGAAACTTCTCCGCCGGCTGGCCCATGTAGTTGATGATCGAGTCGATGATTCTCTGGTTGGCCTGATGGACCATGAAGTAAGCCACGTCCTCTTTTCTGATTCCGACCTCGTCCAGAAGACTCTGCACGCCTTCCGTGCAGGCTTTGACCGCGAACTTGAAGACCTCGCGCCCTTTCATCTGCATCGGGACGTTCTCTTCCTTTTTGGTGATGTAAGGCGTGTCCACGAGTGTCCTGATCTGCCAGATCTCATCCACGGACGGTTCTGCGTGCAGTCGGGTGCCTTTTATGTTGTCCCCTTCCGTCAGGACGACAGCCCCTGCTCCGTCTCCGAACAGGACACAGGTGCCTCTGTCTTTCCAGCTTGCCATTCTGGTCGGCTCCTCGACGCAGGCGACGATCGCGTTCCTGATCTTCCCCGCCTTGTAGTAGGTCTCCGCCATGTCCAGGGCATAGACGAATCCCGGACACGCACAGTTGATGTCGAACATGGGACACTTGAGTCCAAGTTTCTCCCCGATGATGCAGCTCATGCCGGGGGTGATATATTCAGAGACCACATTCGAGACGATGAACAGGTCGATGTCCCCGGCCTGAAGCCCTGACATTTCCAGAGCCTTCCGGACGGCCTCGGTTCCGAGATCCTCAAGGTTCTCGTCCGTGATCACATGCCTTGTCTTTATCCCGGTGCGAGGGTAGATCCACTCGTCGCTTGTGTCCAGAAATCCGGCGAGCATGTCGTTGGTCACGACCTTTTTCGGAAGCGCGCTTCCGGTACCGATGATTTTCATATATTCACTATAATTAAGGTAAATCCCGCTGACAAAAATATGAATATGCCGGTGCCGTTCAAAAATTAAGTGGCGAATATGTCTTTGATGTAGTCGGTTTTGTGCTTTCAGTGGCGATTTCGTCCGATTTGTGGCGAATGGCGGCGTTCCGATAATTCTAAAAAGTGTTATATTTGCCATGTAAAAGAGAAAGGATGAGTTTTTTCAACAAGCCTCTGCCCGACTATCTGCGTGGCAAGAACCAACTTATCTACACCGTCACATTCACGGCGTTGTTCTCCATCGTTTTTCTTTTGGTGAGCCTTCCGTTTTCGCACAGCAGCTGGATGGCGCTGGGCAATTCCAGATTCTTTGTCTTCACGGTGCTGTTCGCGCTCGGATCCCTGCTTGTCGTCATCCTGAGCAAGTACATCATGTACAGGACACGGAACAGGATCCGGATGAACATCCTCGGCTACATAGCATGGTGTGTCTGTGAGATCATCGTGATCTGTCTGGCGTATTCATTCATAACCGTGCCGATCACCGGCATCGGGTGGAGTCAGTTCCCGGAGACTCTGGGCAAGGCTCTCCTCTATGGGAACACTTCTCTGATAATACCTTACGTCCTTGCCGGCATGTACTACGCCATTCAGGACAAGAACCGGATAATCCGTCTGATGAACTACGGAGATGTGGTCTCGGACGAGAGCGTGCCCGTGTCGCGGCTGGAGAAGATCACACTGTTCGACAACAGCGGCGGCCTGAAGCTCTGCGTCAGCGCGTCGAATCTCTACTACATCGAGTCTGACGACAACTATATTGTGGTCTGGTACACTGACAGCAAGGGCGATCTGAAGCGCTACATGCTCCGCTGCCGCCTGAAGACCGTCGAGGAGAGTTTCCGGGGCAGCAGCCTTGTGCGTTGCCACAGGAAATACATCGTGAACATGGACAAGGTCAAGGTCCTGCGCAAGGAGAAGGACGGCTATGAACTGGATCTGGACAACGACTCCATCGCTCCGATCCCGATCACAAAGACATATTCGGAAAACGTCCTGAGCCGTTTCAACAACAGTTCAGGACGCCGTGTGGAGTGATGTCCCCGAGGACTATCCGCAGAGCCTGTCCAGAGCCAGCTGAACTGTGGCCCGCACCTGCGGCTTGTAGTCCGGATTGCTGCTTTTGAGGTAGCGGTTCGCGATGACGCAGCAGATCGTGCCGGCCTCGTGTCCGAGATGCCTTGCCATTCCGGCGACCGCCGAACTTTCCATCTCGAAATTGGTGATCCGATACTCCCCGAAGCGGAACGACTCGAAGTCCTCCAGCATGTGAGGCATTGCAAGCCCATGCCGCACGACTCTGCCCTGCGGACCGTAGAATCCCGACGCCGAGATTGTCATGCCTTTGACCGAGCAGTCTTCGAATTTCCTGATCAGTTTCTCGCCGGCCTTCACGAAATAAGGGGAGGGGAGGTTCCTGTCCCAATGCGTGTGCTTCTTGAACGCCTCCTCCATCTCCGCGTCCGTGACGCTTCCGCGGTCGGCGTACCAGTTCATCAGGCCGTCGCAGCCGACGGAGTAATGGGAGAAGATCGCCGAGCCGAGCGGGATGTCGGCCTGCACGGCTCCGCATGTGCCGATCCTCAGGATCGTGAGCGCCCTGTGCTCCTTCTTCGGTTCGCGGGTGGCGAAGTCCACATTCGCAAGAGCGTCGAGTTCGGTCATCACGATGTCGATGTTGTCTGTTCCGATTCCCGTTGACAGGACGGTGACTCTCTTCCCTTTGTACTTTCCTGTCGTGGAGACGAACTCGCGGGACTGATGCCGGAACTCTATGTCCGTCAAAAATTCCGAGACCATGTCAACTCTTCCGGGGTCTCCTACCAGAATGACGATGTCGGCCAGTTCCTCCGGTTTCAGATGGATGTGGAACGCCGATCCGTCATCGTTGATGATCAATTCAGATTCTGCTATTTTCATGATGCTATTATTTTTTAACGCTTACTTAATGTGTCAAATATAAGAATATTCAATGGAATTGACTATTTTTGCGAAATATGTGGCAAAGACTTCAAACTCTGTACCTGTGCATCGCCACAGGTCTCGTGGCGGCGCTTTTCTTCAGCGTCAAGGCGTTCACTTTAGGTTCCGGCGGAGTTCATGCCGTGGAGTTGACCTACGTCAAGTACACGCCTTACCTTATCCTTCTGATTCTGATCACGCTTCTTCAGCTGCTGGCTGTCTTCTCGTTCAACGCGCGTGTCTTCCAGATGCGCACCGCCGTGCTGTCGGCGATCCTGATGATCGCGCTTCAGGCGTGGCTCGGGGTGGATTATTTCATGGCCGACAGGGAGTGGATCTTCAAGTTCTCCGCTGTGTTTCCGCTCGCCGCCGCGATCCTGAACTTCATCGCCGCAAGGTACATCCTTCGGGATCAGCTCCTTGTGGAGAGCATCTCCCATCTGCGCTCCAGGAAGAAGAATCATAAGATCTAAGGTACCGGATCGTACCCGCTGCCGCCCCACGGATTGCAGCGCAGGATTCTCCACACGGTCAGGAACAAACCTTTGACCGGTCCCCATTTCTTGAACGCTTCGATGGCGTAGGTCGAGCACGATGGCTCGAACCGGCAGGTTTTGGGAATGTAAGGCCCGATGCAGGTGCGGTAGAACCAGATCATCGCCAGAAACGGGGCGATGCACACTTTCCTCACTTTCTGTCTCCAAAGAGGAATATTCCCGCTATCCTTCATGTTCCACAAGCTTTTGAAGAACTGCCGCGACCTGTTCCCGCACGTCCGAATATTCCATAACCTCTTTTGTGTTGTAGAGGAACAGTATTGAATGTCCTTCCGGAGGAAGGATCCCTTTCTGGGTTCTGTAGGCTTCCCGCAGTCTGCGTTTCAGCAGGTTACGCTTGACTGCTCTCTTGAAAAGCCGTTTCGGAACGGACACTATGATAGAATTCGGTTGTGGCCGGAGCGCCTCGCCGCCTTTCAGGAAGCAGTACTTGAGACCGGGCGTGAAACCCCATCGGCCCCTTGACATCAGAGCCGAAATCTTTGACTTCCCGTGAAGCCGCTCGGATTTCGGTAGAGTGGGCATCGCTGGTCTATTTCCGGGCTTCGAGGTATAGTTCGATGGCGCGGGCCACGGAAGGAGCCTCCGGAGTCGGAGCCTGAATCTCGATCTTGAGTCCGGCCTCCTCCATTGCCTTCACGATGGATTTTCCGTAGGCTACGAACTTGATGTCTCCCTGTTGGAACTCAGGGAAGTTCTCGTAGAGGGACTTGATGTCGTAAGGGTTGTAGAAGACGATCATGTCGTAGTCCGGAAGATTCAGGTCTTTCAGATCCTGAGGCACGGACTTGACGAACACGGCGGTCTTGTAATCGAGCTTCTGAGTCTCCATGAGACTCGTCAGAGGGGAACAGTTGCTTGAATCGGACTGTGTCACAAGGAATTTTTCCCCTTTGTGCTTGGAACCTATCAGCCCGATGATGGATTCAGGAGTGCCGTCACCGAAGAATATCTTGCGCTTACGGTAAACGATGTGTTTCTGAAGGTACATCGCCACGGCCTCAGTGGTGCAGAAATATTTCATGGTCTCCGGAACCTTGACCCTCAACTCTTCGCACAGTCCGTAGAACGCATCGATGGTATGGCGTGAGGAGAAAATTATCGCGGTGTAGTCCGGAACATTGATCCTCTGGGTCCGGAATTCCCTTGACGGGAGGGGCTCGATGAGAAAGAACTGTCTGAATGTGATGTCAACGCCGAATTTCTCTTTCAAAGCGACGTAAGGTGCATCGTTGAGGGGCGCGCGCTGCGAGATCAAAATCTTCTTTATTGCCATAGTCTTGTTTTGTGATTCGGCCACCGTGGACTTTACAGCAGTTTGGCTGAAAGCACCAGAACGGTTGTCGGAAGTATTTCAAGGCCGCAAAGATACAAAAATGTAGTGAAAGGATTGCAAACCGATGCGAAAATCTGCCCTCGTCTGAAGACGTGGAAGATGTACGTCAGGGCTGAGACATAGAGAAGGATGTTCCTCGTAAGTTCTTCATTTCCTGTCAGTGCCATGCATGCGGCTCCCAACGGGAAGAGAATGAGGAACAGGACAAGCGTGTAGCTGCGGAATGCCCGGTTGGATGCCGTGAACGCCTTTGTCCTGCGGAATTCCATCTCAAGCTGCCAGTTCAGGAATGACCGCAGGATCAGGTAGGCCAGCATGCATCCGCAGATCGCGGCCAGTTCAAGGGCCGGTGTAAGTCCGTCCATGAAGTCCGGATGGTATAGGCCGCGCGAGTAAACCACCATGCACAGCGGTACGAAAGTTATGACGGCGATCAGGTTGCGGCTGGCGCTCATCTGAACGCTGTCTTCCAAAGCGAGATGCCCTTTCCATCTCAAGGCGCAGTCGCCGAGCGAGGGGAGTATCTTGAAGAAACTCCTAACGCTCAACAGGAATATGAATGTGAATATGACCGCCAGGCCACATAAAACAGGATCGTCCGTCATGTCGGTCAGTTGCCTCTTTTAGCGTTGTAGCCTAATTCCTTGAGAAGGGATGTGATTTTGTCGCGCAGATCCCCTTGAACCGTGATTTCGCCGTCCTTGGCGGATCCTCCGACTCCGCATTTCACCTTGAGGGTTTTGCCAAGGGCGGCGAGATCCTCCTGTGTGCCGACGAATCCGGAAACGAGGGTCACCTGCTTGCCTCCACGGTTCCTCCTGTCGATCGTGACCGTAAGCCGTTGCCTGGACGGTTCAAGCGTCTCCGTCCCGGAGATCTCCTCCTTGGCGTAGTTGAAATCCGGATTTGTCGAATAGACAACTCCGAGCCGTTGTTTCCAGTCGTTGTCGGGTCTCATAAGATATTCCTTGTCATATTTTTGCAAAGATAGCGAATCCTTTTGTATCTTTGTCTGTTTATCGGTCTGATTTGACCGATTTGGCAGTAGCGTTTATTCTATGGACATCAAGAAATTCAATTTATGGAATAAAGTGACCGCGCTGGCAGTTCTTGCCATCTCGGTTTTCACCTATCTTTCCACCATTGAGCCTACCGCTTCCTTCTGGGATTGCGGAGAGTTCATCGCGTCATCGTACAAGCTTGAGGTCGGACATCCGCCGGGAAATCCGGTCTTCCAGCTCATGGCGAGGCTCTTCACCATGTTCACTGGCCCTGACAAGGCCGCCGTGATGGTGAACTCCATGAGTGCGGTCTGCTCGGCGCTCACCATATTCTTCCTTTATCTGACTATCGTCTTTCTCGTCAAGAGGGTGATCGTGCCCGGACGTGACGGCGAGGGTGGAACAGGAGAATATTCCATCGGCCAGGCCATCGCCATCTACGGCAGCGGCGCAGTCGGCGCTTTGGCATACTGCTTCTCGGACACGTTCTGGTTCTCGGCCGTGGAGGGCGAGGTCTATGCGATGTCGTCTCTGTTCACGGCTATGGTCGTGTGGGCGATGACAAAATGGTACGAGGAGACTGACCGGAGGTACTCAAGCCGCTGGATCGTGCTGATCTCGTTCCTGATGGGCCTCTCTATCGGAGTTCATCTGCTGAACCTGCTGGCGATCCCGATGCTGGTCTTCATGTACTACTTCAAGATGAGGGAGGACAAGCCATATTCATTTTGGGAATATGTCAAGATCATGGCCATCTCGGCGGTGATCCTCGGGTTCATCCTCTTCTTCATGGTGCCTTATATTCCGAAGATAGCG